>NZ_AEUY02000004.1 GCF_000188035.1 Streptococcus pseudoporcinus LQ 940-04
TTACTACATCTTTTGTAGTCATTTTTTTATTGTTCATAAAACACCTCCGTTAATTAATAAAATGTACATAGAATGTGTATAGAGAATATTTACAAAAAAATATCCATCTCAACTTTATTATAAAGTAAGATGGATATTTTCTTTATAACCTGACAGCTCTTTATTTGCTCTAAAAAGGTCAGATGGATTTTTTTCTATATTCTTGAGGAGTTTGCCCAAAATGTTTTTTGAATGACTCAGAAAATTTACTAGGATTCAAATATCCTGACAAATCAGAAATCTCTCCTATTGACATTAAGGGTTTATGAATTAATAATTTAGCAGCGGCTTCTAAACAATTTTCCCTAATAAAATTACCTATTGAGCTTCCAGTTATGTATATGAAACATCTCTTCAAACTGGATTCTGAAATAGCATATTTTTTTGATAAATCAGAAATAGAATATCTTTCAAAAGGATTATTTAGAATCGTCTTATATGATTCTACAGTTGCTTTATATACTGGTTCTGAAAAAGATGTCAACTTAAAAGTATCTGAACTTTCAACTAAATTTAAAAATAATAACAACTCTATTGTCTTTATAATTGAATAAGAAAGTCTTATTCTAGAATCTACTCTATAAAGTTCACTAATAACATGGTCTATCTCATGACGTGAATGAATAATTAAAGCTGCACCATTTTTACATAAACGATCTTTTATTTCTAACAAATTTATTTTTGCATACGGAAAGTATTTATCAATAGATTTTTGTGCCTTTTCAATATCAATAAATATTGAAAGTCCCACATATTTTTTTGTTGGTATGCATGAATCTTCAAAAAGAACTTTACCTATTTCGATTACACTTAGATCACCTTTACCTATCAGAGCACGTTCATTATTTTCAAGTTTAAACTCATAACATCCCTCTAAGCAATGATCTATTTCTAAAACCCCGCTTTTAGGATTTATTTTTTGATATGCCGTCTCCATATTAAGGTTATTATAAGATAATTGAACACCTTCAAATAAATTGTAGCAACGCATTTCTCCACAGCCAGTGGAATTTTCAATTGTATAAATTTTACATTCATCAGTAACCTTTTTTTCAGAAAACATATATCCTTCAAGGACATTTTCTATAATATCTTCATGATTTAATTCCAAAACTCTACCTCCTAATGCATCATAATAATTAATTAAATTATACCCAAAAATTAGATTTTATACTAAAAATACACTATAGCATATTAATCGTACATCTATATTTTAAGCTTTTCTATTAGATACAAACATTTCAATTTTATGGTATAATGATAGTAATTAAATAACACGCTTAATGCTTATAACTTTAATAGCAAGCACAGTAAGTGAGTACCCACTTACGAAAAATTGATGAAGCAGAACCTTTATGGACTGCTTCTTTTTTTATCAATTTTACCTTGTTAGGGAGAACCCTAAGACCCCAATTTTTTATTATAAGGAGAACTACTATGGATAATAGAAAGAGAAAAAATCAACTTAAAATATATTTAACAGATGAAGAAAAAGAAGTTTTTGAAAAGAAAATGAAACTTGCTAATTGCAAAACTATGTCCCATTTTCTTAGAAAATGCGTATTAGAAAAAGAGATATATGTTGTAGATTTAGAACCATTTAGAAACCTACAATGGCTGCTTTCAAATGCAACAAATAATATAAACCAGATTGCAAAAGCAACTAATACAACTGGTGTTATTTACAAGAATGAAATTGAATCAATGAATAGACAGATAGAAAAATTATCAAGAGAAATATGGCAGATCCATTCCTTACTCCTTAATAAATCAAAAGAAAGTTCTGGTGATTAATATGGCAATTACAAAAATACATCCTATAAAAACAACTCTAAATTTGGCAATAGATTACATTACCAAGAGTGAAAAAACTGATGGAAAAATCTTGGTATCTTCATTTAATTGTCATCCATCTACTGCTCATATTCAATTTATAAAAACACGAGAAGACAACGATACTAAAGGTACTGTTTTGGCTAGACATTTAATCCAATCTTTTCTACCAGGAGAGGTTGATCCTATAAAAGCTCACGAGATAGGAATGGAATTATGTAAGAAAATTTTAAAAGAAGATTATGAATTTGTTCTTGCAACTCATATAGATAGAGGGCATATCCATAACCATATAATTTTTAATAATGTTAATTACAAGACTGGTAAGTGCTACCAATCTAACAAAAAATCTTACCACAAAATCAGGTATCAAAGTGACGAATTATGTAAAGAAAATAAGCTTTCAGTCATTGATAAATACTATGAAGCTTACAAAAGAAAATATAAAACTGCTGGTAAGTCTTGGTACGAATATGACCAAAACAAGAAAGGAAATTCTTGGAAATCTAAACTGCAATTTGATATAGATAGAATTATTAATAGGTCTAACTCGTGGGAAGAATTTTTAGAAAATATGAAGTCTCTTGATTATGAAATTAAGTTTGGTAAACACATTGCTTTTCGTCATAAAGATAAGCAAAGATTTACAAGATCGAAGACTATCGGAGAAGATTATACTGAGGAAAAAATCAAAGAAAGAATAGATTTAACAATTAAAAATAAAGCTAATCCTATTAAAAAACGTGTAGGAAATGTCATTGATATATCTACTAATGAAAAAGCTCAATCCTCTAAAGGTTATGAAGTTTGGGCAAGAAAACATAATATCAAAACAATGGCTGATTCAATAATTAAACTTAGAGAACAAGGAATTAATTCAATTACACAACTCGATGATCTAATCAAAAAATCTGCTGATGATAGACAAAACTTGTTAGATAAAATAAAGAAAATTGAAACTGAGATGAAGAGTTTATCCCAAGATATGGAAAATATAAATACAATAAATAAGTATCGCGAAATCTATAAATACAATAAGAAAAATCCTAAAGATAAGCAATTTTCAGAGGAATATTATAGTGAACTTTCCGTCTATAAAATAGCCGCTAAAGAGATCTTAGAAAACTATAAAAAACTACCAAATACAAAAGAAATATTAACAAAACTCGATAAACTGCATGAAAAAAAGAACACCCTTATGCAAGAGTATTCTTTAAATAAAGAACAATTTTCTGACCTTGTTCAGTATAGGAAAAACTATGAAAATTATTATGGGAAGGAAGTGGAGAGGTGAAAAGCTATAAGCGGATATGCCTATAGCTTTTTTAAGATTATTTACAAAATTTTTACTCTAAACTTATTATTTTACTTAAAGAGATCCTACTAGATGACCTACAAACATTGCTATAGGAAGTAATAAGATCAAAAGGATATTTAATGCCATAAACAACTTATCCTTTTCTTTTACACCAATTATTAAACCTATTAGTCCAATAATCGGGCAGACAAACATTGATGTGAGCCCAGTTGGTCTTAGACTTGTGCAGCGTTCAAATATATCTACTGGAAGTAGGTAAGAAATCACAAATATTACAAGTCCTAGTAAAAAAATCTTCTTACTTAATTTTTCTTTCATAAATACTCCTCTCTTGTGTTCAACTTATTAATCTTTCAACATAATCGATTTAATCATGCTTTTAGCAAAAATGTAGTTTCAGTTCCAAGAAACTGATTTTCATTGTATTTAAATCATATTATTTTTCAAATATCATTTTGAATTTTTAGCTCATTATCTACTCTTCCGTTAATTATATAGCGTCTATATTTCGATTTCAGCTAACTTTTGATATATTCATGATAAGGATACTACCAGTATTCATATATTTTTAACCATTCTTCATATTGCCAAAAATCCTCCTATTAGATCAACTCTAAATTTTTATGAAAAATTGACAGTTTGTTAAAGTTGTGTAAACTTAAGTAAAAGTCTATTACTTAGGAATGGATAAACAAAATTACAATCTTTTATCTAATGGTATTATTTAATTATAGAGAGTAAATCTCCTTAACCTTATCAACTAATGATTTTACCTTTCCATCAGAAATAATTCCTTTAAAACTTTCATTATTCTCTATTGCATCTATATAAAAGCGAACAATAATATCGTCACTTCTATTTGGATTCGTAGATAATAGTAAATTTTCATCAAGCCATTCATCTATTTGATTAAAATACTCATCGCCTCTTATCTTAAACGTTTTTTCCTTGCTCTCTATTAGTAGGTTGAGTAATTTTTCTACATATTGACTAGCAAGTTTGAGATTATTATCTTCAATATAGTGCGTTGCCAAGGATAAATAAAAATTTAAAACTATAGAAACATTTATTTCAGTAAGATTAAAAGTTTCTATTAAATCCTCCACTCTTTCCAAGGTTTCGACCCAATCCTCATCATGCAAACTGCTCTTCATCATAAGAAGAGTGATTAAATCAATTACGTTCTTATAAATCATTATTTGTAGTTTTTGATCTGCTTCATTTTCCTTCTTCGTTTTTAAATGAGCTGAAGCCACTAAACAATCTTTTGATATAGATAGCATGTCCGAAGATGGCAAAATATTTAATGCTTCTTCTGATTTTCCTAAACTAATTAAACAGGCTGCCCTCAAGCTCAATGATTGTTCTTTTAATATAGGATTTTTAGAATGCTCGCACACTCTTCTTAGTATATTATTTGTGTATTCTAGATATTCCTCTTTTTTTACATCATCAGTTGCTAAATCACAATGGTTCAAAATAAACAAAGCCATATAGTATAGGAGATCAAAGCAAGAATAGTATTGTTTAATTTTAATTTTTATATCTTCTACGATACTATCCATACCTGCATCAGGGACACTATTTTCTAAGTCTATATAAAATTTTTGAATTTGAACTGAAGATAAATCTGGGTCATATCCTATTAATTCATCCACACTTATATTAAAGAAAGTTGCAAGTTTTGGTAGAAGTAAAATATCTGGATGGCTTTGACCTGTCTCCCATTTTGATACGGACGCCTTTGTTACCATCATGAATTCTGCTAATTCTTCCTGAGTTATGCCTCTTTCTTTTCGCTTCTGAAGAATATTTTCTCCAATTTTTAGCATTATATTTTACCTCCTAACTGATTTGTTTTTTGTTTATTACAGCAATGGAAATTACGATACACAGTATAAGCAAAATACTGCCCGTAATAATCGGTACATAATAGTCATCATATCCTATTCCTTTTATAAGGTTCACAGGCTTTCCTATCAATGCAATAGGCATGTATTTAACAATTTCATCTCGAATAGATAATATAAGTTGAATCACAATCCCAGCAGTCGTTAATATTAATGTGCCTATAACATTTCCTGAAATTACACCAGATAATATCTCTAACGATATTAAAAATAACCAAATATAAAAGGAAGCAAGGCTGCCATAAGTATATTTCTAATAGGAAATGAAATCCCGAAAAAGTACTTTGTATAGAAATAAGTTAGTATAAATGAGCAAAAGTAAGCAATAAACCACAAAATAAAATTATAAAAAATCTTCGATAGCACGACTTGATACCTTGGCAGTCCCTTAGATAATAAATTAATCAAGGTTCCCTTTTGGAATTCATTCGCCATTTGAGTACTTAATATAATGGCTAATCCAAACATACCTATTTGACTAATGTTTTTAAAGAATTGTGTCCAAGAGTCAATTTCTGATGGTGGTGCTACGTTAATATCTATATTTCCTGTAGCTATGGATTGAAGTATCATGGGAGTTAATTTTGCTGTCAAAGGACTTATTAACCCGATGAACAAGAACAGGATAAAGGTAGAAATTATTTTTTTAGTCCTTGCACCTTCAATAGCTTCTTTCTTTAATAGAGATAAAAATATCCTCATGCTTTCGTCACCTCCATAAAAATATTTTCTAATGTAGGTTCTTCTATTTTTATTTCTATAGGAAATATGTTTAACTTATATAGCTCATATAAAATATCAATATCTTTTAGTTGATTCTCTTCGTCTGTTAAGTATAGAGTATCTCCTTTTTCATTTGTTAACATATTTGAAAATTTATCTAGTGACTTAAATGCCTTTAGTTCTTTGTCTGACTTAAACCTGATTTTTATTGTGTTTTTCCTCTTTATATTTTTTAATTCATCTATCGAACCTTCTAGTACATTTTTCCCTTTATCAAGCACCACAACATGATCACAGATTGCTTCAACATCCGATAAAATATGTGTTGAAAAAATAACAGTCGTAGAGTCTTTTATCTTTAATATAATGTCCAATATCTCTTTTCTTCCAAGCGGATCAAGGGCGGAAGTTGGTTCATCACATATTAATAATTTGGGACTATTTAACAAGGCTTGGGCAATACCCAAGCGCTGTTTCATACCTCTAGAATAGCCACTAATTCTCTTATTGACATCTCTTAATCCCACCAATTCTAAAAGTTCCTCGCTCTTCTTTTTAATCTCATTTTTGCTAAGACCAGTTATAGACCCACATAAATTGAGATATTCTTTAGCAGTCATATAACCATAAAATTCAGGGACATCTGGAAGATACCCTATAAATCGATTGGTTTTTGACTGACCAAAGCTTACTTCTTCTCCAAACACTTTGATGGAACCTTCATCAATTTTCAAAAATCCTAAAATCATTTTCATGGTCGTAGTTTTTCCAGCACCATTTTTGCCTAAAAACCCAAAGATTGTGTTTTCAGGAATCGACATGGATAATCCATTAATAATCGTATTTTTCCCAAATGATTTATGAAGATTGTCGATTTTTAGTGCATCCATTATTCGTCCTCCCTACCTATTGTTAAGTATAAGATAGGTCCAATAATTTGAATAAAAACAACTATTAAAATCCACATAGTTCTGCTTCCAAATTTATATCTATCGTGTTTTAAAACATGGCTTAAAGAATAAATCATAAGTGCAATTTCTAAAATAATAATAGGTATAAGTATCGGCAAGTATTCTCTAATAATATCCATTTTAAGCCCTCCTTTATTTGTGTATATCTTACCATTTTATTAAATCAACTTTCAAGAAACTATTAGTAAACTTATCCTATTTTTGTAAACTATAAGTAAACTTATCTTAATTATTTATTGTTAAATATCATGAGATTAGTAAATACCTCTCAATAATATAAAAATTACATAGTTTTGAAAGATTATTTAAGATATTTCTAAAATTTTATAAGAGTTCTTATAACCCCCATAAAACATTGATTCCTATACTTTTATAATTTATTATCTTATTTTCTTTACATCAATAATACAGTCCCCACGTTGCTTTAATAATCAGCATGGATAACTTTTGAAATTTTTCAAAAGCCTCGTATATGGAAATATATCTATATAAATTTTTGATAGCAAATTTATTCTAAAATATTACTTACAACTTGCCCTCTATGAATATATTTTCTCTTATGCATAGAATAGTCAAAATCTGACCTAATCGGTCTTGAATCATACCTATTATAATCTTCTATTTTATCAACTTTTATGTCTTTAAACTCAATCGGGAGTCCCGCTGATAATACAAATCCTTTTCTATTTTGTACATGAAAATGTATATGAGGTTCTGTCGTATTGCCTGAATTTCCACACTCAGCTATTTTTTGATATCTTTTTACTACATCCCCTTTTTTAACTAAAAAACTATTTGGCTTTATATGGCAAATTAGAGAATACTCATTCTCCATATGTTTGATTACAATGTAATTTCCTCTGATATCTCTTATTAAAGGATCTGTAGAATTATTCCACATAATCTTACTATCTTTACATTTATTAGATACTTCAACTATAATACCATCTGCTGGAGCTATTATATCGCTTTCATAACAATAATAATTTTCTAGTTTTTTTCTATCTCCTTTATAACTCTTTAGTTTATCGTCTAACTTTATAAAATCATAAGCATATCTTTGAGCGTTAATACTCCAAGAGTGTGATAATTCCTTATCCACACCTCCATTAACTACTGTCCATTTTCCTTTGAAGGGTAAGGAGTACTGAATATCACTTTTATAATTTGAAACACTAGGAACGGGTTTATTTTTTAATGGAATAGCAAACATTGCAAAAAGTTGTTCTAAGGATTGAATGAAAGTTGGCAAAGTAAATAATAACTCAAATAAACCAAATATCCAAAATCCCCATAAAATTTTCCATACCAGACTATCAAAAATAAATCCGAAAAAACCCAATAATCCTATCCATTTAAAATATGATGCTAGTTTAATAAAAATCCTCATCAATAACCCCTATTTATCTATAACGTAAAAAATATCCTCAATGCTCTCATTGAATATCTTGGTAATATTCCAATCCAATTCCAAAGATGAATTATAATGGCCACTCTCTAAATTGCCAATAGTTTATCTTCTAACGCCTACTAATTTCAGCAAATCGGCTTATTTAAAATTATACTTTGCCCTATATTCTTTTATTCTAGTTTTAATCATTTGGTACTTTTCTATTAGAACAAAATAAATTTTATTTTGCTGAAATAATATTATCCACAAACATTGCTATAGGTAAGAATAAAATCAAAAGAAGATTCAATACTATAAACAACCTATCCTTTTCCTTTACTTCAATTATTAAACCTATTAGTCCAATGATTGGGCAGACAACCATTGATGTAAATCCAGTTGGTCTTAGACCTGTAAAACTTTCAAATATATCTATTGGCGTCTGTCTAAAATTCTCTTTAAAGAAAATTTATAGATGATTAGGTTAATACCATAGACGACTTTACCTGTTCTCCCATAAATTCTTTTTAGTAGATGTTTTTTAACTCATCAACGTCCATACTAAAAGAGTAAATACCTCCGATTTCTTTTTTTCTGCTCATAAGACTTAAATTAATTGAAGACTAGCCATTGGTGATATTTAGTACAAAGATGATTGAAGCAATACCTATTACAAATTTTAATTAAGAAAAATTTCTAAAAAAGTACTATTCATCTCTTATAGCAGATAGTATATTTGTTTTCTTTAGCTGTGACTTCGCATATGCTGAAAAAATTAAATATATAAGGATTAGAACTCCTACAAGTAGAATTATAAAGTACCATGGTACTTTATAAGTGATGGAATGATTAATACTATCTAAATGTTCACATACTACAAGGCTAATAGCACTTCCCAATAATAATGATAAGACAAGTGATCCTACTACATAAATTTTAATTTCTTTATTCAGCATATTAACAAGCTGTTTTTCCGTTAACCCAACTGCACGAAGTAATCCAAATTCTTTTTTTCTATTTTGAAAATCCACCATTAGCATGTTCATAAGACTTATTGTTCCGAAAATAAACAAAATTGCAGATGCCATATAGAGCCCCTTAATAGAGCTGCTATACTGTAATTTAATATTATTTATTGTTTGTTCTATTGAATTTACCTCAATTTCTCCATTTTTGTCAGCAATCTTTTGGACTGAATCTAAAACCTTATCAAATTTATTATCGGAAGTAGTAATGGAAAGTATGCCTGTCTGTTCTGTTATTCCTGTTAATTTTTTTGCAGTATCATAGGCCATAATAAAATAGGGGCTTCCGGGAACAGTCGGGCTAGTTTCCATTAAAGAAGATCTGTCGTAAGTTCCAATTACAACAGCTGCTACATTAAATTCACTACCATCTGAAGATCTTCCTGTGATTTTTAATTTGTCCCCCACTTTTCCAGTTCCATCGACAACTAGAATTCCGTTATTATTAACCATTTTATCGTAATTGGCACTACCACTAGTCAACACTTTTTGTTTTTCCTCTATTTCTTCTCTTTTCAATGTTGGAAAAAAATCTGTAATACTCGTAATTGAACCTGCAGTAGATGGAAAAGTTATTGTCATATTTACACAATTAAAAGGGCTTATCTTTTCTACCCCATCAATAGCTTCCAATTCCTCTACAAGTGTATTATCAAGGAGTGGGTTTTTTTCTAACTGTAATTTTGAACTTCCATAAGTTTCAGAATCTTCATTAAAAGTGCTACCAACTGTATTTTTTATTTGTACCAAAATTTTACCAACAGGGTAATATTTAAAAGTTGCTTGTTTTTTCGGACTTATAGAACCCGCTAAAGTTGAAGTGAAAATTAATAATCCACCACTAATACCTAACATTAAAACGGTTAGTATTGCTTTCTTTTTGTTTCTATCCACATTTATTTTTGCCAAATTAGATGATATAAGACTTCTATGAAGTTTTGACGTATTTTTTACATTTCCTGTATATGAGAGATATTTTGCACCTTCTACAGGAGAGATATTCATAGCTAATCTGACCGGTTTAAATATAGCAATTTTTACTGCTAGAAAAGCTACAAAAGCAATTATGATAGCATAAAAAATAGTTGTTTTTATCATAAAGCCTTCTGGAGAGCCTATATAACCTATTATAGCTCCTGCTAAAAGTCCTAGAGGAATCCCCATGACAGCATACCTATTCCCTTCTTTACTTGCCATTGCTTTAATTTGTTTTTTCGTCATACCTATGGTTCTCAATTGTCCAAACATCTGAACATTTTTTACAACTTTGCTATAAAAAATTCCATAGATAATTATAGTAGCTAAAAGCATAGTAAGTCCTGCAAGTATTGGCACCGGAATGGGAAATCCTTGTTTTATAGATCCTGACATAACTGCAAAGTACTCAGTCAAGTTTATCTGCTCATTAACTATCCCAGTATTTTCAATTATACAATTTGCAAATTTTAAAATATCATTTGAATTTACAAGATCTGTATCCAGGCGAGTATAAGCTGTCAATTGAAATTGATCTTTAGATAATGTTTTTGCCAAATCTTTACTAACATAAATAAAATACCCTCTACTCTCTTTTGTGTCATCCACAATACCTGATAGAGTATATTTTGACTTATTACCAGTTCCAGTAATATCAATAGAAATTGTATCCCCAACTTTATAGGACTTATCTAAAAAATCAATATAGTTTTGAGGTAACATAAGCTCATTTATATTTTGTGGAACTTTTCCTTGTATATGTTTTCCGTCTTGCTTTAAAAAATAATCTTTATTTCCATAAGCTACAGTAATTGTCTTGTCTTCTTGGAAAAAATTCCCTATGGCAAAATATTCTCCAATCCACTCCACATCATCTTTACTATTTAATACGTCTAACTGTTCATCTGTTGGTCCTAAAATTCCAATTTGTGCTTTATTTCTTTGAGTATTTTTATACTCCTCTTCTATACCTTTTGATAGAAGAGTAATAGAAAATACCATACAAACAGAAATTACAATTGTTAGTAAAATAAAAAATTTGCTATTTTTATCGGACTTCATATTGCGCTTTGATATTTTTTTTATTATTCCACTTGTATTATTTTCAAAAGGCCATATCATCTTCTAATCACCCTAACCTTACAATTTTTCCATCTTCAATACGAATTATTCTATCAGCAAGTCTTGCAATATCATTATTATGGGTAATCATCACTACAGTCTGATGAAATTTTTCGCTAGTAGACTTTATTAGACCAAGCACCTCAGCACTAGTTTTGCTATCAAGATTTCCTGTAGGTTCATCTGCAAGCACTATAGCAGGTTTTGTAACCAAAGCACGAGCTATAGCAACACGTTGCTGTTGACCACCTGAAAGATTGCTAGGCATATTTTTAAGCTTATCTGTGATACCTAACATTTGAACAATTTTATCTAAAAAATTTTTATCCACCTTATCCCCATCAACCTCTATAGGCAAGACTATATTCTCATAGACATTTAAAATAGGTATTAAATTATAATTTTGGAAAATAAAGCCAATATTACGACGACGAAAAATTGTAAGTTCTTCATCATCCATTTTGCCAAGTTCTTTTCCTCTGACTACAACGCTCCCATCCGTTGGAGTATCCAACCCTCCAATCATATTTAATAAGGTTGATTTTCCGCTTCCAGATGTTCCTACAACAGCAACAAACTCTCCTTCATCCACAGAAAAATTTACACCATCAAGGGCACGTGTAACAACTGACTCCTTTCCATAATACTTTTTCAAGTTAGTTGTTTGTAAAATTTTCATATAATAGCTCCTCTTATAATTTTTTAATTGTTACCAGCTTCTTAATACAAGAAAATTATATAACTCAAATGTCCGTTAAAAGTTACACGACAAAATAAAAAAATAAAACGGATAATTTTTAAAGTCATCCATTTCAATTATCTTATAGGAAGCATAATATTAAATTCAGACCCATGTCCTAGAGATGACAAGACACCTATATAACCTCCTTGCTTACTCACTATATCACGAGCCAAATAAAGCCCAAGCCCCACACCTTTTATTGAATGAACTTCTTCTTCACGATAAAATCTTCGAAAAATTGAAGCTTGATTACTTTCAGTAATTCCCTTTCCAGTATCTTTAACCTTTATTTGAACATACATCTCCAATTCTTCAACAGTCACAGTAATTTCCCCTCCATTTGGAGTATATTTGACTGCATTATCAAGTAAATTAAAAATTGCTTCTACCGTCCATTTATTATCATATTTAAATTTCAGGTCTTCAGGACAATTTATTGTTACATGTATATCTTTTTTCTCAGCCTCATAAACAATTCCGCTCATAGCCTGTGTTAGGGTATCAATAATATAATTAGTGCATTTCTTCAATTGAATAGTACTAGTTTCAAGTCTAGACATTTTTACAAGACCTTGAATTAAAAAATCTAGCTTTTCTATTTGATTTCTTATTCCATGTAAAAATTCTATGCGATCCTTTTCATTTACAGGTTTTTCTATAAGAGTATCTGTTACTAATTTTAAATTGCTTAATGGAGTTCTCAACTGATGAGAAATATCCGATATAAGACTTTGAAGCTCATTTCTATCTTCATCAACTTTCTTTCTGTTTTCTTGCATCACATCATATAAGCGAAAAAGTCTATAACTAATACGCGAAAATATCGTATCTCCATTATCATTATTATAATTTGGATTAAAATTATTGCTTATCATCTTATCCAAGATGTCGCATATATTTTCTGTAAACAAAGTTAATTTCTTACTAAACCCAAGGATAAGGCAAATCATCCACATAAGAGCAGATAAAGTAAAAGCAAGCCCATAAAAAACAAATGTAATCTCCCTGGTCCTCATATATAAAAAGGCTGTAATAGTAAGCATTGAAAGTAATGTTCCAAATAAAATAAGCAAAGAGAAGTTTTTCATAGAAGTATTTTTCCCTTCATTAGCTTTCTCCTCCAACCCATTGATATCCTATTCCATAAATTGTTTTAATGTACTTTTTATCATCTCTGTCAATTTTGTTTCTTAAGCGGCTTATAGTAGTTGTCAATGTATGTTCATCTACATAATTTCCCTCTAAATCCCATAGTTTTTCTAAAATCTTCCTACGAGTCAAAACTTGTTTTGGATTTTTACAAAATAAATAAAGCATCTTATATTCCATAGGGGAAAGTATCAATGTTTCCCCATTAAGGCTAGAACTAAATTTTGAGAAATCAATTATTAGATTCCCATCATTATAAATTTCTGTATCTTCGTCATTCTTTTCAAATTTAGTAAACATAACATTTATTTTTCTCCTTAGCACAGCTATTGAGAATGGCTTGTTTACATAATCAATTGCACCTAAGTCAAAAGCATTAATTTGAGATCTTTCTTCGTCATTAGCAGTCAAAAATATAAGTAGGATATCAAGACTCTTAGTCTTAATAAATTTAGCTAAATCAAATCCATTCCCATCTGGTAAGTTAATATCCAGCAAAACCATATCATATTCACTTTTTATAAGCTTTTCCTTAGCTATTCTAAAATTAAAAGCAGATGAAACATTATAGCCATCAAGTCTTAAATTATAAGCTAAAGTATTATTTAGAAGATTATCGTCCTCTATAATTAATATTCGTTTCAAGCTATCACCTTTCCTTCACTTACATATTTTACTCATCAAATATCCTATAAATGTTACAAAATTTCACTACAAAAAATCTCAATAATATAAATAAATTTGTTTTTAGTCTAATTGTTTATATTATACCATTTGTAAGCAAAGCAAAAGCATACCTCTAGTATGAACTGTTTACTAATAATCAATCTGCTTTAAGTTACCCTATTAAACATAAGTCAAAATAATCTTTTTAAATTTTTTATTTTAATTATCTCCTATCGTAGATAGTATATTTAGTTAAGAACTACTTACTCAGATTTTAGCTCTAATTTACCTGTTAAATCTTTACCTTCAAAATATATATAATTGCCACCTGCGGGTAACTCTAATGTTTCTATACATTCACCTGTATTAACCAATAATTCTTCTGGTTCCTTTGAAGCAGAAACAAATAATAACCTTCCTGAACCTTCTTCTACTTCTAATTTACAGGTAATTTTAATCTCGTTTCCAGCTTCACGATTGTTTAACATTATTCCTGTTATCAGGTAAGTAATAATCTTTTATTTGTTTTTCAACTTTCTATACTCACCTCCACACCCTATGCCCAAAAGCATAGAACCGATTATCCATGCATACTCTGTTTTTCCTGTCTTATATGACATATATATTGATAATATAAGTGTAATAAATGAGATTATTGCTAATATAAGCCATAAGTTCTTTTTGTCCATTTTATTCCTCCAAGATTTTTAACTCATCATTTCTATTCTTATTCTATATTCTTTTGACTTCAACTTCAGCTAACTTTTGTGAATATTATTTATTATCTTTGCTATATAATTTTTAGTCATTGAAAATACTCCATCACTTATTCTTTGAATTCCTTGTTCAAGAAAAATTATTACTATAATACTATTTTAACTTTTCTTTTACTTTAGAAATTGCTCTTTACTTCAATCTTATGTAAAACTCAGATAATGATACCCCTAAATGAATCAAATAATGTTAAGCATGTCTTTATCTTAGTTAGCCTGATATTTTTGTTCTTCTTTTGATGTATAGACCGAAATAAAAAAATCTGTCACAAGATATGAAAAAATGTAAATATTATAAATAAATATCATGAGATTTATAAATACCACAAGAAAAATCCTGAAGATAAACAATTTGCAGATGAGTATTATAGCGAACTTTCCGTCTACAAAATAGCTGCTAAAGAAATTTTAGAAAACTATAAAAAACTGCCAAACACAAAATAAATACTATCAAACCTCGATAAATTACAAGAAAAAAAGAACACCCTTATGCAAGAGTATTCTTCCTCAAAATCCACTATGGATGAGTTTTATAAGATACGAAAAAATTACGGAATTTATATGGATAAGGAGATGGAGAGATAGTGTCCTCTCCTCTTTTTAAAATTACTTTCAACTTATTTTTCCAACTATATTCTTTTGCTAATTCTTTTCTTTTTGCCAACTTTCATGCCCTTTAATATTTTATATGAAATAAAGCAACAACCAAAATTTACAAGTACACTAATCGCAAATTCCAACATGGATGTTTCATACGCTCCTGACAAAATAAACACAGATGATATTGGATAAATGGCTCTTAAAATTTCCTTTGAGGCAAAAAATATTCCCACAAAAGAGTATATCTCAGCGATAATCAGAGCTATCCAGTAGCTCCTTTTAACAAGTCCAATAAGTGCAATAATTGGAGATATTACCATAAAAACGCTTATTCCAGTTAATACATATACAACAAAATAGTGAACTACTTCACTCATATTTACTGCGTGTAAATGCAATACCGCTTCTATAATTAAGGATGCCGTAAATAGTATTAAATAAACAAAAATACTACCTAATAGAGTAATTATCATTTTTGCAGTAATCATATTACTCTCGTCTATCGGTATTAGCCTTAATGATTTCAGTACATCTTCTTGTTCCTCACGACAAATAATATATCCTCCAAACAATGCTATCAAACTTGGCAAGACAAAATATGTGGTCAAAGAATGCACCTGTAAAATATACCATCCAAATGTGTCTATATACTTTTCCCCACTAAATGTAAATTGTCCTTGAAGAAAAACAACTCCCAAAGTCATTATGAGTGCAAATACAAGCAAAAATATCAATTTTGATCTGTGAAGTTTTTTATATTCAGCTAAT
>NZ_AEUY02000003.1 GCF_000188035.1 Streptococcus pseudoporcinus LQ 940-04
AAGCGATAGATTTCAATTTTATCTTCATAACTTAATTTCATAGAAAAACACCCCAAAAGTTAGATTTGTTGTCTAACTTTTGGGGTGCAGTTCAGTTAATCTTCTTTTGCTTTTTTGAAATAACAAGGAGGCCTTAAATAGCTCCCAGCTAATAGAAGGATCCCAATTATGGTGAGCCACCAAAGGAGATTAGAATCAAAGCTTAAAAGGAGATGACTAATGAGAATGAGGAGGATACTTGACCAAAATAAGATAACATTGAGAGGATTATCAACAACCAGATAAAAATCCTGATCATAGACTCTTAGTTTCTTGCCAAACCATTGTCGAATGAAGATTTCCTCTCCGTCTTTATCAAGTGGAATACTGACTGTTTGACCATTTTTAAGAAGAACTTTCTCCCTGTGGCCAATGTTGACGGTCATTTTAGCACCAATTTTAGCAAATCGTGTTCGTCGTTCTAGCTTCATGCTAATAATCCCCCTCTCTAATCAATGGTAAAAATAGTCATTGCAGAGCGAAATTCCTCTGCCAGGTGTTCTTGGCGATAGGCGATAAAAGCCTCTTCTTTTTGGATAGCAGCAAAGTGTTTGTTAGGATCATCAGTTTCCTTGGTTAAATAGTGAGGAAACTGCTTTAAAAAGCGATCTGTTAATTGCCATTCTTTCATATACCCAAGGGGCTTACTATGGTAAGTAATTCCATCAAACTCGGTGTTTTTAATGCGCTTGTGATTGTGGCCAAACACCACATCAGTAACAGAAGTATTTACAAAAATCTGATGGAATTTATGACTGCCTAAAAAAGCATTAAAAGGCTTCAACTTAGGATAAGATAGCAAAAAAGCTTGATGAGGAACAAAATGCATAGCGACAATGAGGCGCTTATCTGCTAACTGATAAAGTATCCTTTCAAGTTTTTGACAGATTGTATCCGTAATTTGAGGATCAGACTGTTCTCTTTTAAGTCGATGATCGAACCAAAAAGTCTTCTTAAATGCTCGATTTTCTTGCTCAGTTTTGAGAGGATAAAAACTGTAATCGTACCAGCCGTGGATTGCTAGTAAAGAGGAATCATTACTCAAAGGATAGATATGGAAATCACTAGCTTCAATACTGTCTTCACTTAAATCTAACATATCGTGATTGCCTAAGTTATAGGTGACCTTGATAAATTGGTTTAAGTAGCCTAGAAAAGGTTTTGCCGTCTCTTCAAAATGATTAGCTAGATCACCAGCTAGATGAAGGTGATCAACAGCCTCTTCTTTAAGGACAGTGATAAGGACATCTGTTTCGTCTTTGTCAAAATGGTTGAGGTCGATATGAAGATCACTCATAATAGCTAATTTAGTCATGCATTTATTTTAACAAAAATAAAATAACTTGGCTATTTATGGTAAAATAGGGCTTCAGGAGGAAAAACATGTATCAAGCAATCATTTTTGATATGGATGGGGTCATTTTTGACACCGAAGACTTTTATTTTGAACGCCGTAGGCAGTTCTTAGATAAACATGGTCTTTCAATTGCTCATATGGAAGCAAAGGAATTTATTGGAGGGAACTTGCAACAAGTCTGGCAAAAACTTCTTAGTCAGAATACTGCTAAATTAGATGGAGACATCATTCAGAAGGACTATGAGAGCTATAAAAAAGAGCATCCGGCACCTTATTCTGAACTCTTATTTCCTCAAGTCAAATCAACACTTAAAGAGTTGAGAGATATGGGCTATAAACTGGCCTTAGCATCTAATAGCCAGACAAGAGATGTGCATTGGGCTTTGACATCGTCAGAAATCATGCCCTATTTTGACCTTGTTTTGGGAAGAGAAGATGTCCTGAATGCCAAACCCAATCCTGAAATTTATCAAAAGGCTGCACAATTATTAGGAATTGATAAGGAAGCAGTCCTCATTATTGAAGATAGTGAAAAGGGAATTGCTGCCGCAAAAGCGGCCGGGATTACTGTTTTGGCTATCAAAGATTATCGCTATGGGATTAACCAATCAGCGGCTAATGGTCAGATTAATGATATAGGTGATTTATTAGAGGTCTTAAAGTAACATTTAAAAATAACTAAAGCCTGTAGGTATCATTGGGTACCTTTTTTGTATGCGCTTACGTCTTATGCTGGCATTTTCTTAAAATAAATTTTAAAATAATGATAGGGACTTGTCTCAGACCACTATTGCTCATCATTTAAAAGAAAGGACTATTCGCCTAGCCATGTTGCAGTACTATCAATTATTAAAGGAAAAGTTTCCAACAAAATCCTCTTTGATTACAGAGATGATTAATCTTGATGCTATTTGCCATTTGCCCAAGGGAACTGAGCATTTTTTGAGTGATTTGCATGGTGAATACCAAGCTTTTGACTATTTATTACGAAACGGCTCAGGATCCATTAAAAAGAAAATCCAAGAATGTTTTCCACAAAAAAAGGTAGCAGATATCGAAACGCTATGTCAATATATCTATTACCCCGTGGAAAAAATCCAAGCACGTCAAGAAATATTGGACCAAGCAACTTTAAATAGAGAATTGTGCAATTATTTGCTCGATCTCTTACAATTAGTCAAATATATTGGCGGGAAATATACCCGTTCAAAGGTGCGAAAGATGCTTCCACCAGATTATGCCTATATCATGGAAGAACTGCTAACGAAAGAGCAGCCAGATAAAAATAAACAATACTATTATAATGCTATTATTTCAAAAGTTACTGAGCTTGAACAGTTGGATAACCTCTTTATTGCTTTTGCCCATCTAATTCAAGGCTTGGCTATTGATCATCTTCATGTTGTGGGAGATATTTTTGATAGGGGGCAATACCCAGATTTAATTATTGATCGTTTAAAAGGCTTCCAGAATATTGATATTCAGTGGGGAAACCATGATATAACTTGGATTGGGGCAATGTCTGGCTCTTATATATGTATGATTAATGTGATTCGCATTGCGGCTAGGTATAATTCACTGGCTCTCATTGAAGATCGCTATGGTATTAATTTACGCCGTCTTATTGATTATAGTCATCGTTACTTCAACGAAGAAGCCGTTTTTAACCCGATTCTAGACGGCGATCATATTTCTGAATCAGAGCGTTTGACACTAAACAAATTACAGCAAGCGACAGCCCTTTTACAATTCAAACTAGAACATCAATTAATTAAGCGGCGTCCGGAATTTGGTATGGAAGCTTGGCAATTATTCTCAAAAATCGATCCTGAAAAAAAGACCATTAAACTTGGTAAAAAGGTTTACCCCTTGCAATCATTCCCTTACCATAAGCTTGTCTGGGATCATGCTGAGCTTTTGACGGAAGAAGAAGAGCAAATCTTAAAAGGACTCATGTATCGTTTTCAAAGTTCAGAAAAATTGGAAAGTCACATTGACTTCTTGATGGAGAAAGGGGCAATGTATCATATCTCTAATAATCATTTACTCTTCCATGGTTGTATGCCAATGCATTCTAACGGGGACTTTAAGTCTATGCGCTTTGGCAACTGTATTTATTCCGGTAAGGCTCTTCTTGATTTTTTCCAAGAACAGGTCAGAGAATCTTATAAGAATCGCGACCAACATGAAGATTTAGCGACAGATATTTTTTGGTATTTATGGTGTGGTGAGGTTTCTTCATTGTTTGGCAAAAATCGAATGACCACTTTTGAGCGCTATTATATCGCTGACAAAGCTAGCCACCATGAGGAAAAAAATCCTTATTACCGTTTAAGGGAAGATGAGGAAATTTGTCTCCGCATTTTGGCAGAATTTGGCCTAGATGCTAATGGCCATATTGTTAACGGTCATACACCTGTTAAAGAAAAAGGTGGTGAGCTTCCAATTAAGGCCAATGGTCGTATTATTATCATTGACGGTGGACTAGCTAAAGGTTATCAAAAAACTACTGGAATCGCAGGTTACACCTTGATCTCCAATAGTTATGGGTTAGAGTTGGTGGCACATAAGCCTTTTTCGTCTGTCAAAGACGTATTAGAAGGAAAGTGCGATATTATCTTTATCAAGCGTCTGGTTGAACAGGTTGAAGACCGGACATTAGTAAAAGATACAGATAATGGGAAGAAATTATTGCAGGAAATAGCTGATTTGGATCACCTCTACCACCATTTTGACCAATACTAGTTAGAAGGAGACTGGTCTAACCAGTTTCTTTTTGTTACTACAATTTAATATTTGTTACAAGAAGTCATTGCTTAGTCTTGAAGTCTTTATATTTTTCCATTATGATAGTAATATGGAACTTAAAGCGGAAATTATAAAGCTAGCAAAAGAAATTGGGATTTCAAAATCGGTTTTACAACAGCTGATGATTTTTCCTATTTAGAAAAATCCTTAAAATTAGCTCTTGAAGAGGATCGTATTTCTGGTTTTGAGCATAAAGTAATTGAAGAACGGATTAAACCTAAACTATCATTAGCATCAGCTAAAACAATTATTTCTATTGCAGTTGCATATCCTCATAAGTTACCTGTCCGAGCTCAAAAAACGCAGTATAAACGTGGGAAAATCACACCAAATTCTTGGGGACTTGATTATCATTATGTTTTGCAAGACAAATTGCAAAGGTTAGCAGCTGGAATTGAGGCTCTGACTCAAGATTTTGAATATAAAGGGATGGTTGATACCGGAGCCTTAGTAGATACAGCAGTGGCTAGACGAGCTGGCATTGGCTTTATTGGTAAAAATGGCTTGGTTATTTCAAAAGAGTTTGGCTCTTATATGTATCTTGGTGAACTGATTACCAATCTTGATATTGAGCCAGATCAGCCTGTTGATTATGACTGTGGTGATTGCAGGCGTTGTTTAGATGCTTGTCCTACATCATGTTTAATTGGTGATGGAACTATGAATGCCAAACGCTGTTTGTCATTTCAAACTCAAGATAAGGGCATGATGGCTTTAGAATTTCGTAAGAAAATCAAAACCGTTATTTATGGTTGTGATATATGTCAGATTTGTTGTCCTTACAATAAAGGCCTTAATAACCCATTAGCAAGTAAGATTGATCCTGATTTAGCAGAACCTGAGTTAATCCCTTTTTTAGAACTATCCAACAAAGAGTTCAAAGCCAAATTTGGTCACATTGCGGCTTCGTGGCGTGGTAAAAATATCTTACAACGGAATGTTATTATTGCCCTGGCAAATGGACATGATCGATCGGCCATTGTTAAGTTGATGGAAATTATCGATAAACAACATAATCCTATTCATGTAGCGACAGCCATTTGGGCGCTTGGTGAATTGATTAAAAAGCCTAACCAAGAGATGATTGCCTATATGCAAAGCTTATCTCCAAAGGACTTAGATAGTCAAAAGGAGCTTGAGAGCCTCAGGACAAAATGGCAATTTTGATGCCAATGTGTTAAAATAATGAAGATAAAAACGAGAACGAGGTAAATCCATGGAAGTGGCAGAAATTCGCCAAAAGATAGTAGAAAATAAAGAGAAGTTGACTAGCTTCAGGAGGTCTCTTTGACTTAGATCGTTTAGAGGAAGAGATTGCTCTGTTAGAAAATCAAATGACTGAGCCGGATTTTTGGAACGACACTATTGCGGCTCAGAAAACATCACAAGAGCTCAATGAATTGAAGGTCAAGTTTGATACTTTCCACAATATGGAAAATCTGTCAGAAGAGACAGAACTATATATGGAAATGTTGGAAGAAGATGAGTCGGTTAAGGGAGAGTTGGAAGAAAGTTTGTTAAAGTTGGACCAGATTTTAGCAGCTTATGAAATGACTTTACTCTTGTCAGAACCCTACGATCATAATAATGCCATATTGGAGATTCATCCTGGTTCAGGTGGCACAGAGGCTCAAGATTGGGCTGATATGCTTTTTCGAATGTACACGCGGTTTGGTAATGCCAAAGGTTTTAAAGTTGAAACCTTGGACTATCAAGCGGGAGATGAGGCTGGTATTAAATCAGTCACTCTATCTTTTGAGGGTCCTAATGCCTATGGTTTCTTAAAATCAGAAATGGGAGTTCATCGATTGGTTCGGATTTCTCCTTTTGATTCAGCAAAGAGAAGGCATACTTCCTTTACATCTGTGGAGGTTATGCCAGAATTGGATGATACCATAGAGGTTGATATTCGAGATGATGATATCAAGATGGATACCTTCCGTTCGGGCGGTGCTGGTGGACAAAATGTTAACAAGGTGTCTACAGGTGTCCGTTTGACACATATTCCAACTGGTATTGTTGTCTCTTCAACAGTAGATCGGACACAATATGGTAATAGAGACCGTGCTATGAAAATGTTGCAGGCTAAACTTTACCAAATGGAACAAGATAAAAAAGCAGAAGAAGTCAATGCCCTCAAGGGTGATAAGAAAGAAATCACTTGGGGAAGCCAAATTAGGTCATATGTTTTCACACCCTATACAATGGTAAAAGACCATCGTACCAATTTTGAGGTAGCTCAGGTTGATAAGGTCATGGACGGTGATATTGATGGCTTTATTGATGCCTATCTTAAATGGCGTATGAATGATGACTAAAAAAATAAGCTAAAGCTAGAAAGAAGAGTAGAATGGCATTAATTGAAATGAAGGGCGTTACGAAAAAATACAAACGTTCGACAACAGCCTTAAGGAATTTAGATTTCTCAATTAATCAAGGTGAATTTGTATACTTGGTAGGCCCTTCTGGGGCTGGGAAATCCAGTTTAATCAAGCTCCTTTATCGTGAGGAAAAAGTGACAAGTGGATCACTCTATGTTGGTGAATTTAATCTACCTAAATTAAAAGCAAAAGAAGTTCCTATTTTACGTCGTAATATAGGAGTTGTCTTCCAAGACTATAAATTACTTCCGCGGAAAACAGTCTTTGAAAATGTAGCTTATGCTATGGAAGTTATTGGTGCTAAGCCTCGGCATATTAAAAAACGTGTTCCTGAGGTGCTTGAGCTAGTTGGTTTGAAACATAAAATGCGTTCTTTCCCAAACCAACTCTCAGGTGGGGAACAGCAACGGGTTGCTATCGCGCGTGCTATTGTCAATAATCCTAAACTGTTGATTGCTGACGAACCAACAGGTAACTTAGACCCAGAAATTTCTTGGGAAATCATGCACTTATTAGAGCGTATCAATGTCCAAGGAACAACTATTTTGATGGCAACGCACAATAGTCATATCGTTAACTCTCTACGCCATCGAGTAATCGCGATTGAAGACGGACGTATTGTCCGTGATGAAGAGGAAGGAGATTACGGCTACGATGATTAGAAATTTTTTCCGTCATATTTGGGAATCTATTAAGAATCTCAAACGAAATATTTGGATGACTATTGCCGCAATTAGCTCAGTAGCAATCACTCTAACTTTGGTTGGGATTTTTGCTGCAACCCTCTTAAACATTGAACGGGTTGCTTCAGGGGTTCAAAATAATATTCAAATTAATACTTATTTAAATGTTGATTCTACTGATGCCAAAGAAGTTGTTAAAACCGTTGATGGCAAAGAGGTCAAAAATAACAAATACCACAAAATCTATGACCAAATTGCCAAAATAAAAGGTGTTGAAAAAATTAATTTTTCCAGCAAAGATGAACAATTACAAAAATTACAAGACTCTATGGGCGATGTCTGGAAAATGTATGATAAAGACACCAACCCCCTTCAAGACATTTATATGATTGAAACTGAGAAACCATCTCAAGTTAAAAAGATTAGTGCAATTATCAAAGGCATTAACGGTGTAGAAGATGTCGACTACGGTGGTATTAATTCAGATAAACTCTTTAAATTTGCCTCATTTATTAAGACATGGGGCTTGATAGGAACAGTATTATTGCTGATTGTTGCGGTCTTCCTTATTTCAAATACTATTCGTATGACTATTATGAACCGTCAACGAGATATTGAAATTATGCGCTTAGTGGGAGCTAAAAATTCTTACATTCGTGGACCATTCTTCTTTGAAGGAGCCTGGGTTGGCTTTTTAGGAGCTGTTTTCCCATCTCTCCTTATCTTTTATTTATATGAATATGCCTATCGACAATTTACGCCCCAGCTTCAACTCAATGGTTTGTCAATGTACCCAATTAACTATTATCTCTATCTTTTAATTGGTATCTTATTTGTCATCGGTATCATTATTGGATCCCTAGGGTCAGTCCTCTCAATGAGACGCTATTTGAAATTTTAATTTCAGAAAAGGGATTTTGCGGTCTTCTTGTCTAGCTGTTGATGAGGAAATAGTATTGAGTAGATTTTTAATGGCCTAGCCTAGATAATATGCTAAGAATAACGTAAGAGACTAAGACAAGAGTCTAAGCTCAAAGATAACAAGCGAACAAGACAGCATTCTGAGTATCAGAAAACGAGTTTTGTTCGCTTTTTAGATTTCATTTATCAATTGGAAAAAGTAATGGCAGGGAATCTCAAAAATTACCATCATTTTGTCTCAGTCCCTTAGTTTATGACAAAATAGTCTTTTGTTAACAAATCACTAAATCTCTCGTATCTTTAGGCAAAGCCTGTGCGTGAAACGAGTTGACTGAGCTGCTTGATAGCCTAACAAAAATACCAGAAACACTTGGTTTCTGGCATTGGAGAACTTTTGACTTAGGCTCCCAATCTAGGCCTAGAATGCCTTTTGATATCTTAAAGAGTCATGGAAGTGACTCTTTAAGCTACTATCTGAGCAAGCTAAATAAAGTCTTTTATTTTAAAGAATTAATAGTTGTAAGGAATAGATCTCTTTTTCAGTCTGAGCCTATCAAGTTCACTTGATAGGCTTTAGCTTAGAAAAGGATTGCTATTTTTTTCATGTGCAATTGTTGTCATCTGGCCATGGCCAGGATAAACCTTGAAAAATGAAGGCTGGGTCAATAGTTTTTCTTTGATACCTTCAATCAGCTGTTCATAATTGCCAGTTGGCAAGTCAGACCGTCCTATACTTTCGCGAAAGAGTGCATCGCCAGAGAAAATGGCTTCATGTTCTTTGAAAATAAAGGAGAGGCCCCCAATGGAGTGGCCAGGAGTTTCCACCACGGAAAAGGTAAAACCAGCTAAGTGATAATCTTTTTCAAATTCAAAGAGCTGTTCTGCGGGCTTACAAATAATGTCTGGGATATCAGCATGTCGTAATAGGCCAGATAAATTGTCTTTAGGGGTGAAGAGCCAGGAAGCTTCTTTTCCTGAAACATAAACAGGTGGCTGGTTAAAGCTTTGTCTAACTTTCTCCAAACTAAAAATGTGATCATAATGGGTATGAGTTAAAAGAATGGCAGCAACAGGTTTAGCCAATTTTTTAATTTCCTGACAAATTTTGTCGCCATTACTCCCTGGATCAATCACTAAAATGGCCTCATTATTAGATAAAATATAGGTATTTTCGCTAGCAATAGCATTGGTAACAGTTATGATTTTCATAAGTTTAGTTTAACAAATCCATTCTAGTTGACACAAGCAAAATGTGTTAACAATTTGAGTTAGATGGGGTTACTCTTCAAAAGGTGGTTCAAGAAATGTGGAAATTGCTGAGCCCACACGTTTTCTGTATGCTGGGCACCAGCAATAATAGCAAAATCTATTTGCGAAATTGGCAAGCCTTGGGCAAGAATTTGTTTATAGTAATTGAGGCTGTTAGTAATGTAAGTCTGATTTTTTTGAGGATTTGAAGGTTGATTTGACAGGTCCCCTTCATTGGTTCCTACCTGGAGGTAAAGCTTGGTTTTTGGATTTAAAGGATGACTTTGACAAAAGCTTAACAATTGCTTTTCACAGGTCCAAGAAGCAATAGAGAAAATTCCCAAGCCACCAAAGACATTAGGATACTGGGCTGCTGTATAGGCCGTGATTAAGCCTCCCATAGAAGAGCCAGCTAAGAAACTATGCTCAAAGTCCTTTTTAGTTCGATAATTAAGGTCAATAAAGGGCTTAAGCTCAGTCACTACCCAATTAGCGTAATCTTGGCCATTACCCCCATCCTTTGGAACTGCGTGAGGGATCACTTTTTCAAAGGGAAAAGGAGCATACTCCCGTAGACGATAGGTATCGGCGTGGTCAATAGCAACGACAATAATGTCAGGGAATACTTGTGCTTGTAAGGATTCTATAATCTTCCAGGAGTTACCTGAAAAGGATTCCTGATCAAAAAGGAGATTTTGTCCATCATGCATATATAAAACAGGATAGTTTACAGTATTTTTTTCTGAATAATTATTGGGCAGGAGAACACGGACGCGTCGCTTTTTCTTTGTGTATGGCAGTGCAAAAAAATGGGTTTTCAGGTTAGTAGATGTATCAACCATTCTGCAGATCCTTTGTTAAAATTTCAGCTTTATTATAACACGATTTGAAGAAACAAAGAACACCTTTTGAAACAAATTCATTCCTCAGCTTTGCTTTAAAGATGGGTTTAGTCAGAAAAGATTTGCTGAAAAATGGTATAATTAATCTACTATGACAGAACAATTAACAAAATATGCCGTCATTGATTTAGAAGCAACCAATGCAGGATCAGACGCACGCATTATTCAAATAGGAATAGTTATCGTTGAAAATAAAAAGATAATTGATCGTTTTCAAACCGATATTAATCCTCACAGCAAGCTTTCAGAACATATTAAATCCCTTACTGGTATTACTGATCAGCAATTAGCTTCAGCTCCGGAATTTTCTCAAGTGGCCAGTCAGATTTTTGAACTAATTAAAGATTGTGTTTTTGTGGCACATAATGTTAAATTTGACGCTAATCTTCTTGCTGAGGCCTTATTTTTTGAAGGCTTTGAGTTGTTGACACCAAGGATGGATACTGTTGAATTAGCTCAAGTCTTTTTTCCAAATTTAGAGAAGTACAATCTTGGTCATCTAGCTAAAAATATGGACTTGCATTTAGCACATGCTCATACAGCCATTGATGATGCCTTAGCTACGGCCAAACTATTTATCAAGATTCAAAAGAAAATAGAATCTCTGCCCCGAGAAACATTGGAAATGATGGCGGTTTTTGCTGATAATCTTATTTTTGAAAGCGGTCAGCTCATTACTCAAGCCCTTTCTAAAGCTAAATCTTATGATAAAAGGCATTACGATTTAGTAGAAGGTATCCTATTTCCCAAAAAACAAAGAACAAAAAAGGCTAAAAAACTATCACAAGATTTTTCTATCAATACGGCTATTTTAGGTCTTGAGGACCGACCGTTGCAAAATGATTTTGCAGCTTTAATTGAAGAGGGGCTGACCTACTCAGAGCCCAGTTTTATTCAAGCGCAGGCAGGTATTGGAAAAAGTTATGGTTACTTGCTTCCTCTTTTAGCAAAGACACAGGAGCAACAGGTCCTTGTTAGTGTACCAACTAAAATCCTCCAGGATCAGATGACTGCTAAAGAACTCGCTGCTATCGAAACGGTTTTTCAGATTGATTGTCACAGTCTCAAAGGGCCTGCTAATTACATAAAACTTGATCTCTTTCACAAAAGTCTTCAGCAAGTAGAAGATAATCGACTGGTTAATCGCTATAAATTGCAGTTATTAGTTTGGCTCCTAGAAACAAGAACGGGTGATCTTGATGAGATTAAGCAAAAACAGCGCTATGCTGCATTCTTTGATACGATTCAACACGATGGAGATTTGAACCAAGGGTCACCATTTTATGATTATGACTATTGGCGGTATAGCTACGAGAGGGCTAAGCGTGCTAAGGTCTTACTAACCAATCATGCCTATTTTTTACATCGTATAGAGGATGATAAAGCATTTGCCCGTAATAAAATCCTCGTTTTTGATGAAGCACAAAGACTACTGTTGCAGTTGGACCAACTATCTCGTAAACAAATTGATCTACAACAATTATTACAAGATTTAACAAGAGCCCTAGAGAGTCCACAATCGCTTTTAGAGAAGCGTCTGCTGGAAAGCCTTATTTTTGAGTTAAATGATATGGCGACAACTTCTTTGAAAAAGCGGTCGTATGAGGCTAGTAATCCCAAAGCATCACAAAAACTGAGTGACATTGTAAAAGAATTAGACACTAATCGTTTTTCAGCATTACATGCTATCTTTAAATACCCTGACACCGATTATTGGATTAGTAGTGAAACTAAAGATGAAAAGCGGGTCATCT
Source organism: Streptococcus pseudoporcinus LQ 940-04 (assembly GCF_000188035.1). Lineage (GTDB taxonomy): Bacteria > Bacillota > Bacilli > Lactobacillales > Streptococcaceae > Streptococcus > Streptococcus pseudoporcinus. The sequence goes on from NZ_AEUY02000003.1 coordinate 12,094, forward strand.
CTCTTAATGCCAGCACTCAGCGCTTCATTAATTTTCAGCACCTTTTACCAGAAATCCATAAAAGTTTCTTTATTTCGGCTACCTTAGCTATCAGTCAGAGGGTGAATCTAGCTTATTTACTAGGCTTTGACAATTACCACTTTGCTAAAATTGACCATTTGAAATCAAAACACCAAAAAATAATGATTGACCAAGAGATGCCAGTCATCAGTGAAGTGAATGAAGAGGACTATTGCAGGGCACTGGCTAAGAGAATTTATGCCTTAAATCACGAAAAATTACCTATCTTAGTACTTTTTAATTCTCGCAGCCATCTCTTTTTGGTATCGGATATTTTGGAAGAGTGGAATCTAGCTCACCTAGCACAAGAAAAAAATGGAACTGCTTATAATATCAAAAAACGCTTTGATCGGGGTGAACAATCTATTTTATTAGGAATGGGGGCTTTCTGGGAAGGCGTTGATTTTGTACAAGCAGATCGTATGATTGAGGTCATTACAAAGTTACCTTTTGATAACCCTCAGGATTTCTATGTTAAAAAGATGAGTGCTTATCTTCTGGCTAAACAAAGAAATCCCTTCAAAGATTATTTCTTGCCAATGACCATTCTAAAATTAAAACAAGCAATTGGCCGAACGATGCGCCGTGAAGAACAAAAGTCTCTCATTTTACTATTAGATAAAAGGCTTATAACCAAATCATACGGTCCAGAAGTCTTAGCAAATTTAGGTGAGGAATTTCTTATCAGTTGTGAAACATTCGAAAATTGCTTACTTGAGTCAAGACAATTTCTGTTATAATAGAAAAGATAAGATTGATACCTTATTTAAGAATTCATTTTCATTTGTAAGCAATCTCGCCTAAGTTAAGCTCACAGAAGATTGACCTTGAAAAACAAAAGGTATTTGCTATAATTGAAATACGTCTTAAAGGAGCATACACGCTAAGTAGGAGAGGTCATGACAAAGCTATCTAAAAGAGTTCTAGAAATGGAAGAAAGTATTACCTTAGCTGCGGGTGCTCGCGCTAAGGCTTTAAAAGCAATAGGCCGTGATATTTTGAGTTTAACCGTAGGTGAGCCAGACTTTGTAACACCAGTAGCCATTCAAAAGCGAGCAATTGCCTCAATTAAGGATGGAAGTGCTAGCTTTTACACAGCAGCTAGCGGCATTCCAGAGTTAAAAAGTGCTATAGCTACTTACATGGAAAATTTCTATGGCTATTCAGTTGCTCATAATCAAATTGTGGCTGGTACAGGAGCTAAATTTATCCTTTATGCTTTTTTTATGGCTACTCTCAACCCTGGTGATCAAGTGATAATTCCAACCCCTTTTTGGGTCTCATACGCTGATCAAGTTAAATTAGCAGAAGGTAATCCAGTCTTTGTAGACTGCCTTGCTAGCAACAATTATAAAATTACCCTTGAACAACTGGAAGCTGCCCGAACTCATAAAACCAAAGTGTTATTAATTAATTCACCTTCTAATCCGACGGGAATGATTTATAGTAAAACAGAATTAGAGGCTATCGGTCAATGGGCCGTTCAGCACGATATTCTTATCCTAGCTGATGATATCTATGGGCGTTTGGTTTATAATGGGAATTCTTTTACCCCAATCTCAACTTTATCTGAGGCTATCCGACGGCAGACCATAACTGTTAACGGAGTAGCCAAAACCTACTCAATGACAGGCTGGAGAGTTGGTTTTGCAGTTGGCGATCCGGAAATTATTGCTGCAATGGCAAAGATTACGAGTCAAACCACTTCAAATTTAACCACAGTAGCACAGTATGCTGCGATTGAGGCTTTAAGTGGAGACCAATCGTCTGTTGAAACTATGCGACAGGCCTTTGAGGAACGACTCAATGCTATTTACCCACTAGTAGAAGAAATTCCTGGTTTTTCATTGGTCAAGCCTCAAGGAGCCTTCTATCTGTTTCCAAATGTTGCTCAAGCCATGCGAATGACTGGATTTTCTAATGTCACTGATTTTACAAATGCTATTTTGGATGACGTTGGCGTAGCCATGGTGACAGGTGCAGGGTTTGGGGCACCGGAAAATATTAGACTAAGCTACGCTACTGATTTAGAGACCTTAAAGGAAGCTGTATCGCGCATTAAGTCATTTATGGCCAGTCATATCTTGTAAACTAAAGTCATTATAGGGAAGAATTTAAGAAAGAAAAGAGAATTATGTCAAAAGAATACGTTTCAATCATTGATGTTAAGAAATTTGTCGGACAAGAAATTACAATCGGTGCTTGGGTTGCTAACAAGTCAGGCAAAGGAAAACTAGCCTTTTTACAGTTACGCGATGGAACAGCCTTTTTCCAAGCAGTAGCTTTTAAGCCAAATTTTATTGAGCAATTTGGAGAAGAAGAAGGAGCTAAGAAATTTGATATCGTTAAACGTCTTAGCCAAGAAACCTCTGTCAAAGTAACTGGAGTTGTTAAAGAAGATCAGCGCTCGAAGTTTGGCTATGAGCTGGATATTACTGATTTAGAGGTTATTGGCGAATCAGTTGACTATCCCATTACACCTAAAGAGCACGGGACTGATTTCCTAATGGATAATCGTCATTTATGGCTACGGTCACGTAAACAAATGGCCATTATGCAAATCCGTAATGCCATCATTTACTCAACTTATGAATTTTTTGACCAAAATGGCTTCATCAAATTTGATAGTCCTATTTTATCAGGAAATGCTGCTGAAGATTCTACAGAATTGTTTGAAACGGATTATTTTGGAACACCAGCCTACCTAAGTCAATCAGGGCAACTCTACCTTGAGGCTGGTGCAATGGCATTAGGACGGGTCTTTGACTTCGGTCCAGTTTTCCGAGCAGAAAAATCAAAAACACGTCGCCATCTAACAGAATTCTGGATGATGGATGCTGAATATTCCTTCTTAAACCATGATCAATCCCTTGATTTACAAGAAGCATACGTAAAAGCTTTAATTCAAGGAGTTATTGATAGAGCTCCCCAAGCTCTTGAGATTTTGGAACGCGATGTAGAGGCTCTAAAACGCTATATTGCTGAGCCATTTAAAAGGGTTTCATATGATGATGCGATCACTCTTTTGCAAGAACATGAGGCTGATGAAGATACAGATTATGAGCACCTTGAACATGGTGATGATTTTGGTTCACCACACGAAACTTGGATTTCAAATTACTTTGGGGTCCCAACCTTTGTCGTAAATTATCCAGCAAGCTTCAAGGCTTTCTATATGAAACCTGTTCCTGGCAACCCAGAGCGCGTACTTTGTGCCGATCTTTTAGCACCAGAAGGTTACGGTGAAATTATTGGAGGCTCCATGCGTGAAGATGATTACCAAGCTCTTGTTGCAAAAATGGATGCTTTAGAGATGGATAAATCAGAATATGAATTTTACCTAGACCTTCGCAAATATGGTTCCGTGCCTCATGGTGGTTTTGGAATAGGAATTGAGCGCATGGTTACCTTCGTAGCTGGAACAAAACATATACGTGAAGCGATTCCGTTTCCACGTATGCTTCATCGTATCAAACCATAACCAAAGCTTTAAACCTGTTCGCAACGAATGGGTTTTTTGATACTTGCTACGAAGCTATTTTATTTAAGGAATATTTAAGTTAAGAAGAGGATAATGTCAAAGGTTATATTGTTTGAAAATTAAAAGCAATAGTATCAAAAATAAACTAACTTACAGGAGTAAGTTTCTTATTGAGGTTAAGGTAGTTAGCATCAATAAGAAAGAAAGAGGTCACATATGAACAAAAAACGTTGGGTAATCGATGCCATTGATGGTGGAAAGTATCTTTCTACTGAGGGAGTTTTTCTCTATGAACTTGATGAACAATTACAAGCACTAATTATGGATGACCATCCTGAACTGGATTCGACCTCTTTTATCAGTCAGGAAAATTTAGCCACCTATCGCCTCAACTACCTGGATGAGATGATTGCAAGTGCTAAATTAAAAAACGAAGCTATCCGTGAAATGGTAAATGATGTTTCCAAAAACAACAATTACGCTATCTTAAACGTACAAGACCAGTTAGATAGTAAAATTACATTTGGACAACGCTTGGCGGATCAAGTTGCCCGTTTTGGAGGAACTTGGACTTTTATTATTACCTTTATTATTTTTATGGCTATTTGGATGGGCTTTAATATCATTAATCCTTTTGGCTTAGCTTTTGATAAGTATCCTTTTATTCTCTTAAATTTGGCACTGTCTACCATTGCTGCTATTCAGGCTCCCCTCATTATGATGAGTCAAAATCGAGCATCTGAGTATGATCGTTTGCAAGCTAAAAATGACTATCAGGTTAACAAAACGTCAGAAGAAGGTGTTCGTTTATTGCATTCTAAGATTGATCACCTTGTTTTACAAGACCAATCAGATTTGATGCAAATTCAAAAATTACAAACAGAAATTCTATTATCAATCACTAAACAGTTAAATCAAGTGCAAATCTTAGAAAACGATGTCTTAACACCAGATGCGGCAGATATCAAACAAAGAGCGCAAAAATAGCCTATGAGAAACCTATCATTGATAGGTTTTTCTATGTTATAATAAAATATAGAACCTAAATTTGAGAAAGGAATAGAAAAATGGTAACTAATAAAATTGACCTTGTCATTGTTACAGGAATGAGTGGAGCAGGTAAGACAGTCGCAATCCAATCATTTGAAGATTTAGGTTACTTCACTATTGATAATATGCCTCCAACATTGGTGCCAAAGTTCCTAGAAATCATTGGTCAAACAAATGAATATGAACGGGTAGCCCTGGTCGTTGATATGCGCAGTAGGAGTTTTTTTAAAGAAATCAATGCTATTTTAGATCAAATTGAGCGGAAACAATCTATTACCTTTAGGATTCTCTTTTTAGATGCTACTGATAATGAGTTAGTCTCACGTTATAAAGAAACTCGAAGAAGTCATCCGCTTGCCCCAGACGGACGGGTAATGGACGGTATTAAATTGGAAAGAGAACTCTTAGCTCCTTTAAAGAGCATGAGTCAAAATGTAGTAGATACAAGCGATTTGACTCCAAGACAGTTACGCCAAACTATTTCAGATCAATTTTCTAATGCCTCAAATACGGTGTCTTTCCGGGTTGAAGTCATGAGTTTTGGTTTTAAATATGGGATTCCTTTAGATGCGGATTTAGTATTTGACGTGCGCTTTCTACCAAATCCCTACTATGTTGCAGACTTACGAGAAAAAACAGGACTAGATCAGGAAGTCTATGATTATGTAATGGACCATCAAGAATCTGAAGATTTTTTCCAAAACTTGGTTCAATTGATTTTGCCAATTCTGCCAGGCTACAAGCGTGAAGGTAAATCACTTTTGACTATTGCAATTGGTTGTACTGGTGGCCAACATAGAAGCGTCGCTTTTGCTCATCGTCTTGCAGAAAGAATCAAAGAGGAATGGCCGATAAATGAAAGCCATCGTGATAAAGACAAACGTAAGGAAACAGTGAATAGATCATGAAAAAACCAAAGATAACGGTAATTGGAGGCGGTACGGGAATTCCAGTTATCTTAAAAAGCTTACGAAATGAAGAAGTTGATATTACAGCTGTTGTGACGGTTGCTGATGATGGGGGGTCATCAGGTAAAATTCGTAATGCCATGCAGCTGACACCTCCGGGTGATTTGCGCAATGTGTTACTAGCGATGAGTGACATGCCACGATTTTATGAAAAGGTTTTTCAATACCGTTTTAATGGCAATGACGGGGTTCTTTCTGGTCATCCACTAGGTAATCTCATTATTGCTGGTATTTCTGAGATGCAAAATTCGACTTACAATGCCATTCAAATTTTGACTAAGTTTTTCCACATTACTGGCCATATTTTTCCTTCCAGTGAACAAGCTCTGACCCTGCACGCTGTTTTTAAAGATGGCCATGAAGTTTCTGGTGAAAGTCAGATTTCTGGTTATCAGGGAATGATTGATCATGTCTATGTGACTAATACCTATAATGATGAAAAGCCAAAGGCTAGCCGTAAAGTGGTAAAAGCTATTTTGGAAAGTGATATGATTGTTTTGGGACCAGGCTCTCTTTTTACATCCATCCTCCCTAACTTAGTGATTCCTGAAATTAATGAGGCCTTACGGGCCACTAAAGCTGAAGTCGTCTATATCTGTAATATTATGACTCAACATGGTGAAACAGAACATTTTTCTGATGCTGATCATCTTTCTGTTTTAAACAAGCATTTAGGACGGGATCTTATTGATACTGTCTTGGTTAATATTGAAAAAGTGCCTCAGTCTTATATGAATACTAATAAATTTGACGAATATTTGGTCCAAGTTGATCACGACTTTAAAGGGCTCCAACAAGAGGCCAAAAAGGTTATTTCCTCTAATTTTTTACGTTTGAAAAATGGCGGAGCTTTTCATGATGGGAATTTGGTGGTAGAAGAATTGATGAATTTAGTAAGGGAACAACATCTATGAGTTTCACGATACAGGTAAAAGAAGAGTTGATAGACCAGGCTAAAAGTGATAAGAATGAACTTTCAGCTATTATAAAATTATCAGGAACATTGGGACTAAACAACCAAGGCTTGACCTTATCTATTACCACAGAAAATGCTCGTATTGCTCGCTATATTTATGCTCTTTTCGAACAAAGCTATCACATTCAACCAGAAATTAAATATCACCAGAAAACTAATTTAAGAAAAAATCGAGTTTACACTGTTTTTGTTGCAGAAGAAGTGGAAATAATCCTCTCTGATTTAAAGTTAGCAGATGCTTTTTTTGGGATTGAAACAGGTATGGCATCATGGATGTTAGAAGATGATGATGCGGGTCGCTCTTATTTAAAGGGGGCCTTCTTAGCAACAGGAACGATTAGAGATCCAGAATCTGGGAAATACCAATTAGAAATTTATTCCGTGTATTTAGACCATGCACAGGATTTAGCTGACTTACTGCATAAATTTATGTTAGATGCTAAAACCATTGAACACAAGAGTGGAGCTATTACCTACCTCCAAAAGGCTGAAGATATCATGGATTTTCTGATTATTATCGGTGCTATGGAAAGTAAAGACCTATTTGAATCAGTAAAGATGATGAGAGAAGCAAGAAATGATATTAATCGTGCCAATAACGCAGAAACTGCAAACATTGCAAAAACAATACAGGCTAGCATGAAAACAATTAATAATATTATTAAGATTATGGAGACAATTGGTTTAGACAGTTTACCGGTAGAATTGCAGCAGATTGCTCAAATCCGTGTCAATCACCCAGATTACTCTATCCAACAAATTTCGGATAGCTTAGAGTTTCCCTTGTCAAAAAGTGGTGTCAACCACCGTTTACGTAAATTGAATAAAATCGCAGATGATTTATAAAAGATTTTAGTCTAACTGACTTTGCCATCCTATCAATGATTCTATAAGCACAGCTAGCTAAACATCTGACTTTGTGACTCTAAATATACTATAAAGGAGATATATTATGTCATGTACAACAATTCTTGTCGGGAAAAAAGCTTCTTATGATGGCTCTACTTTAGTGGCTCGAACAGAAGATTCGCAAAATGGAGATTTTACTCCTAAGAAAATGGCCCTGATGACAGCTAAGAACCATCCTCGTCATTATCAATCTGTCTTATCGCGTTTTGCCATTGACTTGCCTGACAAGCCTCTGACCTATACCTCAGTTCCTGACGCTTTGGGTAAAGATGGGATCTGGGCAGAAGCAGGTATTAATTCTGAGAATGTTGCTATGAGTGCAACAGAAACAATTACGACTAATGCACGTGTGCTAGGGGCTGATCCGCTGGTTGAAGATGGTATCGGCGAAGAAGATATGCTGACCTTGGTGTTACCATATATTAAATCGGCGCGTGAAGGCGTGCTACGCTTAGGCCAACTACTCAGCCAGTATGGTACGTATGAGTCAAATGGTGTTGCTTTTTCTGATGAAAATGAGATTTGGTGGCTAGAAACAGTTGGTGGCCATCACTGGATTGCCAGACGTGTCCCAGACGACGCCTATGTGACTAATCCCAATCAATTGGGTATAGATCACTTCGAATTTAATAATCCTGATGAGTATCTCTGTTCGGAAGACCTTAAAGATTTTATTAATAAGTATCATTTAGATCTTACTTATAGTAACGAGCATTTCAATCCTCGTTATGCTTTTGGAAGTCAACGTGATAAAGACCGTCATTACAATACCCCACGAGCTTGGATGATGCAAAAGTTCTTAAATCCTGAGGTTGAGCAAGACCCACGCAGTTTTGCGATTCCTTGGTGTCGAAAACCCTATCGTAAGGTAACCATTGAAGACATTAAATATGTTTTAAGTAGTCATTATCAAGACACCATTTATGATCCCTACGGTCCTGAAGGAGATAAGGTTAGTCGAAAAACATTTAGAACGATTGGTATTAATCGTACGAGTCAGACTTCAATTCTTCAAGTGCGGTCACACCAAGCTAAGGACATTGCAGGTATTCAATGGATTGCATTTGGATCAATGCCATTTAATACTATGGTACCATTCTTTACACAGGTGACTGATATGCCAGACTATTTCACAAATACTAGTGAGAATGTTTCAACGGATAGTTTTTATTGGGTTAATCGCCTCATTGCAGCAATTGCCGACCCACATTTTAACCACCATGACAGTGATATAGAAGCTTACGCTGAAAAAACAATGGCTCAAGGTCATGCCATGCTTCATGCTGTCGAAGAATTGATGGCTGAAGGTAAAGGTGTGAATTTAACCCAGAAAAATCAGGAAATGAGTGACTATATCCAAATTGAGACACAAGCCCTGCTCAATAAAATTCTTTTTGATGCTAGTAACTTAATGACCAATCGTTTTAGTTTAAGTGATTAATAGGATAGTTGAAAACTTTAAGGTTTCTAACCTTAAAGTTTTTTTAGAAAGTAGACAAAGATTAAGTATCGACTGCCTTTATCATACCTATCACTCTCAAGTCTGTCCTCTAGCAAAGCTTACGAGTGAAAGAAGCACAAACCGAGAGGTTACGAGTTAGCAAACATACCAGAAACTTCTCATTTCTGGCACTGAGAAATCTTTAGACTTTAGTAGGTATGACCTTCTTTTGTCTGCCTCAAACAGTCACCTCCCTAACTGTTTGACCTACCGACCCACTTACCTAAGTAGGTTAGCATCAAGAGAAAACCTTTTATGATATTGGACTTTTTCTTCAGTCCAATATCATAAAAGGTTTTTATATGGTTCATGATTTGAAAAATGTTTAAAAATCAGATTTTCTTCTCCAGAAGTTATAGGATATGATAGTAAAAATATTATCTCAAATGATTAGTTATTTGCATTGATATGGTAGGGATATTGTCTAAATGCTCAAATAGAGCTTATAAACTCATGTGATGCTGTTTAAGTCCTAATTGGGCTATTAGTTAGAGTTGGAGGCAAAGTGGATGAATCAAAAATGTAAAACTATTATATTACTACCTTTTATGTCACTTTTTTTCTTTATAGGACAAAGTACAGTATTTTCCCAACATTATTATGATGAAGCTGATAGTGTTGTATTTGATGGAGACAGTGCCTATTTTAAATTTACAGATTCGGAAGTTACAAAGTATATTATTAACAAGCGCTGGGCAAATAAAACTATATTTACTGAAGAAGAGAAAAAGGCTATACAGGACTATACTTGCGAGCAGTCTGTTCCCATTAATGGCCAACTTGATAAGGTTAAAGGCGACCTCAGTCAATTAACTCCTGAAATGAAAAGACAAGCCCAGCTACTAGATAGCGCTACACAAAAAATGACTATTCCTTGGGATATTATTAGTTATCGTTATGTTTACACCAGTTTCCTTTTAGATTTAGGTTTTACTCAAGACCAACTAGATAACTGTTATGCAAACGGTACATTTAATCCTAAGGTATTGGATAAATTTGTACCAGGCGCCCAATATACAAAATATAGTTTTATGAGTACCACAGCGGTGAAAAATGGAGCTATGATAAAAAGACCAATCGAATTACGAATTAGGGTAAAAAGAGGGGCAAAGGCAGCTTTTGTTGAACCTTATTCCTGGGTTCCTTCTGAACTTGAATTACTGTTTCCGCGGGGTAGTCAACTAGAAGTGATAGGTGCTTATTTGTCGGACGATGATAAAAAGCTTAATATTGAAGTTAAGCTAAAATCTAGTGACTAGCCCCTTTAGAGTTCTTAAACTATCTTCTTTAAAGTAGTGTGCACTGTCAAAAAGTGGCTACTAGCTATTATTGGTCAAAAGCCTAGCTCTCGATTACAGGGGGGCTAGGCCCTTTTTATAGGTTCAAACTGGGAGGAGTTGCTAGAGTCTTTGTTGCCTCTTGTTCAATGACCATAAATGAGTTTAATAGAATAGGCAAAAGGAATACAGAAGTTACTGTTCTTAAAAAGAGTTCCTAAAAGAAGAAAATCACGTGACAAATTCTTTTTAAAATGTTATACTTAACCGGTAAAACTTTAACCAGTTAATGAAAGAGGAGGAATCATGAAAAAGAAAATTCTTTTAATGATGAGTTTTGTTGGGTTGACATCAGCGTGGCAACTAAGTCAAATTAAGCAAGTAGAAGCAGAAGATACTAAAGTTAAGGTAATGACCACTTTTTATCCTGTGTATGAGTTTACTAAAGGGATAGTAGGGAATGATGGCGATGTTTCCATGTTAATGAAGGCTGGAACAGAGCCTCATGATTTTGAGCCAACAACTAAGGATGTTAAAAAGATTCAAGATTCAGATGTGATTGTCTACATGGATGATAACATGGAAACTTGGATTCCAAAGGTTAAAAAATCAATTAAATCAGATAAAGTTGATTACATTGAGGGAACAGGCTCAATGATTTTGGCTGCTGGTTCAGGTGAGGAACACCATCATGAACATGAAGACAGCAAAAAAAGTCATGACCATCATGATGAAGAAGGTCATAGTCATAAATTTGACCCACACGTGTGGTTATCTCCATATCGTAGCATTACTGTCGTTGAAAATATCCGCGATTCACTTTCAAAGAAATACCCTAAGAAAGCTGATGTTTTCAAATCAAACGCAGCAGCCTATATTGAAAAATTGAAAAAGCTAGATAAAGAATATAGTGATGCTTTATCTTCAGCAAAACAAAAGAGTTTTGTGACGCAACATGCTGCATTTGGCTATATGGCACTTGACTATGGTTTAAATCAAATTGCTATTAATGGTGTTTCTCCAGAAAATGAACCTTCAGCAAAACGTTTAGCTGAACTTTCAAAATATGTCAAAAAATATGACATCAAATATATCTATTTTGAAGAGAATGCTTCAAGTAAAGTTGCTAAAACCCTTGCTAAGGAAGCAGGTGTCAAGTCTGTTGTTCTAAGTCCGCTTGAAAGCTTAACGAAAAAAGAAATTAAGGCTGGTGAGGATTATTTCAGTGTTATGCGTGAAAACCTTAAAGCTTTAGAATTAACAACCAAACGAGATGGCAAGGAAATTAAACCTGAAGAAGATAAGAGTAAATCAGTTTACAATGGCTATTTCAAAGATAGTGCTGTGAAGGACCGTAAGCTAAGTGATTGGTCTGGTAGTTGGCAGTCTGTCTATCCTTATTTACAAGATGGTACTTTAGATCAAGTTATGGATTATAAAGCTAAAAAATCAAAAGGAAAAATGACAGCGAAAGAATATAAAGATTATTACGAAGCTGGCTACAAGACTGACGTTACTGCCATTAAAATTAATGGTAAGAAATCAACAATTACTTTTGAGCGTGGCAATGATAAGAAAACTTTTACATATAGCTATTCTGGTAAAAAAATCATTACTTACGAAAAAGGCAATCGTGGTGTTCGCTACATGTTTGAAGCTAAGGAAAAAGATGCAGGTGAATTTAAATATATACAATTTAGTGACCATGAAATAGCACCAAATAAAGCAGAGCATTTCCATCTTTATTGGGGAGCTCAAGGCCATGACGAGATTGCATCAAAATGGGATCACTGGCCAACATACTACAAGTCTGATTTATCAGGACGTGAAATTGCCCAAGAGATTAATGCCCACTAATATAGCTCACCATTAAAAAGAACTGAAAATAATCAGTTCTTTTTTTCTTGACAAAGCCAACTTAGTATAATATACTTTTATGTGGTTATAACCAGTAGAGAAAAAGGAATTCTATGACGAAAAATCAACCATTATATCAAAAATTAGTCGATCAACTTGAAGTAAAGATTAGAAAAGATATGGCCCCTCATGAGAAGTTATTGTCAGAACGAGAATTGAGTGAAAGCTATTCTGTTAGCCGTATAACTGTTCGACAAGCTCTGAGGGAGTTAGAATCACGTGGTCTAATTTACAAAGTTCATGGTAAGGGAACCTATGTTTCAAAATTGAAGGAGCCCTTAACAGATTTAGCGACTGCTTATAGCTTTACTGAGCAGATGAAAAAAATTGGAAAGGAACCAAAAACTGAAATCATTTCTTTTGAAAAAGTAGCTGTAAAAGATTATCTGGAAAAGTTTTTAGACATGGATACAGAAGGTGAAGCATTTGAGCTGGAACGGGTGAGATTAGCAGATGGCGAGCCAATGATGTTTGAGAGATCCTATCTTCCTGCCACCTTATTCAATGATTTATCCAAGGACTTGCTATTGCAAAAACCCCTATATGATATTTTTGCTGAAGATTACCATCAGCAGATTCGACTTGCTGAAGAAGAGTTTTATGCTAGTATCGCCCTTGATTATGAGGCCCACTTACTAGGTATAAAGAAAGGTGACCCTGTATTGCATATGATAAGAAAAACCTACAATGATAAAAATCTCTTAATAGAGCATACTTTTTCAATTGCCAGAGCTGATCATTTTACCTATAGAATTATTCATCAACCCAATCAATAAAAGATTTTAGGAGGTCAATATGTTTCAATTAACTGAGCCAGAGCTTAATCAATTGGGAGCTGCCGTTACTACCAAGGAAATTAAACAAGAACCTGATTTGTGGGAGCAAGTCTATCAGCGATTTTTGGATAAAGAAGAAGAGCTTTCTTCTTTTTTAAACAAGATTATTGAAAGCGCTGACACAAAGATTAAAGTCATTTTTACAGGAGCTGGAACCTCCGAATATGTGGGTAATAGCATTTGGTCATTTTTACAAACCTATGGGCAACGTGAGCAGTTTCTTTTTTACAGTATTGCTTCAACGGATCTTGTGTCTGCTCCTCATTATTACCTTTATGAGGAAGATACCGTCTTACTGGTTTCTTTTGCAAGAAGTGGTAATAGCCCAGAAAGTATTGCAGCAGTGGATTTAGCCAATCAGTTAGTTGCTAATTGTTATCATTTAACGATTACCTGCGCAGAGGAGGGGGAGTTAGCCCAAAGAGCTCTAGCTGATAAGCGTCATTTCTTACTTCTAATGCCTCCTCGGTCAAATGATGCCGGTTTTGCCATGACTGGGAGTTTTACTTGTATGATGTTATCAGCTTTGTTAATCTTTGACAAGGCTCATACCAATGAGGAAAAATTAGATTTTATCACACAAATGAAAAGAATGGCTGAAGACATTATTAATAGGGAACCAGAAATCAGTGACTTAATGAAGAAACCATTTCATCGCATAGTCTACTTAGGTTCGGGATCTTTAGCAGGATTAACACAAGAAGCGCAATTAAAAATATTAGAATTGACAGCTGGCAAAATTGCAACTCTTTATGACTCCTCTATGGGATTTAGGCATGGCCCAAAATCTTTTATTAATGAACAGACGGTTGTTTTTGGTTTCGTTAATAATCATACTTACACAAGGCAATATGATCTTGATATTTTAGAAGAAATTGCTAGTGATCAGATTGCCCAGTCAACCATTGCCATAGGCCAGAGAAAAGAGAAAAATTTCAGTGGTAAAAATGTTGTTCTGAATTCGGATTTCCTCTTGCCCGATGCTTATTTGGCTTTTCCTATGATAGTTTTTGCCCAAACAGTTGCGCTACTAGCCTCCATAAAAGTCAACAACTTACCTGACACTCCTTCTGAAAGCGGAACAGTTAATCGTGTTGTCAAAGGTGTGAGGATATACGATTATTTAAGGGAGTAAAAGATGATGCTTACATCAAATAAAAAGGCCTACTTGGAAAAAGTAAGCCGTGATGGGATAATTTCTGCATTGGCTTTTGATCAACGCGGTGCTCTAAAACGAATGATGGCCAGCCATCAAGATAATGAGCCAACAGTTGATCACATAGTGACCTTAAAGCGCTTGGTTTCTGAAGAATTAACCCCCTATGCTTCTTCAATTCTCCTAGACCCAGAGTATGGCTTGCCAGCCATTGCAGTTAAAGATCAAAAAGCAGGCTTGTTACTGGCTTACGAAAAAACAGGCTATGATGCCAAAACAAGTAGTCGCCTGCCAGACTGTTTAGAAGACTGGTCGGTAAAGGGGCTTAAGGCAGCTGGTGCAGATGCTATCAAGTTTCTTCTCTATTATGATGTTGATGGCAATGAGGCTGTTAACCGCCAAAAGAAAGCCTACATTGAACGCATCGGCTCAGAGTGTCAAGCAGAAGACCTCCCCTTCTTCTTAGAAATTTTGACCTATGATGAAAAAATGAGTGATAATAGCAGTATTGACTTTGCCAAGGTAAAAGCCCATAAAGTTAATGAAGCCATGAAAGTCTTCTCAGCTGAGCGGTATGGGATTGATGTTTTGAAAGTGGAAGTTCCTCTTAATATGGCTTATGTTGAAGGCTTTACAGAAGGACCAATTCTTTATAGCCAAGCAGAAGCGGCGCAAGTTTTTAAAGAGCAAGCAGCAGCCAGTCACTTGCCTTACATCTACCTTAGTGCAGGAGTATCAGCTCAGCTATTCCAAGAAACCTTAAGCTTTGCGGCGCAAGCAGGAGCACAATTTAATGGGGTTCTTTGTGGCCGTGCCACCTGGGCAGGTGCTGTTCCAGTCTATATCAAGGAAGGTGAAGCAGCAGCCCGTCAATGGCTAAGGCAAGAAGGGGTAAGGAATATTGAAGCACTTAATGACGTGTTAGCTAAAACAGCAAGGCCTTGGACAGAAAAAATATAAGAAGATGGTTTCATAAAGGAGGTCTTAATCCCAATCATAGTGAAGAGAATTAATGCGATACTGGAAGAATTTCCAATTTTTATAAACTTCTGCATATTCCAAAATGCGATGTGATATCTTATCTTTAGTTAGTTTAAGTTGGCGAACACAAGGTTGTTTTTTATCCAATTGTAAAAACTCAGCCACTTCATGGCTATAATCAAGGGTTAAATCAGTTTTCTGAGAAAAATCTTGTTCAGCCATTTGAATCTTAAAATCTTCAAAAAAGCGTTGATAGACAGAAGTATAGGAAGATAAATCTGCCTTGGGGTTGGCAATGTAATCGTGTGGGATAAAAGATTTTTGAAACAGATAAGGCTCATTGTCTATCCATCTTTGACGTGACAAAGTGTAATAGTGCTCAGTCTTATGGAGACCTAAAAGACTTAAATAATAAGGATCGTTTCCTTTTTCTAAACTTAAAATAAAAACATCTTCTTGATGGTTTGACGTATTGTTGGTGTAGGAAAAGTGAACCACTTTATCTTTACTGGTTTTTTTGATAAAAGTTCCTAGGCCCTGTTTACGGCTAATGAAGCCATCATTTTCAAGTTCTTTTAAAGCGCGTTTTATGGTTATGGAACTGGCCTTATATTTTTGGATTAATTCTGCTTCAGTGAAAAATAAGTCCCCTTTTTTATAGTGTTTTGACATAATGAGGTGATAAAGATTTTCTTTAATAACTTGATACTTGGGTTTTTTAGCTTGCATAGGTTACCTTTACTCCATTTCCGTCAGCTTCTTACTTAAAATTATACCGAAAATGTTATAAAAAGCTATGATATTACAAAACTAATTGCTGTACTTTATTTATTGGTAAAAATGGAAACGCTTACCAAAAAACTATTATAGAAAATAGGAGAATATGATGACAATTATTGCAACACGAATTGATGGGCGTTTGATCCATGGTCAGGTCGCTAATTTATGGACAACCAAACTGAATATTTCAAGAATTATGGTTATAGATAACGAAATTGTCACTAATGAGTTAGAAAAAACAGCCTTGAAATTAGCCACTCCAGCGGGTGTTAAATTATCCATATTAACCGTTGAAAAAGCTGCTAGCAATATTTTAGCTGGCCGTTATGATTCTCAACGCTTACTAATTGTGGCTAAAAAACCAGATCGTTTTTTAGAACTTATTAATAGAGGTGTCGCTCTTAGGAATCTTAATGTGGGAAATATGTCCCAATCAGCTGAGACAATATCTGTTACCCGCTCAATAAATGTTCTGAAACAGGATATCAATGATTTTGACGCTATTGCTAAAACCGGAACAATGCTTACTGCACAGATGGTGCCAAGTGATACAGCTATAGATTTTATGCCATTGCTCAATAAAGTAAGACAGGAATCTCATCATAACTAGGAGGATTTTCAAATGATTCAATGGTGGCAAATACTTTTATTAACCTTATATTCAGCATATCAGATTCTTGATGAATTAACGATTGTTTCCTCAGCTGGATCACCAGTCTTTGCTGGTTTTATAGCTGGTTTAATAATGGGTGACTTAAAAACAGGTCTTTGGATTGGTGGTAGCCTTCAACTGATGGTTCTAGGTGTTGGAACCTTTGGTGGGGCGTCACGGATTGATGCAACTTCAGGTGCGGTGATTGCGACAGCTTTTTCGGTTTCACAGGGAATTAAACCAGAAATCGCTATTTCAACTATTGCAGTGCCAGTAGCAGCTTTAATGGTATATACTGATATTTTAGGTCGCTTTTCAACAACCTATTTTGCACATAGAATAGATACTCATGTGGAGAATCATAACTACAAAGGAATCGAAAGAAATTATTTAATGGGAGCCATTCCCTGGGCCTTATCTAGGGCTTTGCCAGTCTTTTTGGCGATTACACTTGGTGGCCATTTTGTCCAATCCTTGGTTAACGGTATTCAACAGTATCAATGGTTAGCTAATGGTTTAACTTTGGCTGGTAAAATGCTACCTGGTTTAGGTTTTGCCATCCTTTTACACTATCTACCAGTAAAACGGAATAGTCACTACTTAGCTTTAGGTTTTGTCATAACGGCAATGTTAACAGTAGTTTATACTAATTTGCAAACTGTTAGCACTGCTTTAACGACTGTATCCAAAGGGTTTGATGCCTCTCCATATAAAAGTTTGCCAATGATTGGGATTGCTATCATCGGAGCCTGCTTAGCAACTTTACATTATAAAAATAATCAAAAAACACCAATAGTTGAACAAAGGATTCAAGTTTCTGAAAGTGGGGAAATTGAAGATGATGAGATCTGATTATAAATTAAGTAAACAAGATTTTAAACAGATTAATAAAAGAAGTTTATTTACTTTCCAGTGGGGTTGGAATTATGAACGGATGCAGGGGTCCGGCTATCTCTATATGATTTTGCCACAATTGCGTAAGTTATATGGTGATAATAGTCCAGAGTTAAGAGAAATGATGACCGTTCATACCCAATTCTTCAATACTTCAAATTTTTTTCATACCATCATTACAGGTATTGATTTGGCACTGGAAGAAAGTGAAGGTCTCCAAGCTAAAGATGCTGTAAATGGAATCAAAACGGGATTGATGGGCCCCTTTGCACCAATTGGGGATTCTGTCTTTGTTTCTTTAATCCCGGCAATTATGGGTTCAATTGCGGCTGGTTTAGCAAAAGACGGTATATGGTCAGGGATTATTGGTATTTTGATGTGGGTTAGTGTTCAAATACTAATCAATGTTTTTCGGTGGAAACAGCTGGAAATTGCCTATAGAGAAGGAACAAAGCTAGTCACAACCATGCGTGATAAGTTATCTTCTTTGGTTGATGCCGCTTCCGTTATGGGGGTCTTTATGGTAGGCGCTTTGATTGCTACAATGATTAATTTTAAAGTGACAGCAGCTCCCAAAATCGGTTCAAAAGTAATTGATATTCAAGACTTACTAAATACTATCTTTCCACGTTTACTTCCAGCTATTTTTACCGGAGCTGTTTTTTGGCTCCTTGGTCGAAAAGGCATGACACCAACAAAAGCCATATTTGCGATTATTATTTTTGCCATTATCATGGCTTATTTCAAAGTGTTAGGAGTTTAGAAGAGTGAAAAATCTTATCTTAGTTAGCCACGGGCATTTTTGTCACGAGCTTAAAAAATCAACAGAAATGATAATGGGACCACAAAATACTATTTTTTCGGTAGGCTTAGAAACTATCGAAGGAGCAGAAGAGTTTAGGGAAAAATTGGTAACAATCATTAATAAGCTTGAAGGTGACTTCCTTATTTTTGCTGATTTATTGGGAGGAACTCCCTGTAATGTGGCTACGCAGTTATTGATGGCTGGTCATCACTTTGAACTCTATGCGGGAATGAATATGCCTATGATAATTGCTTTTCTAAATAGTCAAATGTTGGACCAAGATATTGATCTTAGGAGTTTTGCTCAAGAAAACATTTATTTTGTCAATGCCTTACTTGAGCAAAAAAATGATGAGGAAGATGAAGTCTAAGTACTAGTCTCATTATTAAAGAGATTTAATGAGACTAGCTTTTAGAGAGTATTAATGACATTAACAAATGATTTGGTAAGATTGGCGTGAGCTGTTGCCTAATGAAGACCAAGTTGTTATTAGTTATTCTAAGAGCCTAGGACTTCAAATTGAGGGATTTTTGATAGCAAAAAACCACTTCTGAGAAGAAGTGGTTGTATGTTTGTGACTTATTTTGCTGCGTTTGCATCTTTGAGACCGTATTTTTTGTTGAAACGATCGACACGTCCGTCTGCTTGTGTAAATTTTTGACGTCCTGTGTAGAATGGGTGAGAATCTGATGAAATTTCTACACGAATAAGTGGATAAGTTTCACCTTCGAACTCAACAGTTTCGTTGCTTGACTTAGTAGATCCACTAAGGAACTGGTAACCTGTGGTTGTATCTAAAAATACAACTGGACGATAATCTGGATGGATGTCTTTTCTCATCTTAAAAATAATTTCCTTTCTGCCATGGTGCTTTTGCCCATAGTTATTAACTAGTCTAGTTTATCAAACTTATCTTGTTTTGACAAGCCTTTTACTTAAATTTAAAAAATGACTAATCAAAGAGTGCTTGCATTTCTCGGTAAATCTGTTCATTTTCTGCTAAGCTGTAGGAATTAGCACCACTAGCTAAAGGGTGTCCTCCTCCTTCATGTGCCTTGGCAATCTGATTAATCGTTTTTTCTTTACTGCGCATCCGTACTCTGAAGCTACCATCTTCATGCTGAACAAAGATGGCCCAAACGGTAACCATATCAATTTTGCCTGGTGCAGAAACAATAGCGGAGCTTTCAGCCTCTGAAATATTGAAGGCTTTTAAGGTTTCTTGACTCAGAACTACCCGCGCAACGCCATGTTGATCAACTTCTAGATGATCAAAGACATAGCCTTGTAATTTAGCAATTTTGAAGGGGAAAGAATCCATTTGGCGTGAAATGGTTGCAAAATCAAATTGATATTCTCTAAGTTTAGCGGCAATGCGGAAAGTTTTTGCAGTCGTTGCTGGGTAGAGAAAACGTCCTGTATCGCCGACGATTCCTGTATAAAGTAAGGAAGCAACCTTGGTGGTTAATGTCAAATTGAGACTAAAAGCAAAATCAGCAATGATTTCACTGGCACTTGAGGCATTAGTATCAACTAGAGAGATGTCACCATAGGCATCGTCATTAGGATGGTGATCAATTTTGATTAATTTTTTTCCATTGCAATAATTAGGATTATCAATTCTAGGACGATTTGCCGTATCCGTCACAATCACAAGCGCATCATGATAGTCGTCGTTAGTGACATGATCCATTTGTGCAATCCAGGCCAGGCTTGGTTCATCAAAACCTGTTACTAATACCCTCTTATCAGGAAAATTAGCTAAAATCAATTCTTTCAAGCCGACTTGGCTGCCAATGGCATCTGGATCGGGATTTTGATGGCGATGAATAATAATTGTCTCACTTTTTATAATTTCATCCAAAATTTGTTGGTAAATGGTCATGTTATCCTCTAATCTATTTTAATCATATCAATATGGGGAATCTTATCTTCAAGATAAACCTCTGATGTACTGTAAAATCCAAAAGAATTATAGAATTTTTCTAGATAGGCTTGTGCTTGCGCATAGACTGGTTTCATGGTATACTCCTTGGCGCAATAGCTTAAAGCGTAACTCACTAAATCACGTCCGAGACCTGACTTACGATAAGACTTTCCAACTAAAACACGTCCTAGTTTGATTTCACTTTTAGTAGGAATTAGGCGACAATAGGCTATTACTTGTTCAAAACCATCTATTTTAAAAAGATGTATAGCAGTCTTATCCAGGTCATCAATTTCTGGATAGGCGCAGTCTTGCTCCACAACAAAGACATCTACCCGTGCTTTTAGTATCGCAAATAGTTGCTCCCTACTAAGCTCTTTAAAACTTTTAATCATCCACATAGCTTTTCTCTCCTCACCCTACTTAATGGTCATATTATAACATATTTGTAGGGAGTCATTCATTTAGAAAAAATCTTGCATAGATAGAGATTAACGGTTAAATAGAATCATAGATTAAAGGACTCGGTGCGTGAGTTTTATAAAAAGTTACCCAAGAAAAAGTGATGGGAAATACCATCACTTTTTAGTTAATATCTGTTAATTCTTGGGTCAAAGCTCGTTTAACAGCAGGTCTTTCTGCTATCCGTTTTGTCCAGGCTTGAAGGTTTTGATATTCTCTTACATTGAGGAAAGTACCCGCATCCTTGTAGAGGTCATCAAGTGCGAGTTGTCCATACCAAGACCAAATAGCAATGTCAGCAATGCTATAGTCATGACCTACAATGTAAGTTTTGTTAGCCAGTTCTTTATCCAAAAGGTCTAACTGACGTTTTGTCTCCATAGTGTAACGGTTAATGGGGTATTCTAGTTTCTCGGGAGCATAATGGAAGAAGTGACCGAAACCGCCTCCAACAAAAGGTGCAGCACCAGTTTGCCAAAAGAGCCAATTAAGTGTTTCGGTCCGTGTAGACCAGTCGGAGCTGATTAAAGTCTGAAACTTGTCAGCTAGGTAAAGTAAGATATTAGCTGATTCAAAAATACGAATTGAT
Organism: Streptococcus pseudoporcinus LQ 940-04; assembly: GCF_000188035.1. Taxonomy (GTDB): domain Bacteria; phylum Bacillota; class Bacilli; order Lactobacillales; family Streptococcaceae; genus Streptococcus; species Streptococcus pseudoporcinus. Next base: position 33,315 of record NZ_AEUY02000003.1, read on the forward strand.
GTCTCTGTACTCTGATCAACTAAAGCAGGAATTTTTGAGTTAGGGTTAATAGCAACAAAATCGCTGCCAAATTGTTGTCCTTGGTCAATCTTAATTTTGAAGGCATCATATTGACTTTCTTCAATGCCTAATTCTTTTAGTTCTTCGAGCATAATTAAGGGCTTAATGCCATTTGGAGTTCCTAAGGTATATAATTGAAAAGGTGCATCGCCCTTTGGTATAGCTTGCTTAAAACGGCTTCCGGCTGTTGGTTGATTGTTATCAGTTTCTTTAGCAGTGTTTTCCCAAACGGTGGGTAGTTGATAGTCAGACATAGATTTATCCTCCTCATTTTTCTTAATCTCATCATATCAAAAAGAAGTAGCTAAAACAAAAGATAAAATTGCCAAAGCAAGAGGAAGCTTATACTTAATGTAAGAAGTATCCTTTTTCTGGAAATGTCATCAATGGCTTCTATCGGTAGTAGCAGGGTGCAAGAAAGAGCATATTATAAAGGCTAGGCCCATCTCTTTTTAAGTAATCTTGAGTTAAGGTCTTAGGAAATAGAGGCGAACTTAAAATGCAGATGCTTTTCTCAAAAAAGTGTGGTAAAATAAGAGCAGTTTAGTTTTTGGAGGAAATTATGGCATTAGCAAAGATCGTTTATGCCAGCATGACAGGAAATACTGAAGAAATTGCTGATATCGTTGCAAGTAAATTGCAAGAACTTGGACATGATGTAGAGATTGACGAATGTACCTCAGTAGAAGCTTCAGATTTTGAAGATGCTGATATGGCAATTGTTGCAACTTATACTTATGGTGATGGTGACTTACCTGATGAGATTGTAGATTTCTATGAGGATTTACAAGATTTAGACTTGTCTGGGAAGATTTATGGTGTTGTTGGTTCTGGCGATACTTTCTATGATTATTTTTGTAAATCAGTAGACGAATTTGAAGAACAATTTGCCCTAACTGGTGCAAGAAAGGGAGCAGATTCTGTTAAGGTTGATTTAGCAGCTGAAGAGGAAGATATTGAGAATCTGGAACTTTTTGCTAAAAAAATGTCAGAAGCTGTAGAAGCTATCTAGTAACAGATACGATTGGTAAAGCAGAATACTAGGAATCCCTAGTATTTTTTCTTGTTTTGTTAGCTGATTTTTCTTATAATTTAGAAAAATGAGAAAAAAGAAAGTAGGAGATCTATGAATCTAGAGCAACTTCGCCGGGAGATTGATTCTGTTGATGCTCAGTTAGTTATTTTATTAGAGAAACGAATGGACTTGGTTAATCAGATTGCGGCATATAAAAAACGCGAACAGATTGACGTTTTAAATCGGAAGCGGGAGACAAGTATTTTAGAAATGGTTTCAACGAATATTCAAAATGCTGATTATGAAAAAACGATTTTAGAGACCTTTGAGTCTATTATGACCCATTCTCGCCTTTATCAATACCAGAGGTTAGCTAATGATAAAGACTAGCATAGGTACAAAACTTAAAAAACAAGAACTCATATTTTTAAGCCTATTTGCCATTCTTATCGGTCTTCTTGTGGGCCTTTTAGATTTTGTTTTTGGAAAAGGTCTACTTATACTGTCGGCTTATAGGGATACTCATTTTTTATACTTAATTCCTTTTTTAGCAGTTAGTGGCTTGTTTATTGTCTATCTTTATGACCGTTTTGGAGGAAAAGCTAAGGCTGGTATGTCTTTGCTTTTTGAGGTTGGTCACGGAAAAGAAGAGACAATTCCTCTTGTATTAATTCCTCTCGTCCTATTGTCAACTTGGATAACGCATTTATTTGGCGGAAGTGCGGGGAGAGAAGGTGTGGCTGTCCAAATAGGAGCTAGCTTAGCACATTATTTTTCAAAATTCAGTCAGTTTAAAAGTGCGTCTCGTCTTTATTTGGTGGTCGGTATGTCAGCTGGATTTGCTGGCTTGTTTCAAACGCCTATTGCAGCAGTTTTGTTTTCCTTAGAGTTGTTATTACTGGATCATGTTTTTTTCAGAGCTCTTATACCAGCAACGCTCGCAGCTTTTACAGCTTCGATGACAACCCACTTCCTAGGTTTAGAGAAATTTTCAGTACTTTTAAAAGAGCCTCCAGTACTAAGCCTAGACCTCTTTCTTAAAATGATAATACTGGGTTTATTATTTGGGATGGTAGGAAATATCTTCGCTGTCAGCTTAGCACACCTTAAAATCTATTTCTCACGCATTTTAGGGAACCCCTATCAACGCATTATGGTTATTGGATTCTTATTATCCTTGCTTTTAATCTTCTTACATTTTGGACGCTATAGTGGTCTTGGAACAAATTTAATAGCTGCGGCTTTTGGTGAAAAGCAGGTCTTGGCTTATGATTGGTTCTTTAAACTTGTACTGACTGTGGTGACGATTGCAGCTGGATTTCAAGGAGGGGAGGTTACTCCCTTATTTGCCATTGGGGCCTCCCTTGGCGCAGCGTTAGCTCCCTTTTTTGGATTGCCGATTGAAATGGTTGCTGCCCTTGGTTATGTTTGTGTTTTTGCCAGTGCGACAAATACTTTTTTTGCGCCCCTTTTTATTGGCTTTGAAGTTTTTGGTTCGGAATATTTTGTTTTTTTCTTTCTAGCGCTTGTGTTTGCTTATAGTCTCAATCGTAACTATAGTATCTATAGTAAGCAGGAAAGACTGATTTTGTAAAGAAATTATCTTTACAAGTCTAGTGAAATATGCTAAAATATGCTTTGTGTGTGATGGACACATAGAAATTACGGCTAATCCGCTTAGACTGTCATCAGGTTGCTCTAAAGATTAGTAAGATAGGAGAATAAAAAATGAATCCATTAATCCAAAGTTTGACTGAAGGTCAACTTCGTACTGATATCCCTGAGTTCCGCGCTGGTGACACTGTACGTGTTCACGCAAAAGTTGTCGAAGGTACTCGCGAACGTATCCAGATCTTTGAAGGTGTTGTTATCTCTCGTAAAGGTCAAGGGATCTCTGAAATGTACACTGTTCGTAAAATTTCAAGCGGTATCGGTGTTGAACGTACTTTCCCAATCCACACTCCACGTGTAGATAAAATCGAAGTTATCCGTTATGGTAAAGTTCGTCGTGCTAAACTTTACTACTTACGTGCATTACAAGGTAAAGCAGCACGTATCAAAGAAGTCCGTCGTTAATCTAAGATACTAAAGGTATCTAGAAGTCGATAGAAAAATAGAAAAACTGCCTCGTGACTATGTCACAGTGGCAGTTTTTCTATTTTCGAGGTCTCAGCCTGGGTTTAATTATTAGAATGCAAGGGTCGTCAAGATAGCAAAGCGAAAAATAGGAAGCTTGACGAAAAGGCAAATGGCTATAGGAAAGACCATCTTTTTGCATAGCTCTTAGGCCGTGCTTAATTTTGACAAGGATATCATCTGAGAAGATGGGCTTTTTTGACCAGGTACTCAAAAAATGAAAGACCGAGATTGTCAAAATGAACAGTTACACTTTTTAATCCTTGCAGCTAGTGATTACACCGTTTTAGGTCAGGTGCATTTCTTATCGTTTTCTCAAGTGGTTAGCTCGACTACGATTTGGATAATGATGTCTTTTGAAGGAGCTTTTTTTGTGTGGTAAAGGCCGCCAAGTCAGCAAAGGAAATGCTATCTTAATAAATGCTTTGAAAGAAAACATAATTTGTTGGTATTAGCTATATGATCAGCTTATTATCCTTTCTAGAAATTATTTGCTATACAGAGCTGTTCTAAAGAAAAATTGGTTTTGACATAACTTTTTAGGTGTCTGAGCTTAACTCCTATGATAGAATAGTAGTATTACTTAATAGTAAAGGAAATCCTATGCCTTCAAAAAACTTGACACCACCAATCGTCATGTCTGATTTACGTAAGGAAATCATCCGTATGCCGGAAGTGATCCAAGAATGTTCTGGAATTTTTATTTATGGTCGTCGGATACGGTCAGTCTTATTTAGTACAGATGTTTCTATTATTGCGAATAGCGATGCTGATGCAGTCTTAGCGGTTTATCCTTTCACCCCTCACCCTGCCATTTTAAAAAGTATCATGATTGCTTCATCAGTACCCGTTTTAGCAGGTGTTGGTGGTGGTCTAACCACAGGATTTCGTTCAGCAAATATGAGCCTTTTTTCAGAATCAGAAGGAGCCTATGCAGTAGTTGTTAACGGGCCTACAAAGGTTGAGACTATCCGTGATATTGAAGATTTTATTGATATTCCTATTATTTATACGGTGGTATCAGAGTATTCTGATATTAGAGGTCGTATCGCAGCAGGGGTGGATATTTTAAATGTTTCTTGTGGACCAGATACCCCTCAAGTTGTTCGTAAAATCAGACAGTCATTTCCTGACATACCGATTATGGCAACGGGTGGTCCTACAAATGAAACCGTCAAAGCTGTTATTGAAGCTGGGGCCAATGCGGTTACCATCACGCCACCGACCAATGGTGAGCTTTTTAAAAAGAAAATGATGGCCTATCGAGAAAGTCACCAAGATTAAAGATTTAATCTTGCAATTCCGGATTTTCTAGGCTACAATAGATAAAGGTATATTGCCTTAGGCTCCTTAGTTCAATGGATATAACAACTCCCTCCTAAGGAGTAGTTGCAGGTTCGATTCCTGCAGGGGCCATCTGTGAAAATTGTTAATAGTGACCAAATTTTTGGTCCTTTTTTCATTTTTTCAGGTTGAGGAAATGTTCTCTCCACACCTCTAATGTAAAGTGGTTCGATAATATAGAAAGTAGGATAGAATGGCATATCATAAGAGAAGCCTTGATCATAAAATTGACTATGGTATTATCACTCCCGTTTTTTGTTTACTAGTGATTGGTCTTCTGGCTGTTTACGTGGCAACCTACCATGACTATCCTAAAAATCTGGCTAAAGTTATGGTCCAGCAACTCTTATGGATCGGTTTTGGTTCCTTATTTGCTTTTGTTCTCATGTTTTTTAGTACGAAGTTTCTATGGAAGCTGACGCCTTTTCTCTATGCCTTAGGACTTGTTTTGATGGTTTTACCATTATTGTTTTATAGTCCTCAGCTAGTAGCTGCTACTGGTGCTAGAAACTGGATAACGATTGGCTCCGTAACCCTTTTTCAACCGTCAGAATTTATGAAAATTTCTTATATTCTAGCTTTAGCTCGTCTAACCGTATGGTTTAAGGGGAAAAGTAAAAGGTTAACCTTTAAAGATGACTGGAAACTTCTAGGCTTGTATCTTTTCTTAACCCTGCCTGTGATGGTCTTATTAGGTTTGCAAAAAGATTTGGGGACAGCCATGGTTTTTTTGGCTATCTTGGTCGGAGTTGTCTTAATCTCAGGTATTTCTTGGTGGCTTATTTTACCGATCACTTTTGGTGTTTTAGTAGCCATTATCGCTTTTTTTCTAATTTTCACTTTTCCTCAAGGCAAGGACTTTTTCTTCAAGATAGGAATGGATGCCTATCAAATTAATCGTATCTCTGCCTTCTTAACGCCATTTGAATTTTCTGAAACGATTGCTTACCAGCAAACGCAAAGCATGATTTCCATAGGAACTGGGGGGATTTTTGGGAAGGGTTTTAATCACTTAGATTTGCCGGTTCCTGTAAGAGAAAGTGATATGATTTTCACTGTGATTGCTGAAAATTTTGGCTTTATTGGATCTGCAATTTTGTTAATGCTCTATCTTCTTTTAATATATAGAATGTTGAAAGTGACATTTGAATCCAATAATCTCTTTTATACTTATATTTCAACTGGTTTTATTATGATGATTCTCTTCCATATTTTTGAAAATATTGGTGCTGCTATTGGGATCTTACCACTAACGGGTATTCCTCTGCCTTTTATTTCACAAGGGGGCTCTGCTTTAATTTCCAACCTCATTGGTGTGGGTTTGATTCTATCGATGAATTATCAACATATTTTGGCGGGCGAAATTGAAAGTGAACAACAATTAAGAAGAAGTTATCGTTACGACTACTAAAAATAGGGATTGTCTGTCTTACTTTTTTGTAATGACTAGACAATCCTTTTATTTTACTTTCATACTATAAAATAGGGGTAAAATATGTTATAATTAGGGTTATGAATTACGATGATTACATTTGGGACTTAGGTGGAACTCTTTTAGATAATTATGAGACCTCGACCCAAGCCTTCGTGGAAACTTTGGCTGCTTATCATCTTCCTGGGAGCCATGATGCTGTTTATGCTAAACTAAAAGAGTCAACAGAAGCTGCAGTTAGCTACTTTGCACCTTTTGAGAGTCAATTTCTTAATGATTATAAATTAAATGAAGCAGAGGCCTTGGCCAATCCCATTTGGCGTGATGGGGCTAAAGAAATACTCAAAAAGATAGTGCAAGATGGGGGACGTAATTTTTTAGTCTCTCATCGTGATAATCAAGTCTTAGATCTCTTAAAAGAAGCTCATTTAGAACAGTATTTTACTGAGATTGTGACCGCAAATAATGGTTTTGCACGTAAACCTAACCCTGAAAGTATTCTATACTTAAAAGAAAAATACCATATTCGCAATGCTTTGGTCATTGGAGATCGCCCCATTGATTGCCAAGCAGGACAAGCCGCAAATTTTGATAGTTTGCTTGTTGATGAAAATAAGTCATTATTGGAGATAGTAAATTAAATGATTGAAGAAAACAAACCGTTAGAAGACAATGTACAAGAATATGACGCCAGCCAAATTCAAGTTTTAGAAGGATTAGAAGCTGTTCGTATGCGTCCAGGAATGTATATTGGATCAACTTCATCTGAAGGCTTGCACCACCTGGTTTGGGAGATTGTCGATAATTCTATTGATGAGGCCTTGGCTGGATTTGCTAGTCATATTGAGGTTATTATTGAAGAAGACAACTCCATCACTGTTGTTGACGATGGCCGTGGGATTCCCGTAGATATCCAAGCTAAAACAGGACGGCCAGCAGTCGAGACAGTATTCACTGTGTTACATGCCGGGGGTAAGTTTGGCGGTGGTGGTTATAAAGTCTCAGGTGGTTTGCACGGTGTTGGTTCATCAGTAGTTAATGCACTATCAACTCAATTAGATGTTCGCGTTTATAAAAATGGTCAAATCCATTATCAAGAATTCAAACGTGGTGTCGTTGTTGATGACCTGACAATTATTGGCGAAACCGAATTAACGGGGACGACGGTCCATTTCACACCGGATCCAGAGATTTTTACAGAAACGGTTATTTTTAATTTTGATAAACTTGCTAAGAGAATACAAGAACTTGCTTTCTTGAATCGTGGTTTAAGAATATCAATCTCAGATAAACGTAAAGGCATGCAACAAGAAAAGGATTTCCACTATGAAGGTGGCATTGGTTCTTATGTTGAATACCTCAATGAAAAAAAAGATGTCATTATTGAAACTCCTATTTACACAGACGGAGAGATGGACGGAATTGCTGTCGAAGTTGCCATGCAGTATACTACTGGTTACCATGAAAACGTCATGAGTTTTGCTAATAATATCCATACCCATGAAGGCGGGACACATGAGCAAGGTTTCCGAACTGCTTTAACTAGAGTAATCAATGACTATGCTAAGAAGAATAAGATTCTAAAAGAAAATGACGATAATCTAACTGGTGAAGATGTTCGTGAGGGCTTAACTGCGGTTATCTCTGTTAAACACCCCAATCCACAGTTTGAGGGCCAAACAAAAACAAAACTGGGAAATTCTGAGGTTGTCAAAATTACAAACCGTTTGTTTAGTGAAGCCTTTCATCGTTTCTTATTAGAAAACCCTCAAGTTGCTAGAAAAATTGTTGAAAAAGGTATTCTAGCCTCTAAGGCAAGAATAGCAGCAAAACGTGCACGTGAAGTAACGCGTAAAAAATCAGGTCTAGAAATTTCAAATTTACCAGGAAAACTTGCGGACTGTTCCTCTAACGATGCTAGCCAAAATGAACTTTTTATCGTCGAAGGGGACTCAGCTGGTGGTTCTGCTAAATCTGGACGAAATCGGGAATTTCAAGCTATTTTACCTATTCGCGGTAAGATATTAAATGTTGAAAAAGCGACGATGGATAAGATTCTAGCTAATGAAGAAATTAGAAGCTTGTTTACGGCTATGGGAACGGGTTTTGGAGCTGATTTTGATGTAAGTAAAGCAAGATATCAAAAATTAGTTATCATGACAGATGCCGATGTGGATGGTGCTCATATTAGAACCTTACTCTTGACCTTAATTTATCGCTTTATGCGTCCTGTTCTTGAGGCTGGTTATGTTTATATCGCTCAACCACCAATTTATGGTGTCAAAGTTGGTAATGAAATAAAAGAGTATATTCAACCAGGTGTTAACCAAGAAATACAATTACAAGATGCTTTAGAAAAATATAGTAGCGGTCGGTCAAAACCCTCGGTTCAACGTTATAAAGGTCTAGGAGAAATGGACGATCATCAATTATGGGAAACAACCATGGATCCTGAAAACCGTTTAATGGCAAAGGTAACGGTTGATGATGCTGCTGAAGCTGATCGAGTTTTTGATATGTTAATGGGTGATCGTGTTGAGCCAAGGCGTGAATTTATTGAAGAAAATGCAGTCTATAGTACGCTTGATATTTAGTGAAATATCCTTTGAAAACCACTTTAAAGTATGTTATAATCGAAACGTTATAATGTATTTTTGATAAATTTTAATAAAGTAGCGAACTATCACTAAATCCAGAACTGAATTTAATAAAAAGTGATCACACCGCATAAAATAAGGAGATTAAGATGTCAAGCGGAATTATTTTGCTCATTGTAGCTATAGTCCTACTTGTGATTGTTGCCTATTTAATAGGCATCATTATTAGAAAACGTAATGAGTCATTGATTAGTAGTCTAGAAGACAGAAAAGTAGAACTATTTGGCTTACCTGTAAATGATGAAATTGAAGAAGTCAAATCCTTACATTTGATTGGTCAAAGTCAAACATCTTTTAGAGAATGGAACCAAAAGTGGGTTGATCTAACCCTCAATTCTTTTGCTGATATTGAAAATCATCTGTTTGAGGCTGAGAAATTGAATGATACTTTCAATTTTATTCGCGCCAAGCATGAAATTAACAATGTCGAAAGCCAGCTAAACTTGGTGGAAGAAGATATTCAGTCTATCCGCGAAGCTTTAGATATCCTAAAAGAACAAGAAGAAAAAAATAGCGCTCGAGTAACACATGCTTTAGATTTATATGAAAACCTTCAAAAATGGATTTTAGAACATGATGACAAGTTTGGCTCAACTAAGCCTGAGATTGATAAGCAGATGAAAAATATTGAGACCGAGTTCTCACAATTTGTCACTTTAAATTCTTCTGGCGATCCTGTTGAGGCTTCTGAAGTGCTTGATCGAGCGGAAGAGCATACGATTGCCCTTGGTCAGATTACAGAACAAATTCCGGCGATTGTTGAAAAGCTTGAAACAAATTTCCCTGATCAATTAGATGATCTCGAATCAGGTTATCGTCGTCTGTTAGAAGAGAACTATCACTTTGCTGAGACAAATATTGAGGCTCGTTTTCAAGAAATTAGGGAAGCTATTCGGACCAATTCTTCTGATTTAGCTAGTCTTGATTTAGACAGTGCAAGGGAAAATAATGATCATATCCAAGAACGTATTGATTCATTGTATGATTTGTTTGAACGGGAAATAAAAGCACATAAACAAGTCGTAAAAGACAGCAAAATCCTTCCTTCCTACTTGGCACATGCTAAAGAAAATAATCATAAACTTGCTGATGAAATGACACGTTTATCACGTAAGTATATCATCAATGAAAACCAAACTTTAAATGTAAAAGCTTTTGAAAAGGATATCAAAGAAGTTGAAGAAAATGCTCTTGAACTGGCAAACGATATCTCGAATCAGGAAGTTCCATATTCGGAATTGCAAGTTCTTTTTGAAAAATACTTGAAAAAACTTGGAGCTGTTGAGGCAGGTCAAATTGAAGTTTTTGATTCTATCAAGGATATTGAAGCCATTGAAGTAAAAGCACGTAAAGATGCTGATAAGTTTGTGGCTCACCTTCATATGATTAAGCGTTTTATAGAAAAGCGCAACTTACCTGGGATTCCTCAGGATTATCTTAATGTCTTTTTTACAACTTCAACACAACTGGAAGCTCTAATGGATGAATTAAGTAAAGGTAAAATAGATATTGAGGCTATTGTGCGTCTATCTGATATTTCAAGTGCTTCAATTGCAAATTTGGAAGAGTACACTTACCAAGTTGTTGGAAATGCTACTTTAACAGAACAATTACTACAATATTCTAATCGTTATCGTAGTTTTGAAGCTGGGGTACAATCTTCCTTTGAAATAGCTATGCATTTATTTGAGGTTGAATATGATTACCAAGCCTCCTTTGATGAAATCTCTTATGCACTAGAAACCGTTGAACCCGGCGTTACTGACAGATTTGTGAATTCTTATGAACGAACAAAAGAACGGATTCGATTTTAAAGTTTGAGCATCTTGCTCGAACTTTTTTAAATGCCCTTTAATTATATTTTCTATAAATAAAATCAGAATTTGCAAGCCTAGAGCATGCAATTAAGGAGAAATGATGAAAGATGTAAAAGGTCTTCTGCTTATGGATGTCGACTCGACCCTAATTAAAGAAGAAGTGATTGATTTATTAGGTCAAGAAGCTGGCCTAGGTTTGGAAATTGCGGAAATCACAGATAGAGCTATGAATGGTCTATTAGACTTTCAAGAAGCATTAACGGAGCGTGTTAACCTACTAAAGGGCCTACCTACGTCAGTCTTTAAGCAGGTATATCAGCAAATTCATTTGCAAAAAGGAGCTAAAGAATTAGTTGACCTTATGCATGCTAAGGGATTTAAAGTGGGGGTGGTTTCTGGAGGCTTTCACGAAATCATTGATCCTTTGGCACAAGAATTGAAACTCGATTATGTTAAAGCTAACAAATTAGAGGTTAGAGGTGGTTACTTGACAGGTCTGGTGGCTGGACAAGTTGTTGATAAAGAGGTTAAATACCAGTGCCTATTGGAGTGGGCCAAAGAAAATGATCTAGAATTAGTTGATACTATTGCCGTGGGCGATGGAGCCAATGACTTACCAATGATACAAGCAGCGGGTATAGGGGTTGCTTTTTGTGCCAAAAGTGTTGTCAAAGCACAGGCACCATATCAAATAAATAAAGCAGACCTGATGGAGTTGATTCCCTTAATTGAACAGAGAGGCCTACCAAAAGAAGAGAATTAATTTTGGATCCTTTAGCCATAGAAACATGGGGAAGGTCCAATAACCTTTTATCAAGATGATTTAGGTTTGAAACAAAAAAAGCAAGAACAAGTCCAGTACTTAGTTTTAAATTAAGATGGTATTAATTGCAGGGCTCGCAGCTAAATTTGAAATGGTTTGCCATTCTTCCAGAGGAAGACTTGAATGAGATGACACTGCTTACAATGTTAAAACAAAAGAAAAGCCTTTTAGGTACCACCATTAGCGAAACCAGTTGGCCTTAGAATATTAAAGGAACTACTAAGTTTTTTCTAAGCAGGATTTCATGCTCACTTCACCAATCCAGATCTTTACGTGTGGGAAGCTTGCTGAAATTCAGAAATGGTACGGAGTGACCATGTGACGGTAATGGTTTGATAGGAGAAGCTGTTACTAGATATGAAGAGGGGCTTTATTCAACAGGTTAATAGCAGCAACTTTGATAAAAAAGTAAAAAGAAACCAGTAGGCACTGTTTATCTCTCATTAAGATAAAATCTTAGACTGGGAAATAAAGAGTGTATGCTGATTTCTGCTTGTGGGTGATGATAATGATTCAATTGAAAGACCTAACAATAGATTGTCTGGTATCTTGAAATCTTCTGATTATTTCCCAAACAACTGTTGCCAAAAAGAGCTTTTTTGTTTGGTGTCCTCTGTATTTTGTGGTTGAGATAGAGATGAGGCAATGGAAGTTTCATCCAGATTGACAGCGTGGTCGGTATGTAAGACGATGGCAAATGGTGATTGGGCGCTTATTTCATCTACAATTGTTGTAGGGATATTTTTTTACTTGCTAATTTCATGTATGCCATTTGGTAGTCAGATTCTAATTCTGAGGACAATTTTAATGATAAAGGTGAGTATTGTTCAACCAAACTTGGCAAGAGTCGTTCAAATTCCAGCTTTGCAATATCATTTTCGATACCTTCAAGTGGTATTGTCAATAGAACTCTTTCGGCAAATGTTCCTAAATAATAACGTTGTTGGTCAGGATCTAAACGATACTCTCCGTGGGCGCTCTTTACTATTTTTTGATCTAATGAGTCCATAATATCCTCCTTAAATGGGAATAAGCTTATTATCATTATACTGATTTTTAGATTAAAAAGCTATTAAAACCTGCATTCTGAAACTTGCAGTAGCTTTCAGAAATCTAAGGAAAATCATAGGCAAAAGTTAGTGATTGTTTTCATAAGCTTGTTTTTTAAGTTGAAACTGCTTTATTTTTGTGGTATTATTAACATGTAAAATATTAAAACTCATAAGGAGAGTATTATAATGTCAATTATTACTGATGTTTACGCTCGCGAAGTCCTTGACTCACGCGGTAACCCAACACTTGAAGTAGAAGTTTATACTGAATCAGGTGCATTCGGACGTGGTATGGTTCCTTCAGGAGCTTCAACTGGTGAACACGAAGCAGTTGAACTTCGTGATGGTGATAAATCTCGTTACCTTGGTCTTGGTACACAAAAAGCTGTTGATAACGTTAACAACATTATCGCTGAAGCAATCATCGGTTACGATGTACGCGATCAACAAGCTATTGACCGTGCGATGATCGCTCTTGACGGTACTCCTAACAAAGGTAAACTTGGAGCTAATGCTATTCTTGGTGTTTCTATTGCTGTAGCTCGTGCGGCAGCTGACTACCTTGAAGTTCCACTTTACACTTACCTTGGTGGATTCAACACTAAAGTTCTTCCAACTCCTATGATGAACATTATCAACGGTGGTTCTCACTCTGATGCTCCAATTGCATTCCAAGAGTTTATGATTATGCCAGTTGGTGCTCCTACTTTCAAAGAAGCTCTTCGTTGGGGTGCTGAAGTTTTCCATGCCCTTAAGAAAATCCTTAAAGAACGTGGACTTGTTACAGCTGTTGGTGATGAAGGTGGATTCGCTCCTAAATTTGATGGAACTGAAGATGGTGTAGAAACTATCCTTAAAGCTATCGAAGCTGCTGGCTATGAAGCTGGGGAAAATGGAATCATGATTGGTTTCGATTGTGCTTCATCAGAATTTTACGACAAAGAGCGCGGTGTTTACGACTACTCTAAATTTGAAGGTGAAGGTGGAGCAGTCCGCACTTCTGCTGAACAAATTGACTACCTTGAAGAATTAGTAAATAAATACCCAATTATCACTATTGAAGATGGTATGGATGAAAATGACTGGGACGGTTGGAAAGCTCTTACTGAGCGTCTTGGCGGACGTGTTCAATTGGTTGGTGACGATTTCTTCGTTACAAACACTGACTACTTAGCACGTGGTATCAAAGAAGAAGCTGCTAACTCAATTCTTATCAAAGTTAACCAAATCGGTACCTTGACTGAAACTTTTGAAGCTATTGAAATGGCTAAAGAAGCTGGTTATACTGCAGTTGTATCACACCGTTCAGGTGAAACTGAAGATTCAACAATTGCTGATATCGCAGTTGCAACTAACGCTGGTCAAATTAAAACAGGTTCCTTGTCACGTACAGACCGTATTGCTAAATACAACCAATTGCTTCGTATTGAAGATCAACTTGGTGAAGTTGCTCAATATAAAGGTATTAAATCATTCTATAACTTAAAAAAATAAGTGCTGAATAAAGATTAGTTATTAGAAGAATATGACTAATTAGGCTTAAGGCTTAGTAGACTATAAAAAACTTGGGGAAACCCAAGTTTTTTGTGTGCTCCCATCAGTATGTTAATAATGTCCAGTAGTGAAGATCTTTCTCTAGTTTCTGATATTGGCTGGATAGTATTTAGATTACTAGATAGCAGGAAAAGCTAAGACTTTTGAAAAATTTGGTAATAGATTCTGCTACTAAAATAAAGTATGATGACTAGTGCAGTTTGTCATCGCTTTTGCTTACTTTTTGACGTTTATTCTATTCTTTTTAAGAATCTCAGGATAATGAAGTCTATTGCTCATCGGAATATCTTCAGACTGAAGTCAAAAGCCAATGTCATTAAAAGGTTTTTCTTGATGATAAGATAGTTAGGTAGCCTGGAGAGTGGGTCAAGCGGTCAGAGAAGTGGCCGTTTGAGGCATCGAAAGGAATGCCATACCTAACTCTTAAGCCTAAGGTCTAAAGATTTCTCAATGCTAGAAACTCATTGTCTCTAGTATTTTTGTTAGCCTGTCATGTACCTGTTTGTGCTCGTTTCTCTGACAAACTTTGCTATCGGAGTGGCTTAATAGTGGTATTAGTGCATGATAAAGGTAGTCGGTAGTTAGTAAAAATCTACTTTGTCTATTGTCTTTGCACTACAAAGTATGGCTTTTCTTTTTTTAATCACTCGTTTGTGGTATAATGAAAAGGTTGCCATGCAACCCTTGGTGCTTAGTTCCCTTTCGCCAAGCATATTACAAATGTTATTAGCAAAGATTCCTGATAGCATTAAAGGAGAAAATGATGAAATCTTATACTATCCGTGACTACGTTCACATTGCCTTAGTGGCTGCACTTTATGTTGTTCTGACGATTACACCGCCCCTGAACGCTATATCTTATGGAGCCTATCAGTTTAGAGTGGCAGAGATGCTAAACTTCTTAGCCTTTTTTAACAAGAAATACATCGTTGCCGTTACTATGGGATGTATCATTGCAAACTTTTACAGTTTTGGCTTAATTGATGTTTTAGTTGGTGGTAGTTCGACACTTATATTTGTCACTTTAGGGGTGCTATTATTTGAAAAGTATAAAAATGATTACTTATTTAACGGGTTACTAAACAAGGCTTTTCTTTATTTTTCCTTTTTCTTTGCAGCTTCTATGGTTACAGTCGCAATAGAGTTAGTTTTTCTTGCTAAGTTGCCATTCTTTATGACTTGGTTTACGACTGCAGTTGGTGAGTTGACGTCGCTCATCATTGGAGCTTTAATTATTAATAAACTAGCTAAGCGCATTGATTTAAGTCAATGAGCTTAGACCAAAGGCAGATTTTCTAAATAGTTTAGAGGTCTGCTTTTTATTTGTAAAGATGATAGACTCAATCACGTATTTGAAAGGAAATATGATAAAATAAAGGTATGGAAAAAAGAATTATTGAGTTAACAAATCTCTTGAATCAGTATCGACAAGAATACTATACAAATGATAACCCTACAGTAAGTGATCAAGAATATGATAAACTTTATCATGAATTGTTAGCATTAGAAACTGAATATCCCGAATTGATTCAAAAAGATAGCCCAACACAAGGAGTTGGTGGGCTTATTTTATCTGGCTTTGAAAAATATCAGCATCCTTACCCCCTTTATAGCTTACAGGATGCATTTTCGCAAGAAGAATTATTTGCCTTTGATCGACGTGTTAAATTAGAATTCCCGACAGTAACTTATGTGGCCGAGCTTAAGATTGATGGCTTGTCTATTTCCTTAGATTATAAAGAGGGAAAATTGGTGACTGGTGCGACACGGGGGAACGGTTCTGTTGGAGAAAATATCACTGAAAATATTAAAAAAATTAAAGATATTCCACAAACTTTAAAAGATCCTATTGATATCACTGTCAGGGGTGAGGCATATATGTCTAAACATTCTTTTCAGATGATTAACATCGAAAGACAAGAAAGCGGAGAAGCAGAGTTTGCTAATCCTCGAAATGCTGCAGCAGGGACTCTTCGCCAGTTAGATACCTCAATTGTGAGTAAAAGAAATTTAGCAAGTTTTCTCTATCAAGAAGCTAGTCCTAGTCAGGAAATAACCCAAGTGGCCGTATTAGACAAATTGTCTCACTTGGGATTTTCTGTTAATAAACACCGTATGGTGTCATCTTCCATGGAAGACATTTGGCAATTTATCCAAGAAATTGAGCCAGATCGTGCCCAATTGCCTTATGATATTGACGGTATAGTGATTAAGGTAGATGATCTTGCCATGCAAGAAGAGTTAGGTTTTACTGTAAAAGCGCCACGTTGGGCAATTGCTTATAAATTTCCAGCTGAGGAAAAAGAAGCTGAGATTTTATCTGTGGATTGGACAATAGGTCGAACTGGGGTTGTAACACCTACCGCTAATCTAAGGCCAGTTCAGCTTGCAGGAACCACAGTAAGCCGTGCGACATTGCATAATGTTGACTATATCGCTCAAAAAGATATTCGTATCGGTGATACCGTTATTGTTTATAAGGCTGGTGATATTATTCCGGCGGTTTTACGGGTTGTAACAGATAAAAGAAAAAATCAAGAACCGATATTAATTCCTAATCTCTGCCCATCTTGTCAAAGCTCCTTAACTCATTTGGAAGATGAAGTAGCCTTACGTTGTATAAATCCATTGTGCCCTAGCTTGATACAAAGAAGTTTAGAACATTTTGCTAGCCGAAATGCTATGAACATTGCTGGTTTAGGACCTGCAGTAGTTGAAAAACTATTTAGGGCTCAATTGATACATGATGTTGCTGATATTTATAAACTCAGTCGTGAGCAATTATTGTCTTTAGAAGGTATTAAAGAGAAGTCAGCTGATAAATTATTGTCTGCTATTGCTGATTCTAAAGAAAAATCAGCTGAAAAACTTCTTTTTGGTTTGGGTATTAGGCATGTTGGTGAGAAAGCAAGTCGTTTATTATTGGAAACATTTGGTGATATTGAAACCTTGATGCAATCTAATGAAGACGCTATTGCCCAAATAGATGGCTTGGGTCATGTTATTGCTAATTCCTTAGCTCAATATTTTGCCAAGCCAGAAGCTCAGCAATTGATATCTGAGTTGAAATGTCAAGGTCTTAATCTAACTTATTTAGGCCAAAGGGTAGACCAATCTGCGCCACTTTACGGTCTAACGGTTGTTCTAACTGGAAAATTAGAGGAGATGGGGCGTAGCGAAGCAAAGACCAAACTTGAAAAGCTTGGCGCTAAAGTAACATCTAGTGTCTCTAAAAAAACAGATGTGGTTCTTGCGGGAAGTGATTCTGGCTCTAAGTTGGATAAAGCAAGGCAGTTAGGTATTAGGGTAGAAGATGAACAATGGTTATTGGATTTATAGTGATGAGGTAAAAAAATGACAAAGCTAAAAAGAGCTAGGCTGATTTACAATCCAACATCTGGACAAGAAATAATGAAGAAAAATGTTGCGGATGTTTTAGATATTTTAGAAAGTTATGGCTATGAAACATCAGCTTTTCAAACAAGTGCAGAGCCTAAATCTGCTCAGAAAGAGGCGAGACGTGTTGCAGAAACTGGTGTGGACTTAATCATTGCTGCGGGTGGAGATGGCACCATTAATGAAGTTGTTAATGGTATTGCACCCTTGAAAAAACGTCCTAAAATGGCTATTATTCCTACCGGAACGACTAATGATTTTGCACGTGCTTTAAAGATTCCAAGGGGAAACCCTATCAAGGCCGCAAAGTTAATTGGAAAGAATCAAACGATTAAAATGGACATTGGGAAAGTGCGTGAAAAGGAGTATTTTATCAATATTGCTGCTGCAGGCTCACTAACAGAATTAACTTACAGTGTTCCAAGTCAGTTAAAGACAATGTTTGGTTATCTTGCTTATTTGGCGAAAGGGGTGGAATTATTACCTCGTGTTAAAAATGTTCCTGTTAAAATCACTCATGATGGAGGGATTTTTGAAGGAGAAGTCTCAATGATTTTTGCTGCTATCACTAATTCTGTAGGGGGCTTTGAGATGATTGCTCCTGATGCAAAATTAGATGACGGTATGTTTACATTGATTCTGGTCAAAACGGCGAATTTATTTGAGATCGTCCACCTACTTCGACTTGTCCTTGATGGGGGCAAACATGTCAATGATCGTCGAATTGAATATATTAAAACGAGTAAAATTTTTATTGAACCAAGGTCAGATAGCAGAATGATGATCAATTTAGATGGTGAATACGGTGGTGATGCGCCTATTGTCATCGAAAACCTTAAAAATCATATTACTTTTTTTGCCAATACGGATTTGATTTCCGATGATGCTTATGATATTAATGATGGGGAACCAGAGATAGAAGAAATTGCACAAAAATTTGCCCATGAAGTAGAAGATTTGGAAGAAAAAAACAGAAGGATCACGAACTAATGAAAAATGCTGTGACGATACATTTCCATTCTAGAGAAGGCAGTTATTTTGACTTCAATTTGTGGAAATGGCGTGATGGCGAGCTTGGAAAGGATGCATTTTTCACAAGTTTTGATAGTTTTGGACTTGTGGCACACTTAGACTTCGAGGCTCCTTATTTTTTAAATCATGTATATGTTATTGTAAAAAAACATTATTGGCATTATAAAACTAAAGATTATCGTATCGAAAGAGCCTATGGTCTACCTAAAACGGAAGTTTGGTTGGTAGATGGTGATGACACAGTCTATTATTCTCGGCAGGCAGCAATCGCAAGTCATTGTTACAAAAATCGTGAAGCGCATGCTTTTGATATGGCTGTTAATAGCAGAGCTTTTGACAAAAAGTGGGGCTTTTCAGGGTGGTTGGGTTTTTCCTATTCGCAAGAAAAAACAGAGTTTCGTCTTTGGGCTCCTACAGCACTAGCGGTAGAAATTGTTTTGTTTTCTTCAACCGCTGAGCATGCTAGTGTTTCAGCTGTTTACCCAATGATGCGAGGTGAGCATGAGGATAGGAATAATCATAGTCAAAACACACATGGCCTATGGTTTATCAGTCTAAAGGGTGATTTAAACTATCAAGCTTATATGTACCGTGTTCACTATCGTAAAAGGACCTTTAAGGATACACGTGATCCCTATACAATTGCTACGACAGCAAAGGGGAAACGGTCAATCGTTATTGCTCCTGAGCATTTAAGACCAGAAGGTTTTTCGGTAAAACAAAAAGAAGATGCGTGGTGGAGACTTGATAACGCCAACCAAGCAGTTATTTACGAGATGCACGTTAGAGATTTTTCGGTTTCAGAAACATCAGGAGTTAGTGTAGATAATAGAGGTAAGTTTAAGGGTCTATTTGAAGAAGGTACTAGAAATCCTTATGGGGACCCTAGTGCTTTTGATTATGTTAAAGATTTAGGTGTGACACATATCCAATTGCAGCCTCTCTTTGATCATCATCAGACCCTGCTGGAAGATGGAAGTTATGCCTATAACTGGGGTTATGATCCTGAAAATTATAATGTTCCTGATGCAAGTTTTACTAGCAATCCTGATGAGCCAGCTACTCGAATTCTTGAATTGAAAGAAGCGATTCAAGCATATCATAATGCTGGTATTAGTGTTATCATGGATGTCGTTTATAATCATACTTATTCGTCACGAGACTCAGCTTTTCAACTAACGGTTCCAGACTATTATTATCGAATGAATCCTGATGGTTCCTTTCAGAATGGTTCTGGTTGTGGCAATGAAACGGCTAGTGAAAAGGAAATGTTTCGCAAATATATGGTTGATTCTATTCTGTATTGGGTTACCGAATACAATATTGACGGCTTTCGTTTTGATTTGATGGGATTGCATGATATAGAAACAATGAACACTATCCGTCAAGTCATTAATCAGATTGATAGTCGCATCTTAATATATGGTGAGGGCTGGGATATGGGGACTGGCCTTTCTCCTCAGCAAAAGGCTATAAAGGCAAATGCTGCTAAATTACCTGGTATAGGTTTTTTCAATGATGATCAACGCAATGCTATTAAAGGTGCAGAAGTCTATGGCCATTTAGAGAGAGGATTTGTATCAGGAGCACCTACAGAAGATGTGGTAGCGAAAGCAGTCTTAGCAAGTGACGAACTTGTTCCCTACTTAAGTCCAGACCAAGTTATTAATTATATTGAAGCGCATGATAATTATAATGTAAATGATCTCTTTTGGGCACTTAATCCAGACGATGATCAAGTAACACATAGAAAACGGGTACAGTTAGCGACAGCTATGACCCTTTTGATGCAAGGGGTGTGCTTTATGCAGATAGGGCAAGAATTTTTACGAACCAAGCGAATTGCTACAAGTCAAGATGGTAGTCTAAGCCAAGAAGATTTACAACGTGCTATGAATTCCTATAATGCACCAGATGCTGTGAATCAGGTTGACTGGAGGCAAGTCACAAAAGAATCAGAGACAGTAGCATTTGTGAAAAAATTGATCCAATTGAAAACGAAAACGAAACTTTTTTCATATCAAACATTTTCTGATATTAGACAGCATGTTTATCTTGAGTCCTCCCAGCGTGATAGTGGATTTATCAGTCTTACAGTTGAAGATAGAAAGAAATATCAAGTCATTTTCACAGCTTTTAGTAAACGTTTGCAATTGAAAAATCAAAGTGCTATAATTGTAACAAATGATAAGCGCTTTCAAATTGAGACTGGTTTTATTGATCAATTGACAGCATTGGTCCTTGATATCACAGAGTAACCTGAAGCTTCAGGTTGCTTTTTGTTTTATTTTAGCCACACCTTATTATTTAGAAAAGTAAAGAAAGAGGGATTGATGGATACGGAACTAGCTTTATATACATTTGGTTTAGGTGAAAATTATCGGATTCAAGATTATTTTGGTGTTCATGAAACAGTAAGGGACGGTCAGAAAGGATTTGTTTTTAGAGTCTGGGCACCAAATGCCGAAGCAGTTTTTCTGATTGGTGACTTTACGGACTGGTTATCCCAAAAGTTGAAAATGACTAGAAATCAAGCAGGAGTTTGGGAAGTTTTTACAGATTTACCTCATGAAGGAGATATTTATAAATATCTAGTCAGACGACAAGGTGGGCAAGAAGTTGAAAAATTAGATCCGCTTGCTATTCGTTTTGAAAATAGGCCAGGAACAGGTGCAATTGTTAAGCCCTTAAAAAGTAAAAAATGGAAAGACTCTCTATGGATGGCAAGACGTAAACGACTTGGATTTAAAGAGCGTCCCGTCTCCATTTATGAAGTGCATGCTAATTCTTGGAAAAAGGATCAAGATGGGAAACCTTATCAATTTAAAGAACTAAAGGAGCACTTAATTCCCTATTTAAAAGAGATGCATTATACCCATGTTGAATTCTTACCTTTAATGTCTCATCCCTTAGGAATGAGCTGGGGATATCAGGTGATGGCCTATTTCGGTTTCGAAACAACTTATGGTAGTCCAGAGGATTTTCAAGATTTTGTTGAAGCATGTCATGCTAACAATATTGGTGTCATTCTTGACTGGGTTCCTGGCCACTTTACCCAAAATGATGATGCCTTAGCTTATTATGATGGGACGCCAACTTATGAATATGAGGATTACCATCGTGCTCATAACTATAGCTGGGGCGTATTGAATTTTGACTTGGGAAAAAATCAAGTGCAATCTTACTTAATATCTAGTGCTCTATACTGGATAGAAACATTCCATATTGACGGCATCCGTGTAGATGCTGTTAGCAACATGCTTTATTTGGATTATGATCAGGGACCTTGGCAACCAAACAGTGAAGGTGGAAATCATAACCTTGAAGCAATTGCCTTTTTAAGGAAACTGATTCAAGCTATTAAGAAGGACCATCCTGATGTCATGATGATTGCAGAAGAGGCAACATCAGATATTCCCATTACGAAATCAATTGCTGAAGGAGGGCTGGGATTTGATTATAAGTGGAATATGGGCTGGATGAACGATATTCTCAAATTCTACGAGATGGATCCTTTTGATCGGAAATATCATTTTAACTTAGTAACCTTTAGCTTTATGTACTGTTTCAATGAAAATTATATTTTGCCTTTTTCTCATGACGAAGTGGTTCATGGTAAAAAAAGTTTAATGCATAAAATGTGGGGAGATCGCTACAACCAATTTGCAGGGTTACGGACCCTATTAACCTATCAAATCTGTCATCCTGGGAAAAAATTACTGTTTATGGGATCTGAATTCGGTCAATTTTTAGAGTGGAAACACGATGATCAGCTAGTTTGGAGCAATCTTGAGGATGAGATGAACAGTAAGATGCTGGTATTTACATCACTATTGAATCAGTTTTATCTAGATCATAATATGCTGTGGCAAGATGATTATACTTATGATGGCATTGACATTATTGATGCAGACAATGCTCAAGAAACGATTTTAAGTTTTACGCGCAAAAATAAAAAGGGAGATTTTATTTTATGTGTGTTTAATATGACCCCAGTTGAAAGAAGAGGATTTTCCATCGGTGTGCCACAAGAAGGTATTTATGAAGAGATTTGGAATACAGAGTTGGAATCTTTCGGCGGTGTTTGGAAAGAGCATAATCCTATAACTGAGAGTCAAAAGGAATCCTGGAGAGATTATCAAACAACACTAACTTTTACTTTACCTGCTTTAGGAGCCAGTATTTGGAAAATAAAAAAACGTAAGTGATGCTAATTAAAGCAGTGACTAAGTTTGTTTTGGGTCCAATTGACCATGAAAGGAATACCTATGAAAAATGAAATGTTAGCTCTTATTCTTGCTGGGGGACAAGGAACACGTCTGGGCAAGTTGACTCAAAGCATTGCTAAGCCAGCAGTTCAATTTGGTGGCCATTATCGGATTATTGATTTTGCACTTTCTAATTGTGCCAATTCAGGGATTGATCATGTTGGCGTTATTACACAGTATGAACCTTTAGCCTTAAATAATCACATTGGAAGTGGTTCCTCTTGGGGATTAGAGGGGATTAACAGAGGAGTCACTATTTTACAACCATACTCAGCAACAGAAGGTAATCGTTGGTTTCAGGGAACTAGCCATGCTATCTATCAAAATATGGACTACATTGATAGTATCAATCCTGAGTATGTTCTTGTTTTATCTGGGGATCACATTTACAAAATGGATTATGACGATATGCTAAAAAGTCATAAGGATAATTTAGCCAGTTTAACAGTTGCGGTGCTAGATGTCCCTTTAAAAGAAGCAAGCCGTTTTGGGATCATGAATACAGATAACAGCAATCGTATTGTCGAGTTTGAAGAAAAACCTGAGCATCCTAAATCAACCAAAGCTTCAATGGGCATCTATATTTTTGAATGGAAGCGCCTAAGGAGTATGTTGGTTGATGCCGAAAAAAATAATATTGATATGTCTGACTTTGGGCAAAATGTTATCCCTGCTTACCTAGAAGCCGGTGAAAGGGTCTATGCTTATCACTTTAGTGGTTATTGGAAAGACGTTGGAACTATAGAATCGCTTTGGGAAGCCAATATGGAATATATTGGGGAAAACAATGCTTTGGATAGTCGGAATCGGTCTTGGAAAATTTATTCTAAAAATCATATTGCTCCCCCAAATTTTATCTCTGAACATTCAGAAGTCAAGGACTCTCTCATTGTTGATGGTTGTTTTATTTCTGGGAAAGTAGACCATTCTATTCTTTCTGCCAATGTTCAAATGAAATTAGGATCAGAAATTAAAGACTCCTTTATCATGTCTGGAGCTGTCATTGGGGAGAGAGCCAAAATCACGCGCGCCATCATTGGGGAAGGTGCTGTCATTGGCAATGATGTCGTTATTGATGGAAGTGATGAGATTCAAGTCATAGGCTATAATGAAGTAGTGGGGGTTTCAGATGAAGAGTGATAAATATTCAGCAATTTTAGGTAGTGCTATCGGGTTTCCAGAAATGGGAGGCTTGACTGATAAGCGTCCATTAGCTAATTTGCCATTTGATGGGAAATACCGTCTAATTGACTTCCATTTATCTAATCTGGCTAATGCAGGTGTTAAAAGTATTTATGGTATTTTTCGAGCAGAAAATATTCGTTCCGTCTTTGATCATATCCGTAGTGGCCGTGAATGGGGACTAAATTCTCTGCTAAGCCATTACTTCTTGGGTTTTTATAATACGAAAGAAGATTCAAAGGAGACTGATGCTAACTACTATGAACAAATTCTGACCTATCTCAGAAGGTCAGGCTCAGACCAAACAATCTATATGAGTTGTGATATCCTCTGTAATATTGAACTAGAGCAGGTTATTCACCTCCATAAGGCTAATAAACGTCATATGACGGTTGTTTATAAGAAAATGCCTCTTGCTTCCATTTCTTCTGAAAATGATATTTTAGAAATTGATGAGACGGACACTGTAATTGGTAGAAGTAGTATCAGTGAAAAAGAAGGTATCGAAAAGATGTCTGCAGGTATCTATATTGTTAATACCGACTGGTTGATAAGGGAAATGGAAAAAGAAGCTCAAAGAGAAAAGCCTCAAAAACTGCGCTTCTTGCTTCGTGATTTGACTGTCAATGAAGGTGCACTTGCTTTTGAATACACTGGTTATATGGCAAATATTCATTCTATCAAATCATACTATGATGCTAATATGGATATGTTAGATCCTTTGAAATTTTACTCACTTCTCTATTCAAATCAAAAAGTGTACACACGTGTCAAAAATGAAGAAGCTACTTATTTTGCAGAAGAGTCAGAAGTCAATAATTCACAATTTGCCTCTGGTAGTGTTATCAAAGGTACTGTTAATCATTCAATTATTTCACGAAATTGTTATTTAGAAAGTGATTCTTATATAAACCATTCTATTATTTCACCTAAAGTGACAATAGGAAAGGGTTCTAGCGTAGAATATGCAATTGTTGACAAGTCCGTTACAATTGGACCAGGTCTCCTTATCCGGGGAAAAGCATCTGATCCAATTGTTGTCGCTAAAGGGAGTCAAGTAACCGAGGATATGATTAAATGAAAATATTATTTGTAGCAGCAGAGGGAGCTCCCTTTGCAAAGACTGGCGGATTAGGGGACGTTATTGGCGCCTTACCTAAATCCCTCGTAAAACACGGTCATCAAGTTGCCGTCATTTTACCCTATTATGATATGATTGACCAGAAATTTGGGCAGCAAGTAGAAGAAGTGCTTTATTTTTACACTAATGTTGGCTGGAGAAGGCAATATGTCGGTATTAAAAAACTTGTTAAAGATCGGGTTACTTTCTATTTTATTGATAATCAATACTACTTCTTTAGGGGTCATGTTTATGGAGATTGGGATGATGGTGAACGCTTTGCCTTTTTCCAACTAGCAGCACTAGAAGCTATGGAGAAAATTAATTTTGTACCGGACTTATTGCATGTTCACGATTATCACACAGCGATGATACCTTTTTTACTAAAAGAAAAATATGCATGGATTCAAGTTTATCAGTCTATCAAAACTGTCTTTACGATACATAATATTGAATTTCAAGGGCAATTTGATCCGGCGATGCTTGGTGATTTATTTGGACTTGGCATGGAACGCTATGAAGATGGAACATTGCGATGGCATAATGGCCTTAACTGGATGAAAGCAGGAGTGCTCTATTCTGATAGAATAACAACAGTATCACCCTCATACGCTCAAGAGATTCAGACACCGGCTTTTGGGAAAGGGTTAGACCATTTGATGCGGATGGAATCTGGTAAATTGTCCGGTATTGTCAATGGTATTGATACAAACTTGATAGATCCTGAAAATGATCCTTACCTAGACTATTCTTTTTCAGTGGATGATCTTTCAGGAAAACTGAAAAACAAAACTAATTTGCAAAAGAAACTTTCTTTGCCAGTCGAAGCTGGGATACCCTTAATCGGAATTGTTTCTCGGCTAACAGACCAGAAAGGATTTGATTTGGTTGTTTCGGAACTTGAAAATCTTCTGAACTTTAATATCCAAATAGTTCTTCTTGGGACCGGTTACCAGCAGTATGAAGAAGCTTTTTCTTGGTTTGCTCAGCAATATCCAGACAAGTTGTCTGCCAATATCACCTTTGACTTAGAGCTAGCGCAACAGATATATGGGGCATGTGATCTCTTTTTAATGCCAAGTGCATTTGAACCTTGTGGTTTATCGCAAATGATGGCTATGCGTTATGGTACATTACCCTTAGTGCACGAAATTGGGGGCTTAAAAGATACGGTACAAGCCTACAATCGTTATGAAAAAACGGGAACCGGTTTCGGATTTAAGCATTTTTCAGGTTATTGGCTAACACAAACCTTACTTCTAGCTTTAGACGTTTATCATCATCATCAAGAAGATTGGAAAAAACTTCAAAGGAATGCGATGACACAAGATTTTTCTTGGGACACTGCAAGTCTTGCCTATTTAACTTTATATGATCAAGTTGTAGACCATAATTGAGAGAATACCTTTAAAATCATGGAAGGCTATTATTCGTGATTTTAAAGGTATCTTTCTTGGCTATGATAGCCTCGTTTAACCATTACCAAATTTTGTATTATCTGTCTATAACTGCTATAATAATAATGTTAAGCTATCCGAATTTTTAAGAATACAACCCCTCAAACCCCTACTTTGTGAAGGTTAGGAAAGGTTTAAGAAAGCGTCACCAGTTTTCAGAAATTAGTTGACATTCTTAATTTTAAGGAATAGAATAGCAAAGTAAAAAATATTTTAAGGAGAATTCAATTATGAGTCCTATTTTCGCATTAGCTATCGCCTGTATGGGTGTATCACTTGGTGAAGGTTTCTTAATGGCCAATCTTTTTAGAGCTGCATCTCGTCAACCGGAAATTATTGGTCAGTTGCGTTCGTTAATGATTATGGGTATTGCCTTTATTGAAGGTACTTTCTTCGTTACTCTTGCTATGGCATTTATCTTAAAATAAATTTTTTGATAAGAAATGAAGTAAATGATAACTATTTGTTTCTTTAATTAGTGACTTAATAGTTAGACTTACATTTAATGTCATTTAAAAGAATAAAGGAGGGTTTAAATTGGGAGAAGTAACTCCAACACTGACACTCGGTCCAGTAACTATTGATTTAACCCTACTAGTTATGTGTGTAATCACAATTGCTTTGGTTTTCTCTTTTGTTTATTTCGCAAGTCGAAACATGACTTTAAAACCAAAAGGGAAACAAACGGTTCTAGAATACTTGATTGATTTTATATCTGGTGTTACAGACGAACACGTTGAAAAGCAATTTAGAAATCAATACTCACTATTCTTTTTCTGTCTCTTCCTTTTTGTGATGGTGGCAAATAACTTAGGTTTGATGACTAAACTAGAAACAAGTCATCATATGAACCTTTGGACATCACCAACTGCTAATATTGGCTTTGACCTCTCTCTTTCAATTTTAATTTCATTGATTTGTCAATTTGAAGGGATTCGTCAAAGAGGTGTGAAAGCCTACATCAAACGCTTTTTCACACCCGGGATTATGAGCCCGATGAATATATTAGAAGAATTTACAAATGTTATTTCATTGGCACTTCGGTTATATGGGAATATCTTCGCTGGTGAGGTAGTAACTGGTTTGATATTAAGATTAATCGCAGCTAACACATTATGGTTTCCGGTTGCTTTTGTTTTAAATATCGTTTGGACTGCCTTTTCAATTTTTATTTCTTGTATCCAAGCGTATGTTTTCACTAAATTAACTTCGATGTATTTAGGTAAAAAAGTCAATGAAGAAGATGAATAGGAAAGGAGTACTGACATGGAATTAACAGTAGGTGAACTTATTGGGAATTTTATCCTAGTATCAGGTTCAGTACTTGTTTTGTATCTCCTTATCAAAAAGTTTGCGTGGGGAGCTATTAGCGGTATCTTAGAAGAACGTTCTGTAAAGATTGCTACTGATATCGATAAAGCAGAGGAAGCTCGTCAAAGTGCTGAAACATTAGCTCAAAAACGCGAATTAGAATTAGCTGGAGCAAAACAAGAAGCAAGTCAAATCATTACAGATGCTAAGGAATTAGGTCAAGTAAAAGGTGATCAAATCATTGCAGATGCATCTGAAGAAGCAAGCCGCTTAAAAACACAAGCCGAAGCTGACATTCAACAAAGTAAAACGGATGCCATTGCAAGTGTAAAAGCAGAGATGTCAGATTTATCAGTTCTTTTAGCTGAAAAAATCATGGGCTCAAACCTTGATAAGGACGCTCAAAGTCAGCTTATTGATACATATCTCGATGAGTTAGGAGATGCCTAATGACCAAAAAAGAACAGGCGCTTGTTGCACAGTACGCTAAAAGCCTTGTTGAGGTGGCTGTTGAGCACGAATATATCGAAGACGTTAAAAATAATATTTTAACCTTAATGACAGTTTTTGAGTCAACAGAACTTAATAGAAGCTTATCAAGTTTAGCTGTTCCGCAAGCTGAAAAGACGCAGTTAGTTAGGTTATTAAAGGATACTAGTTCAGTATATATCAACAATTTACTTGAACTAATTATCTTAAACCAGAGAGAAGCGTTTCTATTTGAGATTCTTAACTCTGCACTGAGAGAAATAGAACAAGTAACAAATGAATATGATGTTAAAGTCATATCAACAGTTCCTTTAAATGAGGAACAAAAATCTCGTGTCAAATCGCTTGTTACAAAGAAATTTGGTTTACAGACAGGTCGATTAGAAGAAATAATTGATGAATCCCTCATTGGTGGCTTTATTATCCAAGTTAATAATAAAGTTATTGATACTAGTATTCAGCAACAATTGCACGAATTTAAAATGAAATTAATATAGAAAGTGGTGTGACTTTTGGCAATTAATGCACAAGAAATTAGCGCTTTAATTAAAAAGCAAATTGAGAACTTCCAGCCAAATTTCGATGTCACAGAAACTGGAATCGTTACTTATATTGGTGACGGTATTGCACGAGCTCGTGGTTTAGATAATGCTATGAGTGGTGAACTTCTTGAATTTTCTAATGGCGCTTTTGGGATGGCTCAAAACCTAGAAACGAGTGATATTGGAATCATCATTCTCGGTGACTTTTCAACAATTCGTGAAGGTGATGTCGTTAAACGCACAGGAAAAATTATGGAGGTTCCAGTAGGTGAAGCTCTTATCGGACGTGTTGTAAACCCACTAGGACAACCTGTAGATGGTTTGGGAGATATTGCAACAACAGGCTTTAGACCAGTTGAAGCAGTTGCTCCAGGCGTAATGCAACGTAAATCTGTATCTGAACCCCTTCAAACCGGACTAAAAGCAATTGATGCTTTAGTTCCTATTGGACGTGGGCAACGGGAGTTAATCATCGGTGATAGACAAACTGGTAAAACAGCAGTTGCTATTGACACTATCTTGAACCAAAAAGGTCAAGATATGATTTGTATCTATGTTGCTATCGGGCAAAAAGAATCAACGGTTCGTACACAAGTAGAAACCTTACGTAAATATGGTGCTCTTGATTACACTATCGTTGTTACGGCCTCTGCTTCGCAACCTTCACCATTACTCTTTATAGCACCTTATGCTGGTGTGGCAATGGCTGAAGAGTTTATGTATCAAGGCAAACACGTTTTGATCGTCTATGATGATTTGTCAAAACAAGCAGTGGCTTATCGTGAACTTTCGCTATTACTTCGTCGCCCACCAGGCCGTGAGGCTTACCCAGGTGATGTCTTTTACTTACACAGTCGTTTGTTGGAACGTTCAGCCAAAGTTTCTGATGCTTTAGGTGGTGGTTCAATCACAGCACTACCATTTATTGAAACACAGGCGGGAGATATTTCTGCTTATATCGCAACAAATGTTATTTCAATTACTGATGGACAGATTTTCTTACAAGAAGATCTCTTTAACTCAGGGATTCGTCCAGCTATTGATGCCGGTTCTTCTGTTTCACGTGTTGGAGGATCAGCTCAGATTAAGGCTATGAAGAAGGTTGCGGGGACTCTACGTCTAGATTTGGCATCTTACCGTGAATTAGAAGCCTTTACTCAGTTTGGTTCTGATTTAGATGCTGCCACTCAAGCTAAACTTAATCGTGGTCGTCGAACAGTTGAAATCTTGAAACAACCCTTGCATAAACCACTTCCTGTAGAAAAACAAGTTGTCATTTTATATGCATTGACTCATGGCTTCTTAGATGATGTGCCTGTTAATGATATTCTTGCATTTGAAGAAGCTTTGTATGATTATTTTGATATGCATTACAGTGGCCTTTTTGAGACAATCCGTACAACAAATGATCTCCCAGATGAAAATGAACTAAAGGATGCTATTAAGGCATTTAAAGCTCAGTCACATTTTGAATAAGGAAGGGATGTAAGTATGGCAGGCTCTCTAAGTGAAATTAAAGCAAAGATTAATTCAACTGAGAAAACAAGTAAAATTACAAGTGCCATGCGGATGGTTTCTTCAGCAAAATTGGTCAAATCAGAACAAGCTGCGCGTGATTTTCAAATTTATTCATCAAAAATTCGTCAAATAACAACAGATTTTTTAAAGGCAGAATTAACTGGTGGAGGTTCCAATAACCCAATGTTGGTTTCCCGACCAGTTAAAAAAACGGGTTATATTGTCATTACCTCAGATAAAGGGTTAGTTGGTGGCTATAATTCTAAAATTTTAAAATCTATTATGGAGATGGTTGAAGAATACCATCAGGACGGTGATTATTCAATCATTTCGATTGGAAGTGTTGGTTCAGATTTTTTCAAAGCCAGAGGGATGAATGTCTCTTTTGAACTTCGTGGCTTAGCTGATCAGCCAACATTTGAAGAAGTATCTAAGATTATTTCACAATCTGTAGATATGTTTCAGCATGAAATTTTTGATGAATTGTATGTTTGTTATAATCATCATGTTAATAGTTTGACTAGCCAAGTTCGTGTTCAACAGATGCTACCAATTTCTGATTTGGTTGCCGATGAAGCAACTGAAGAAGGAGTTTTGGGATTTGAACTCGAACCTGATCGAGATAGCATTTTAAATCAATTATTACCTCAGTTTACTGAAAGCTTAATTTATGGGGCAATTATTGATGCCAAAACGGCAGAGCACGCTGCAGGCATGACAGCTATGCAGACAGCGACTGATAATGCGAAAAATGTTATTAATGATTTAACCATTCAATATAATCGTGCTCGTCAAGCAGCAATTACACAGGAAATTACTGAAATTGTAGCTGGAGCAAACGCATTAGAATAATCTTATTGTTCACTAGAATAGTAAACCTTAAGATTAGGCATGTCATTTTTACAAAAATTACTATAAAACATATCTCAATTTGAGATGATGTTTTCAAACTGACATAAGGAGAAATAAATGAGCTCAGGCAAAATTGCTCAGGTAGTTGGTCCAGTTGTTGACGTAGTGTTTGCAACTGGTGAGAAATTACCAGAGATTAATAATGCATTGATAGTTTATAAAGATAGCGATAAGAAACAAAAAATTGTTCTTGAAGTTGCCCTTGAACTTGGGGACGGAATGGTTCGAACAATCGCTATGGAATCAACTGATGGGCTTACTCGTGGATTGGAAGTTTTAGATACTGGCCGTGCTATTAGTGTACCGGTTGGTAAAGAGACTTTGGGACGGGTCTTTAATGTTCTTGGTGACACCATTGATTTGGAAAAACCATTTGCAGAAGATGCAGAACGTGAACCAATCCATAAGAAAGCACCAGCTTTCGATGAATTATCAACATCATCAGAAATTCTTGAAACAGGTATCAAGGTTATTGACTTACTTGCGCCTTATTTAAAAGGTGGTAAAGTTGGTTTATTCGGTGGTGCCGGAGTTGGTAAAACCGTATTAATTCAAGAGTTAATTCATAATATTGCGCAAGAACATGGTGGTATTTCTGTGTTTACTGGTGTAGGTGAAAGAACTCGTGAAGGAAATGACCTTTATTGGGAAATGAAAGAATCGGGTGTTATTGAAAAGACTGCCATGGTATTCGGTCAGATGAACGAGCCACCAGGTGCACGCATGCGTGTTGCTTTGACGGGTTTAACTATTGCTGAATATTTCCGTGATGTTGAAGGTCAAGACGTGTTATTATTCATCGATAATATCTTCCGTTTCACTCAAGCTGGTTCAGAAGTATCTGCCTTGCTAGGTCGTATGCCGTCTGCTGTTGGTTACCAACCAACGCTGGCTACTGAGATGGGTCAATTACAAGAACGTATCACTTCTACTAAAAAAGGGTCTGTTACCTCTATTCAGGCAATTTATGTGCCTGCTGATGACTACACTGACCCAGCTCCAGCAACAGCATTTGCTCATTTGGATTCAACGACTAACTTGGAACGTAAATTGACGCAAATGGGTATTTATCCTGCTGTAGATCCTCTAGCTTCAAGTTCACGTGCCTTAGCGCCCGAAATCGTTGGTGAAGAGCATTATGCGGTAGCAACAGAAGTTCAGCGTGTTTTACAACGCTACCGCGAGCTTCAAGATATTATTGCTATCTTAGGGATGGACGAACTATCTGATGATGAAAAAACACTGGTTGGACGTGCGCGTCGCATTCAATTCTTCCTTTCACAAAACTTTAATGTCGCTGAACAATTTACAGGTCAACCTGGTTCTTATGTTCCCGTGGCAGACACTGTGCGTAGCTTCAAAGAAATTTTAGATGGTAAATATGACCATATTCCGGAAGATGCTTTCCGTTCTGTAGGTCCAATTGAGGATGTTCTCGAAAAAGCTAAAAAAATGGGATATTAGTGAGGTTCTACTATGGCACATATGACAGTTCAAGTAGTAACACCTGACGGTATTAAATATGATCATCAGGTAAAATTTATCTCAGTAGCGACACCTGAGGGTGAGATGGGGATTCTCCCTAACCATATTAATATGATTGCACCCTTGGTTATTCATGAAATGAAAATTCGTCCTACCGACGATGTTGACAGTGTGGATTGGATAGCTGTAAACGGTGGCATTATTGAAGTAAAGGATAATGTTGTTACCATTGTAGCTGATTCTGCAGAACGCTCACGCGACATTGATGTTAGCCGTGCCGAACGTGCTAAAAAACGTGCCGAACGTGACATCGAAGAAGCAAAATCAAGTAAGGATATTAATCAAGCTCGTCGTGCTGAAATTGCCTTACAGCGTGCTTTGAATCGTATCAATGTGGGAAAGAAATAAAAACTGGCTCTAGTAATAGAGTCTTTTTTTATTTTGATTGAAATCCTATTCTTGTTACTGTTCTTTTGGTATAATATGGCTATGGAATATATCAATAATGTATTAAAATTAATCAGTCACTTACTGTTTATCGGTATTAGTTTTCAACTATTGATTAGTCTTTTTGACTGGTCTAAAATCATTTATCGCAGTCCGGAGAATATTGGTAAGTTAAAACTTTTTGTCTTTTTTCTAGCCATTGTCTTGGGCTATTTGGTTAGCCATTTTATTTTAGAGCTGATCCAAATGAGCCAAACACTCTTCTAATGCTTAGTTAAGGTCTGAAAATTAGAAATGTGATATAATTTTATATTATGAAGTCAAAGGAAATGGAGAAAAGCGTGGATAAAATTATTATTGAAGGTGGGGCAACAAGATTAGAAGGTGAAGTCATTATTGAAGGTGCTAAAAATGCGGTGCTCCCCTTGTTAGCGGCAACTATCCTACCATCAGAAGGAAAAACGATTTTACGTAATGTTCCCATTCTTTCAGATGTTTTTACCATGAACAATGTTGTACGTGGTCTCAATATTCCGGTAACATTTAATCAGGAAGCAAATGAAATCGTCGTAGATGCTTCTGGAGATATTTTGGATGAAGCACCGTATGAGTATGTTAGTCAAATGCGAGCTTCTATTGTTGTTTTAGGCCCGATTTTAGCCCGAAATGGTCATGCAAAGGTATCTATGCCAGGAGGTTGTACAATTGGTAGCCGTCCGATTGATTTGCATCTAAAAGGTTTAGAAGCTATGGGTGCAGAGATTAAACAAAGTAATGGGGATATCACAGCAAGTGCAACTCGACTCAAAGGTGCAACAATTTATATGGACTTTCCGTCAGTTGGAGCTACTCAAAATCTAATGATGGCGGCAACTTTAGCGGAGGGAACGACAACTATTGAAAATGCTGCGCGTGAACCAGAAATTGTTGATTTAGCTCAGCTCTTAAATAAAATGGGTGCTATTGTCAAAGGAGCTGGGACTGAAACGTTGATTATTAAAGGTGTGACTGAATTACACGGTGTTGAACATGATGTTGTTCAAGATCGGATTGAGGCAGGAACCTTTATGGTCGCAGCTGCTATGACCTCTGGGGATGTGCTTGTTAAAGATGCTGTTTGGGAGCACAATCGCCCTCTCATTTCCAAACTGAAAGAAATGGGGGTTGAGGTTACAGAAGAAGCAGAGGGTATTCGTGTTAAGTCTGATACTTCTAAACTAAAACCTGTAACAGTAAAAACCTTACCGCATCCCGGTTTCCCAACTGATATGCAAGCTCAATTCACAGCTTTAATGGCAGTTGTTAAGGGTGAATCAACCATGATAGAGACTGTTTTTGAAAATCGTTTCCAGCACTTAGAGGAAATGCGTCGTATGGGACTTCATTCAGAAGTTTTACGGGACACTGCGATAATTCATGGAGGTCACGATTTACAAGGTGCTCCGGTTATGTCTACTGACCTTCGTGCCTCTGCTGCTCTTATTTTGAGTGGTATGGTCGCTAAGGGAAAAACTACTGTGACAAAATTGTCGCACTTAGACCGTGGTTATTATCAATTTCATGAAAAATTGGCAAAATTGGGCGCAAAAATCGAACGTATAAGTGAGGACTAATAATGACGACTGGATGGAAATATGTTGCTAAGCAAGTTGGCTTACTGGCTCTAGTAGCAATCTTAGCCTGTTTATTTTTAGCTATTGGCTTGATGATTGGCTATAGCGTCTTTGGCGATGGTCAACATGCCTCATCAATTCTGTCAGTAGCCAAATGGGCAGAGTTAATTCATAAATTTGCTGGAAAGTAGGCCTAGCCTACTTTTTAACTGAGAGGAAAAATGTCCAAAAAACAGCTAAATATCCAAAAGCTCAATGGGATTCTGCTAGCTCTGCTCATTACTGGGGTAATAGCCTTACCGCAGAGCCGTCATCTTGCGTCTGATAACCCATTTCAGCAAGTATTACAGATTATTTCCGGTCAAGGGAAAACTCAAAAATACTCCAAAAATCCGACGAATCCTGATACACCTAGTTATCAGTTAGCTAGTTCAGTGCTTACGCAACAAGTGAAAAAACAATTAGGTCAGAAGATTGAGTGGAATGGTGCTGGTGCTTTTATCATTAACAATAATAGGACCGATTTGAAGGTAAAAGTTTCAAGTTTACCTTATGCCAATAATGACATCAAGCGAGTTGAGGGTAAGCAAGTGCCTTTCAGAGCGAATGCTTTATTAGCTAAATCAACAAGACAATACCGTAACCGCAATGAAACGGGGAATGGCTATACCTCTTGGAAGCCAGCGGGGTGGCATCAAATTCATGGCTTGTCAGGTGGATATGATCATGCTATTGATAGGGGGCATTTACTAGCTTATGCATTGATAGGTGGCCTAAAAGATTATGACGCTTCTACCAGCAATCCAAGTAACATTGCAGTACAAACGGCCTGGGCAAACCAAGCTTACCTCTCAGATTCAACAGGTCAAAATTATTATGAAACCTTAATACGAAAAGCACTAGATAGCGGTAAACGGGTTCGTTACAGAGTGACCTTGCTTTATGAGAAGAATAACCTTGTTTCTAGCGGTAGTCACTTAGAAGCAAAAGCTAATGATGGCAGTTTGGAATTTAATGTTTTTGTGCCAAATGTTCAAAAAGGTTTAAAGATTAACTATCAAACAGGACAAGTTAAGCGACACATGAATTAAAGAGCTAGCTGATTGGAATAGTGATCCGCTGGCTATAGGTAATTTTTATTGTCTTTTAAAAGCATTTTTGATAAAATAATCTTAATTGAATAGAAATCAGTGAGACTAGTAATTACAGGGAAATTATCAGGGACTGAGGGCCATAGACTGTAAGCCTTCTTGATGGAAATGTAAGGAATTCACTCACATATGATCACTAATTAAGGTCTGTTATGACAGATGAAATCGGATGGTACCGCGTGTCAACGCTCCGCTTATTTGGAGTTTTGGCACGCTTTTTTGTCCACTTAAAGAAGGGAAAACAATGGATTTACAAGAGCAATTAGAAGCATTACGCAACCAAACCTTAAATCAATTAAAAGAACTGACTGGCAATCACAGTAAAGAATTACAGGATTTAAAAGTTGCTGTTTTAGGGAAAAAAGGTTCTTTAACAGAGTTATTAAAAGGTCTGAAAGATTTATCAGCTGACATGCGTCCTTTAGTTGGAAAACAAGTTAATGAACTACGTGATGTATTAACAAGTGCCTTTGAAGAACAGGGAAGAATTGTTGAAGCTGCAAAAATTCAAGAAGAGCTTGATGCGCAAAGTATTGATGTCACACTTCCCGGCCGACAAATGACAATTGGTAACCGACATATCTTGACGCAGACCAGTGAAGAGATTGAAGATATCTTTTTAGGGATGGGATTTCAAATTGTTGACGGTTTTGAAGTTGAAAAAGATTACTATAATTTTGAAAGAATGAATCTACCGAAAGATCATCCCGCTCGTGACATGCAAGATACTTTCTATATTACAGATGACATTTTACTTAGGACTCATACAAGTCCTGTTCAAGCTCGTACACTTGATCAACATGACTTTTCAAAAGGTCCTCTTAAAATGATTTCACCTGGTCGTGTTTTCCGACGTGATACTGATGATGCGACTCATTCCCATCAATTCCACCAAATTGAAGGTCTTGTCGTTGGTAAAAATATATCAATGGGTGACTTAAAAGGCACTCTAGAAATGATTATCAAAAAGATGTTTGGTGAAGAACGAAAAATTCGTCTTCGTCCTTCCTATTTTCCTTTTACAGAGCCATCTGTTGAGGTTGATGTGTCTTGTTTCAAGTGCGGTGGAAAAGGTTGTAATGTCTGCAAGGGAACTGGCTGGATTGAGATTCTCGGGGCTGGAATGGTTCATCCGAGCGTCTTAGAGATGTCAGGTGTTGACGCTGAAACCTATTCTGGTTTTGCCTTTGGCCTTGGTCAAGAACGTATCGCTATGTTACGTTATGGAATCAATGATATCCGTGGATTCTATCAAGGCGACATGCGATTTTCTGAGCAATTTAAATAAAAAGAGTCTTCATTAAGGCGCGACAGAACTTTAGGGGAATAGCCATGCAGAAAGAATTATCCATTGATTTAGTAAAAGATGGAGAAGTTGCCATATTAAGAGATTTAGCAGTCCAAACCTTTACCGAAACCTTTGGTGGTCATAACACAGAACAACAATTACAAGAATTTTTTCAAGAAGCTTATAGCACTGAGATACTCGCTCAAGAATTAAAGAGTAATGAAAATCTAGTTTATTTTTTACGCCTGAATAGTGTTGTTATTGGTTACCTTAAAGTCAATTGGGGTAAGGATCAAACCGAGCATGAACTAGAAGACGCCTTTGAGATTCAGCGCATTTATATTTTGAATCAATACCAAGGGAGAGGTTTTGGAAACTATTTATTTAACTTTGCATTGGAAAAAGCTTATCAATCGGGTAAGGCTTGGGTCTGGCTTGGCGTTTGGGAAAAAAATCTAAAAGCTCAGTCCTTGTATAGCAAATATGGCTTTAAAAAATTTTCAGAACACTCATTTGCTGTAGGGGATCTGGTTGATACCGACTGGCTAATGAAGAAATCCTTGAAATAGAAAGAAAGAGAAGTATGTTAGTATCTTATAAATGGTTAAAAGAATTAGTTGACATTGATGTGACTTCAGCAGAATTGGCAGAAAAAATGTCAACAACTGGAATAGAAGTTGAGGGTGTAGAAGTTCCTTCAGCTGGTTTATCAAAATTAGTTGTTGGCCATGTTTTATCATGTCAAGATGTTCCAGAGACACACCTACATCTATGTCAGGTTGATACTGGTGACGATGAGCCTCGACAAATTGTTTGTGGTGCACCAAATGTGAAAGCTGGAATTAATGTTATTGTAGCCTTGCCGGGGGCAAGGATTGCCGATAATTACAAAATTAAAAAAGGCAAAATGAGAGGAATGGAATCATTAGGAATGATCTGTTCATTACAGGAATTAGGATTGCCAGATTCTATTATTCCAAAAGAATTTGCTGAAGGAATTCAGATTTTACCAGCTGATGCAAAGCCTGGTGACAGTATTTTCCCTTATTTAGACTTAGACGATCAAATCATTGAGTTATCAATCACACCTAATCGCGCGGATGCTCTATCAATGCGCGGAGTTGCTCATGAAGTAGCTGCTATTTATGGAAAAGAAGTTCACTTTCCAGAAAAAGAAGTGCATGAAAGTTCTAGAAAAGCTTCTGATATGATTTCTGTCGCTATTGAATCAGAGAACGTTCTTACTTACGCTAGTCGTGTGGTTGAAAACGTAACTATTGAACCCAGCCCACAATGGTTGCAAAATCTTTTAATGAATGCTGGAATTCGTCCCATCAATAACGTTGTAGATGTGACCAACTACGTTTTGCTTTATTTTGGTCAACCAATGCACGCTTTTGACTTGGATAAGTTTGCCAACCATTCTATTGTTGCTCGTCAAGCACGTGATGGTGAAACGTTAATCACTTTGGATGGTGAAGAACGTCAATTGATTTCCCAAGATATCGTTATAGCAGTTAATGACAAGCCCGTTGCCTTAGCAGGTGTGATGGGAGGAAAAGAAACAGAGATTGATTATGGCTCCACTAGGGTTGTTCTCGAAGCTGCTGTTTTTGATGGTAAGTCAATTCGTAAGACAAGTAGCCGACTTAACCTGCGTTCAGAAAGTTCATCTCGTTTTGAAAAAGGGGTTAATTATGATACGGTTCTTGAAGCACTTGATTTTGCTGCAGCTATGTTGCAAGAATTAGCACAGGGACAAGTACTTGCCGGACGTGTGCAAGCTGGCCAGTTACCAACTGACCCAGTTCAAGTTCTAACAACTTTGGATTATGTTAATGTTCGTCTCGGTACAGATTTAACCTATACAGATATTGAGAAAATTTTTGCTAAGTTAGGGTTTGGTCTAAGTGGTGATGCCTCATCCTTTACAGTTTCTGTTCCCCGTCGTCGCTGGGATATCAGTATTCAAGCAGACTTAGTGGAGGAAATCGCGCGTATTTATGGTTACGATAAGCTCCCCACAACTCTTCCGGAAGCTGGCGGAACTGCAGGTGAATTGACCGCAAGTCAAGCCTTACGTCGACGTGTGCGAACGATCGCCGAAGGGGCTGGGCTGACAGAAATAATTTCTTATGCTTTAACAACTCCAGAAAAAGCCCAAGCTTTTGCCATTCAACCAAGTAAGCTCACCGAGTTGATGTGGCCAATGACCATCGAAAGGTCAGCACTCCGCCAGAATATTGTATCTGGTATGTTGGATACGGTTGCTTATAACGTAGCGCGTAAACAAAAGAATCTAGCTATTTATGAAATTGGTAAGATCTTTGAGCAAGAGGGAGATCCTAAAAGAGATTTGCCTAATGAAATTGATACCTTTGCTTTTGCCCTCTCTGGTTTAGTTGCTGAGAAAGATTTTCAAACGCAAGCTCAACCTGTGGATTTCTTCTATGCTAAGGGGATTCTCGAGAGTTTATTTGATAAATTAGGGGTTAGGGTCCATTTTGTTGCTGAAAAAGAGATGGCAAGTATGCACCCTGGTCGAACAGCACGCCTGATCTTGAATAATCAAACTATTGGCTTTATCGGGCAGGTACATCCTCAAGTAGCTAGTGATTATGATATTCCTGAAACTTACGTAGCTGAACTAAACTTACAGATTATTGAAGAAAATATGAAGTCAAATCAAGTCTTCAACGAAATCAGTAAAGTACCAGCAGTGTCACGTGATATTGCCATATTAGTTGATGATAGCACAAGCCATCAAGACATCATAAGGATTATTGACAATCTCGGAATTAAGTATTTAGACACTATAAAATTGTTTGATATTTATGCTGGTGCGCACATTGAGCCAGGTAAAAAATCAATGGCCTATAGTTTAAGATTCCAAAATCCGCAAGATAGTTTACGTGATGAAGATGTAGCGAAATATATGGATAAGATTACGAATGCTCTGGTAAAAGAAGCAGGTGCACAAGTAAGGTAAAATAAAAAGAACAGGACATACCTTCTAAGCTTATAGGTATTTGATCTTGTTCTTTTTTTGGTATAATAAGGTCGTTTAAAGGAGGTAGAAAATGTATCAAACAGAAATAAGAGGAGATTATCTGTATCATACAAGATCAAAAGGCTATGGGGCAGGAGTGGAATTATTTGGGGTAACTGACGATGGGGAAACACCAATGAGTTTGCTCAATATAGCTTTAGCTTCCTGTGTTACCATGTGTATTCAGTCGTATTTTAAGATTTATGAAAAAGTGGATGAGCTACCTCTTAAAACAGAATCGCATTATGATGACCGTGTCTTTACTCTTACAGTTCATATGGGAGAGCAACTTAATCAAGTACAGCAAAATCAATTAATAGCTTTTATAAAAAAGAAATGCCGTGTTAGCAATCTTCTAGCCCCAGATGTAGCTATTAAAATTGGTTTCAAAACAGTCTTACACTAAGACTTAGACAAATAAAAAGAACTGGCTTAGGCGTGAAGTGACCCCAAAAAGTTAGACTAAAAATCTAACTTTTTGGGTGCACTTCATTAGGCGCTCAGTTCTTTTAATTTGTCTACAAGCTATTATAAGCTATTTCAAAGGTATTCCCGTGTTCAATATCACCATAGTGATAACCTTTGTCAAACCATCGTTGACGCTGTTCAGATGTGCCATGTGTGAAGCTATCTGGAACAGTTTTACCATAGGTTTCTTTTTGCAAGGTATCATCACCTACGGCATTTGCTGCCCTCATCGCTTCTTCAATATCTCCTTTATCAAGAAGTCCCTGATGTTGAACATAGTTAGCCCATGCTCCAGCATAATAATCGGCTTGCAACTCGAGCTGAACAGTCAGTTTATTGGCATCAGTTTGATTTTTACCTTTACGGGCATTTGTGTACTTTTCCATTATACCTAGTTCATTTTGCACATGGTGGCCAACTTCATGGGCAATAACGTATGCCATAGCAAAGTCACCAGCGGCACCATATTTTTCTGATAGCTCGTTATAGAAAGAAATGTCTAGGTAGACCTTGTTATCACCTGAACAGTAAAAGGGTCCTGAGGAAGCCTGCCCTTGTCCACAGGCTGTCGTAATAGAACCGGTATAGAGCACTAAGGTTGGTTTTTTATAAGTTTTACCACGTTTTTCAAATTCTTTTGTCCAAAAGTCTTCGGTGGAGGCAAAAACTTTACTAACAAACTGAACTTGTTGGTCGCTAGCTTTATCACCACTTGTTCGTGCTACTTTTGTAGATTGGTAGGGATTGTTGTTGTGAGTGGAGTGACCCCCATTGAGAATCCCAGTTAAGCCACCGGCTCCCATAACCAGCAAGAGAATTAAAAGAAGGAGTTTTGTTTTCCAGCCTCCCCGAGAAAAAAGGAGTTGTAGCAGTAAGCCTGCTCCGCTCCCTCCACCGGTATAGGAACCAGAACTTTCATTACGACGGTCTTCGACATGTTGACTTTCTCTAAGATCATCAGTTTTCATTTTGTTTTCTCCTCTTTTTAGTCATTGTAACTATTATAAAGTATTTTTATGAGAATTGCTTGAAAATAAGGTTGGAAGGCTTATTTTTACCTCAAAAATAGCCCTTAAATCGTTTTTATGATTTGATTTGTTATAATAGAAGAAAGCATTCAGGAAAACGAAGGGTCAAGATGAAATTACTTTATACAGATTTGCACTATTCTTTAACGGAACTTTTAGTTGCTCAGGCCGATAACTATGCCCAAGAAGGGTATCGTGTTTTTTATATCGCACCAAATTCTCTTTCATTTGAGAAAGAAAGAGATGTTTTAGAAGCTCTCAGGCAAGAAGCTTCATTTGCCATTACAGTAACTCGATTTGGCCAGTTGGCTCGCTATTTTACGCTAAATAAGGTTAAAACAAGTTTGCCAATTGATGATATGACTTTATCAATGATTTTTTACCGTGCTTTAGACCAATTAACAGCATCTGATTTAAAGCGTTATTATCATCTAAAGGGGGATTTAGCTTTTATACTGCAATTGATTGATTTATATAAAGAGCTTAAAGGGGCAAATATTGCAGTAACAGAACTTGAAATGGAAGACCCTGAAAAGAAGAATGATTTCATCTCAATTTTTCTTGCTGTTGAAGACTTAATGGCAAGATATCAGCTTGATGAGACAAGTTCTCTTGAACAGTTTTCTCAAGTCATAGCAAGCAGCCAAATAGATGACCAGCTTAGTCAGACCGTTCTTATTATTGACGGTTTTACTCGTTTCTCCACTGAAGAAGCTAATTTAGTTGCGCAACTAGATGCTAAATGTCGTCAGGTTGTCATTGGCACTTATCTTAGCCCAAAGGCTTATTCAAAGAACTTTACCGAAGGAAATATTTATCAAGCAAGTATTGATTTTTTTCGTGAACTTTCTCAAACTTATGGGGTTAAAGCACAGTATGTTAAGGGTCAGACAATATATCCTGAGAGTTTTCAAAAACTTACCAAGCTTTTAGAGGAGCATTTTGATTTTTCTGAATCAGAGAACCAGTTAAGTTCACAGGATAAAGAGTCCTTCCAAATTTGGCAAAGCCTCAATCAGAAAGATGAAATTGAGCATGTGGCAAAGAGCATCCGTCAGAAACTCTATGAAGGTTATCGTTATAAGGATATCCTTGTTCTATTAGGTGATCTTGAAAGTTACCAATTACAGATTGGTCAACTCTTTGACAAATACGAAATCCCTTATTATTTTGGTAAGGCAGAAGCCATGTCTCATCATCCTCTGGTGCAATTTATAGATGCACTTGAGCGTATTTATGGCTATAATTGGCGAAACGAGGATATCTTGTCCCTATTAAAAACAGGTTTATTTAGCCATGTTGAAGATTTTGATCTAGACCAATTTGAAGCCTATGTCCAATTTGCTGATATCAACGGTTCTCGCAAGTTTGCTAAACCCTTTTCTTTGAACCCGCTAGATCATCGCGACCGTCGCAAATTTGATCTTGAGATTATAAATAGGGTTCGAGAAGTTATTTATAGCCCACTAAGAGAATTATATAGTCAAAAAGAACAAACAGGCGCAAGCTTTTTGACAGGCTTGTTGAACTTTTTAAAGCAAGTTGAGTTGCCGGCAAAGCTTGAGCAGCTTAGCTATTCTCAAAATGAAAATGAGCAAGAAAAAGATTTGGAAGTCTGGAAAGTTTTTACCACTATTTTAGAGCAATTTCACCACATTTTCAAAGATGATATCATTAGTTTAGAACATGCTTTTAACCTTATTAAAATGGGAATGCAGGCAGCTAATTATCGGGTGGTGCCAGCAACTTTAGATGTCGTTACGATCAAATCCTATGACTTAGTTCAACCGCATAGTAAGGCCTTTGTCTATGCTATTGGGATGACTAGTGCCCATTTTCCAAAAGTTACTCTTAAGAAAAGTTTAATAAGTGATAAAGAACGTGCTTTAACCAATCAAAAATTATCTTCTTTCCAGCGATTTGAAGTCGCTAGCCATGAAACAACTAAAAAGAATCATTTTATGGCACTTTCGCTTTTTAATTCTGCAAATCAAGAATTAGTGCTTAGTGTCCCAATGCAATTAAACGAGGTATCAGTAGAGCTATCCCCTTATATTTCCTTACTGCTAGATTTTGGCATTCCTTTACTTGAAAAAGGAAAAAGCCAATTTTCTGCTATGGAGACTGACATTGGAAATTATAAATCACTTTTATCTCAAGTGATTGAACTAAATACTAGACAGATAGAACTCAGCTCAGAAGAGGAAAATTTTTGGACGGTTATGTTACGTTATCTTAAAGGACGTTTGGCGAAAGAAGACTTGGTATTGCCTCAAGTTAAAAAACATTTACAAACTAAACCTCTATCACAAGAAGTCATTCAAACCCGATTTCCGCAAGAAAAACCTATCCATTTATCTCATTCAGCCTTAACCGTTTTTTATGATAATCAGTATAAATATTTTCTACAATATATTTTAGGTTTGCAAGAAATGGAGTCGATCCATCCAGATGCACGTCAACATGGAACTTATTTACACCGTGTGTTTGAACGTGTAATGGCAGATGCTACAGATCTAGCTTTTGATGATAAAGTTAAAAGGGCAATTGAACAGACAAATCAAGAATCAAGTTTCAAATATTTTTACCAAGATGACGCGCAAGGACGCTATAGTCTTCACCTTTTAGAAGGAATTGCCAAAGCGACTGCAGATATTTTTAAGACCCATCAAAATGTTCATGTCTTAGCGCAGGAAGAAAAGTTTCAGTTGCCAATTAAGGACAAGTTAATAATTAAGGGAACGATAGATCGGATTGATCAGCTGGTTGATCAGAGTGTAGGCATAGTAGATTATAAGTCAAGTGCTAGTGCTTTTGATTTGTCCCTCTTTTTCAATGGTTTAAACTCGCAGTTGCCTACTTATTTGTCAGCTCTAAAAAGGCACTATCAAAATCATATTCCTATTTTTGGTGCGATGTATTTGCATATGCAAGAGCCAACACTTGATTTGGCAAGCTATCCAGAGTTGGATAGTAAACTATTGAAAGACCACTATAAAGAGCTCACCTATAAAGGTATTTTTATGGAAAGTGAAAAAGAGTATTTAGCTTCTGGGGCCTACCATATTACCAACAATACTTTCACTGAAGAAGAAGTGGCTGTCTTGTTAGCCTATAACGAGTGGTTATATTTAAGAGCTGAAGAAAAAATTCGTCAGGGGCATTTTCTCATTAATCCTTACACTAAGGACGGCAAATCCGTTCAGGGGGATCAATTGAAGGCCATAACTGGCTTTGAGGCTGATTTGGATTTCGGACAAGCAAGGTCCTTAGTAACTGTTTTTGGAAAAA
Source organism: Streptococcus pseudoporcinus LQ 940-04 (assembly GCF_000188035.1). Classification (GTDB taxonomy): domain Bacteria; phylum Bacillota; class Bacilli; order Lactobacillales; family Streptococcaceae; genus Streptococcus; species Streptococcus pseudoporcinus. Next base: position 78,252 of record NZ_AEUY02000003.1, read on the forward strand.
ACAAAAAAGAAACGTTATTAGAATTAATGAAAGACAGACAGGAAGGTAACCAGTAATATGATCTTTCCACAATTTTTAAGTGACAAGGACATTAAGAAACTACAAGAAAAAGAAGCTGAATCTAATAAAGCACAAAAACGAACGCCTGAGCAAATTGAAGCAATCTATTGTAATGGACAGAATATCCTAGTTTCTGCATCAGCTGGTTCAGGGAAAACTTTTGTTATGGTTGAACGGATTATTGATAAGGTCATGCGTGGTATTGCCATTGATGAAATGTTCATATCTACTTTTACAGTCAAAGCCGCTACGGAGCTAAAAGAACGCCTGGAAAAGAGATTCTTAGCCTTGATCAAAGAAAGCAGCGATGCCGAATGGAAGGCTTATTTGAATCAGCAATTACAAGGAATTTCTCAAGCAGATATTGGTACCATGGACGCCTTTACCCAAAAGCTCTTGTCCCAATATAGCTACACCTTAGGTATCTCACCAAAGTTTCGAATCATGCAGGATAAGTCGGAACAAGATATCCTCAAAAACAGAATTTATGAATCAATTTTTGCTAACTATATGGATTCAAAAGAGAGTTTGACCTTTATGAAAACAGTCAAAAATTTCTCTGGACATCGAAAAGATTCTAAAGGGTTTCGAGCAATTGTCTATAAGATTTATGAGTTTAGCCAATCGACCGAAGATCCTTTGGAATGGTTAGAGAAAACTTTTCTAAAGGCCAGTAACAGTTATACTGATTTTGGTAGTTTGCCAGATACTGATATAGAAGCTTTGCTCCAAAGCATGCAAAGAACAGCAACTAGTTTACGTGATCTGACAGAATTAGAAGATTACGGACAACTGACAAAAGCAGGAAAACCTAGTGCTAAATACCAAAAGCATCTACAGATGATCCAATTACTGCAAGAATGGTCCCTCCACTTTGACACTTACTATGGCAAAGAACAGATTAGTCAATTAGCTAGAGATGTTTTGGCACTTTTGCCAACTGGTGATGCTGTGACGATCAATAAGCGAAAATATAGTGTTTTTAAAGACTTACAAGCGCGCCTAAAAGATGTGCAACATTTGGAAACTATTTTTACTTTTCAAGCAGAAACCTTACCATTATTAAAACTTTTACAAGCTTTTGTCCTTGATTTCAGCAAAGCTTATTTAAAAGCAAAAATAGAAGAGAATGCTTTTGAATTTTCTGATGTTGCTCATTTTGCCATTGCTATATTGGAAAATAATCCTGAGATTCAAGTGTCTTATCAGAACAAATATCATGAAGTTATGGTTGATGAGTATCAGGACAATAACCATATTCAAGAAAAACTCTTGGAATTATTGTCAAATGGTCACAATCGTTTTATGGTAGGAGATATTAAACAGTCAATCTACCGTTTTAGACAAGCAGATCCGCTTATTTTTAACCAAAAGTTTAAAGATTATCAAGAAAACCCGGAAAATGGCAGACTGATTCTATTGAAAGAGAATTTCCGGAGTCAGTCAGAAGTCTTGGCGGTCACCAATGCAGTATTTTCTCATTTAATGGACGAAGCAGTTGGCGATATTCTTTATGATACTAGCCATCGTTTATTACCTGGTAGTTCTCGTCAAGAAGAAAGCTTCCCAGAAAATAGGTGTCAACTGTTACTATACAATACCGACAGTCAAGATCAGAGTCAGCAGCCAGATTCTAGTGAGATGCTTAGTGATAATCAAGTCTCACCTGGTGAGGTCAAAATTGTTGCTAAAGAAATTATTCGTCTTCATAATGACGAGCAAGTAGCTTTTTCGGATATTACGCTCTTGGTTTCGTCTCGAACGCGAAATGATAATATCTTGCGAACCTTTAATCGTTTGGGGATTCCCTTAGTGTCTGATGGTGGCCTAGATCATTATCTGCAATCAGTAGAAATAATGGTCATGCTAGATACCTTGAGGACGATTAATAATCCTCTTAATGATTATGCCCTTGTGGCCTTACTTAAATCCCCAATGTTTGCCTTTGATGAGGACCAGTTAGCACGAATAGCTTTACAGGAATCTAGGCAAGACAAAGTGGAAAGTTTCTATGAGAAGATTCAAAACGCTTTATCCAAGAAAGGTCTTTATCCAGACTTAGTAACCAACGACTTACAAGAGAGTCTAATAAGATTTGACAAGATTTTAAAGCAATGGCGACTTTTTGCGAAGAAGAATAGTTTGTATGATTTAATTTGGAAAATCTATAATGATCGTTTTTACTTTGATTATGTGGCTACCAGTCCTAAGGCAGAACAGGCGCAAGCTAACCTATATGCTCTAGCATTAAGGGCCAGTCAATTTGAAAAGACAGGTTATAGAGGTTTGTCGCGCTTTATCTCCATGATCGATAGGATTTTAGAAACGGAAAATGACCTGGCTGATGTTGATATTGTTCAGGCTAAAGATGCTGTCAATTTGATGACGATTCATAAATCGAAGGGGTTAGAATTCAAGTATGTATTTATATTAAACTGTGATAAAAAGTTTAGTTTTAAGGATTTATACGCGCCAGCTATTCTTGACCGTCAGCAGGGGATAGGTATTAAATATTTAGCTGATTTTAAAACTCTTTTGGATGCAGAGCAATTATCAAGCTTAAAGGTTACTTTAGAAACGCTTCCTTATCAGATGAATAGAAAAGCCTTGAAGCGAGCTACTCTTTCAGAGCAGATGCGCCTGCTTTACGTTGCGATGACTAGGGCGGAAAAGAAGCTATATTTGATTGGTAAGGGAAGTCAAGAGAAGTTAGCTGATAAGTATGATGGGCAAAGAGAAGGAAATCATTTGCCTAGGACAGTGCGTGAAAATCTCCAAAGTTTCCAAGATTGGTTTTTAGCTATTCGAGAAAGTTTTGCCCAAGAAGAACTTTATTTTGATCTCCGTTTTGAAAGTGATAGTGATTTAGGAGATGACGCTATTGGCCAATTAGTCGTAAAAGAGGTTTTAGATCCTGATAATTTGGCCCATAATAGACAATCTGACCATATTGCGCGTGCTTTAGATATGTTAGAAAAAGTTAATCAGTTAAACCAGTCTTATCATGCAGCTATTCATTTACCAACAGTTCAAACACCGAGTCAGCTTAAAGACTTTTATCAGCCAATTATGGACTCTGAAGGAGTTGCTGTTATAGAAAAAAGCCGACCTTTGAGTCAAGCATCGTTTGTCTTACCAAATTTTAGTGAAAATCTTACTATTGATGCTAGCCAAATTGGATCAAGCTTACATGAATTGATGCAAAAAATCACGATTTCAGAAAGAGTGACACAAGAAAGTGTTCGAAAGGCTTTGACCCTGGTTAATGCTAGTGAGTCCCTTAAAGCTAAGCTGGATCTTGACAAGATTATTCAGTTCTTCAACCAGACTGCCCTTGGTCAACTAATCTGTAATCACCATCAGAAGCTCCATCGTGAAGCGCCGTTTGCTATGCTCAAAAAGGACATGCTTAGTCAAGAAAAGTTTGTGGTTCGTGGCATTATTGATGGTTACTTGCTGTTTAAGGATAAAATTATTCTCTTTGATTACAAGACTGATAAATATCACCAGGCAAGTGAGCTAGAGAGAAGGTATGCAGGTCAACTAGCCTTATATGCAGAAGCTTTGTCACAAGCTTATAATATTGACACTGTCGAAAAGTATCTTGTTTTATTGGGAGGAGAAGATCTAGAAGTGATTTCTGTCTTGTAAGGTTTCTTTTGCTTTTAAACTAATTTTAAAGGCCTAAATGGTATCTTAATGAGAAAGTAATAGTTGACCAAATTGAAAGAGAAGTAAAAGTATTACTAAATCTTATTGACAATTTTTCAAAAGTCATGTAATATGTTAAAGAACGTGTAAATGTTACAATATCTTGAGGAGGTGAAACATATGTCAAAAACAGTAGTACGTAAAAACGAATCATTGGATGATGCTCTTCGTCGTTTCAAACGTTCTGTTACTAAAGCTGGAACTCTTCAAGAATCACGTAAACGTGAATTCTACGAAAAACCTTCTGTAAAACGTAAACGCAAATCAGAAGCAGCTCGTAAACGTAAAAAATTCTAATTTTAGATAAAAAGAGGCTGGGACAAAAGTCTAAGCTCAAATATAAAAAGCGAACAAGACAGTATTCTGAGTATCAGAAAATGAGTTTTGTTCGCTTTTTGGGTTTCATTTATCAATTGGAAAAATTAATGGCAGGGAATCTCAAAAATTAATATCTTTTTGTCCCAGACTCTTTTGACTTTAAGAGGACATTAAAAAAGAAGTTGGAAACCAACTTCTTCAGGATTATGATTTGCTTGCAAGTAAGTCGCGAATTTGAACGAGGAGTTCTTCTTGAGTAGGACCAGCAATAACTTCTTCCTCTTCTTTTTTTCTGAAGGTCATTGCCTTGTTAGCAGCCTTAACAACGAAGAATAGAGTTGTACCAATGATTAGGAAGTTGATAACTGCAGCGATGAAACTTCCATATTTAACACCGTTCCATGCAAGTTCTGCAATGTTTGAAACACCAGCAGCCTTAAGAACAGGATTCAAAATCAGTGGTGTAATGACATCAGCCACTAATGAATCAATGATTGCTTTAAAAGCAGCCCCAATAACGACAGCAACAGCTAGATCTAAGACATTGCCTTTAAATAAAAATTCTTTTAACTCTTTAATCATGAGAATTCCCCTTTTTTTTAATAACTTAATCATATCACAGTTTTCATATAAAAGACAGCAATTGTGTTCAATTTTAAAAATTTACAAAAAAGCTGCTAGGTGATATAATAAACTGTAAAAATACAATGGGTTTTTTCTGGGGAGGTGACAGTTTGGCTATAGACAAAGAAAAGATTTCCCAGATTAAAAATGCTGTCAATATTGTTGATGTCATTGGTGAAGTTGTTAGTCTTTCTCGTTCGGGGAGACATTATTTGGGCTTGTGTCCTTTTCATAAAGAGAAGACACCATCATTTAATGTTATTGAGGACCGACAATTTTTTCACTGTTTTGGTTGTGGTCGTTCAGGCGATGTTTTTAAATTCATTGAAGAATATCGGCAAGTTCCTTTTTTAGAGAGCGTTAGTATTCTTGCTGAAAAGAGTGGTATTGCTTTAGATGTTCCTAAACCTCAAAATCAGTCGCCAAAAAAGAAAAGTCATCAAGAACTTATTGATTTACATCAAGATGCTCAGAAATTTTACCAAGCTGTTCTAAAAACCACAAAAATAGGGCAAGAAGCTCGAAACTATTTATACCAGCGTGGCTTAGACGATAATCTGATTGAGCATTTTAATATTGGATTAGCTCCAGCTGAACCGAATTACCTTTATCAGGCACTTTCCAAAAAATACCCAGAGGAGATCTTAACAACATCTGGACTATTTAATCTATCTGAATCGTCTAACACCCTATATGATGCTTTTCGTAATCGTATTATGTTTCCTTTGACAGATGATCGCGGTCAGACTATTGCTTTTTCTGGTCGAATTTGGACTAAAGAGGATCAAGGTAATAAACTAGCTAAATATAAAAATTCGCGAGCGACACTACTTTTTAATAAGTCCTATGAATTTTACCATTTAGACAAGGCTAAGCCAGTTATTGCCAAAAAACATGAAGTTTTTTTAATGGAAGGTTTTATGGATGTCATCGCAGCCTATAAAGCAGGTTGTGAAAATGCTATCGCTTCAATGGGGACAGCTTTAACTCAGGAGCATATTAATCATTTGAAACCACTAACTAAAAAAGTGATTTTAACTTATGATGGTGACGATGCTGGTCAGAATGCTATTGCTAAGTCTATAGATTTATTATCTGATTTTCAAGTTGAAATTGTTCTTATCCCGAACAAGATGGATCCAGATGAATTTGTCCAAAAGCATTCAGCAGAAGAATTAGCTCATTTATTAGAACACTCAAGGATTAGTGACGTTGAATTTTTCATTAGGTACTTAAAGCCAGAAAATACAGATAATTTACAAGCTCAAATTGCTTATGTGGAAGAGATTGCCAGGATTATTGCTAAAGCCCCTTCAATAACAGCTCAGAATTCGTATATTCATAAAGTGGCTGATAGTTTACCTGATTTTGACTACTTGCAGGTGGAACAGACAGTCAATACTTACCGAGTTCAAGATCGGCAAAGACGTCAAGTACAGATAACTCCATCGGAAGCGCCTATTATGACTCTGCCGGTTACCAAAAATATTACGGCCTTGGTGAGAACAGAAAATCAGCTTTTACACCGCTTAATTCATCATGAGTATTTGCTTAATGAATTTAGACTAAAAGATAATTTTTATTTTGACACACCGGCTCTACAGGAATTATTTCTTGTTTTAAAGGCAAATGGAGAAATCAGCCCACTTGATTTAGCCAATCTATCGGAAGACGTTAACCAAGCTTATTATCGTGTTTTAGAAGAACATTTACCTGAGGAAGTGACTGAAAGTGAAATTAGTGATATTTTAAGAAAGCGTGACAAATTACTGAGGGAAAGAGATATCCATAAGCAAGGAAAACAAGTACGAGAATCCAGTAATAATGGAGACCACCAACTAGCCTTAGAAGTTTTAGAAAATCTCATTGCACAGAAAAGGAAAATGGAATAGAGGAAAATATGACTAAAAAAAACGAAATAACAACTTTTAATGTTCAAGTTGCCGAATTCATTCGTAACCATAAAAAAGAAGGTACTGCAGTTGATGATGAAGTAACAGAAAAACTTGTTATTCCTTTTGTATTGGACGCTGACCAAATTGATGATTTACTAGAACGTCTAACAGATGGTGGTATTTCAATTACGGATAAAGAGGGAAATCCGTCAACAAAATATATCGTTGAAGAACCAAAACCAGAAGAATTAACAGATGAACAGTTGATTGGCAGTAATTCAGCTAAAGTCAATGATCCAGTACGGATGTATCTGAAGGAAATTGGGGTCGTTCCACTTTTAACAGGCGAAGAAGAAAAAGAACTAGCGATTGCTGTTGCTGAAGGTGACGTAGATGCTAAACAGCGTTTAGCAGAGGCAAACTTACGTTTAGTTGTTTCAATTGCCAAACGCTATGTGGGACGTGGTATGCAATTCCTTGATCTAATTCAAGAAGGTAATATGGGGCTAATGAAGGCCGTTGATAAATTTGATTATTCTAAAGGGTTTAAATTTTCAACTTATGCAACTTGGTGGATTCGTCAAGCTATTACGCGCGCTATTGCAGACCAAGCTCGCACGATTCGTATTCCGGTCCATATGGTTGAAACGATTAATAAGTTAGTTCGTGAACAAAGGAATCTTCTGCAAGAATTAGGCCAAGATCCTACACCAGAACAGATTGCAGAACGAATGGAGATGACGCCTGATAAAGTGCGTGAAATCCTTAAAATTGCTCAAGAACCCGTCTCTTTAGAAACACCAATTGGTGAAGAAGACGATAGTCATTTAGGTGATTTTATTGAAGATGAAGTGATTGAAAATCCGGTAGATTATACGACACGTGTTGTTCTCCGTGAGCAGTTAGATGAAGTTTTAGATACATTAACAGACCGCGAAGAAAATGTTTTGCGTTTGCGTTTTGGTTTAGATGATGGCAAAATGCGTACGCTTGAAGATGTTGGTAAAGTTTTCAACGTAACGAGGGAACGTATCCGCCAAATCGAAGCCAAAGCTTTACGAAAACTCCGCCACCCAAGCAGAAGTAAACAATTAAGAGACTTTATAGAGGACTAAAAACGTCCACTGGACGTTTTTAGGTCGTTCCTTGGAAAATAAAAAAGGAAGGATAATAAGAGCTAATGTTAAGGTCAGTCATGCCCCAAAATTAGTTTACGTCCAGTGGACGTTTTTAAAGGTCTTCTTTAAAATAAAAAAAGTGTAAACAATGACTCTCAATAATGAGTCGGGAGTTGTCATTGAGCTTTAGAGATCAAGAAATAAATAACGTTACTATATCATAGGTTTCGAAGGTTTATCTTGGTTCTCCTAGCCTTAAATAATCAAAATAACGAGGATAAAGGAAATTCTATGTCAGAAAACCTAAAATACAGTGAAGAGGAAGTTACAAAAATTAAAGATCGTATCCTTGAGGCTTTAGAAATGGTAATTGATCCAGAACTAGGAATTGATATCGTTAATCTAGGTTTGATTTATGAAATTCGTTTCTCCGATTCTGGTCATACAGAAATTGATATGACTCTAACGACTATGGGATGTCCTTTAGCTGATTTACTAACTGATCAAATTTATGATGTCTTAAGAGAGGTTCCCGAAGTTACTAGTTCGGAAGTGAAATTGGTCTGGTATCCAGCATGGACTGTGGAGAAAATGAGTCGCTACGCTAGGATTGCTTTAGGTATTCGTTAAAACAAGGGTAAAGAGATGAAATATTCTCTTTTTTAGTGTAGAATAATGAAGAAATAGTTAATTATTCTCAGAATATCTTATTAATAATTCTTTAAAGGAGAAGTTATGATCTTAATCACAGGAAGTAACGGCCAGCTTGGTACCGAATTACGCTATTTGCTAGATGAACGTAATGAAGACTATGTAGCTGTAGATGTTGCAGAGATGGATATCACTAATGAAGAGATGGTTGATCAGGTGTTTGCACAAGTAAAGCCAACTTTAGTCTATCATTGCGCGGCCTATACTGCAGTAGATGCCGCTGAAGATGAAGGCAAGGCTTTGAATCAAGCTATTAACGTTGATGGGACAGAAAACATCGCAAAAGCTTGTCAGAAGTATGATGCTACCTTAGTATATATCTCTACTGATTATGTTTTTGATGGAACAAAAACAGTGGGGCAAGAATGGTTTGAAACAGATATTCCTGATCCGCAAACAGAATATGGTCGTACAAAACGATTAGGCGAAGAAGCTGTTGAAAAATATAGTAAGAAATATTATATTATTAGAACGGCTTGGGTCTTTGGTAACTATGGTAAGAATTTTGTCTTTACAATGCAAAATTTAGCAAAAACACATCCCAAATTGACTGTTGTTAACGATCAATTCGGTCGTCCGACTTGGACAAGGACCTTGGCAGAATTCATGTGTTATTTGGCAGAAAATAATAAAGCCTTTGGTTATTATCACCTTTCAAATGACTCACAAGAAGATACAAATTGGTATGATTTTGCTAAAGAAATCCTAAAGGATACAGATGTTGAAGTAGTACCAGTTGATTCGTCAGCTTTTCCAGCAAAAGCAAAGCGCCCACTTAATTCAACGATGAATTTAGACAAGGCTAAAGCAACAGGATTTGTAATCCCTATGTGGCAAGATGCTTTACAGGAATTTTATAAACAAGAAATCAAAAAATAGATGGAATAATGAGCTCTGCCCTAATGGCGGGGCTTTTCCTATTGGTAAAATTTCGCAAATAGACTATAAATATGCTATAATTGTTAAATGATTATAATTTAGAATGGGGCATTGTGGATGCAGGATGTATTTATTATTGGTAGCCGAGGATTGCCAGCAAAATATGGGGGCTTTGAAACCTTTGTTGAGGAATTAGTCAGCCGTCAAAAAAGTGGGGCTATTCACTATCATGTTGCCTGCTTAAGTGATTCAAAACATAAGGAACACTTTGAGTTTAGAGGTGCAGATTGTTTTTACATTAATCCTCCTCAACTTGGACCAGCTCGAGTGATTGCTTATGATATGATGGCACTCACTTATGCTTTGACTTACTGCGAAAAAAATAGGATTGATAGCCCGATCTTTTATATTTTAGGGAATACAATAGGTGCTTTTATTGGCTTATTTATCCCTAAAATCAAGAAGGTCCAGGGTCAGTTTTACATTAATCCAGATGGCTTAGAGTGGAAACGTAGTAAATGGCCCAAACCCGTTCAATGGTACTTAAAGTATTCAGAAAAACAAATGGCAGAGAAGGCCCATTTGGTAATTTCTGATAATTTAGGGATTGAAACCTATATCAAAGAAACATACCCTCGAGCCAAAACACAATTTATTGCCTATGGAACGGATACAGCATCTTCAGCTTTAAGTTTTGAAGATGATCGCGTACGAGACTACTTTAATAAGGCAGGTATTAATGAACACAATTACTATTTAGTAGTTGGCCGCTTTGTTCCTGAAAACAATTATGAAACCATTATCAAAGAGTTTATGTCTTCAAGCACCAAGCGTGATTTGGTTGTGATTTGTAATCATGAAGGAAGTTCATTCTTTGAGACACTAAAAAATAAAACACAGTTAGAGCAAGATGAGCGGATTAAGTTTCTAGGAACTTTGTATGATCGGCAGCTATTAACCTATATCCGAGAAAATGCTTTTGCCTATATCCATGGACATGAAGTTGGGGGCACAAATCCGGGTCTCTTAGAAGCTCTTGCTCACACTAAGTTGAATTTAGTTTTAGGTGTTGATTTCAATAAATCAGTGGCAAAAACTGGCGCTTTGTATTGGACTAAAGAACAAACTGTTTTAGCTCAGTTAATTGAGAGTGTAGATAGTCGCCACAACTATGATGATTTAGGTCAAGAAGCTAGAAATATTATTCAAAGAGAATACACATGGGATAAAATTGTAGGAGAATATGAGGCTTTATTTTTAAATGAAAATTAATATCTTAATGTCAACCTATAATGGGGAACAATTTCTAGCGGAGCAGATTGAAAGTATTCGCAATCAAACTATTACAGACTGGCATCTGCTAATCCGAGACGATGGTTCATCAGATAGAACACCAGAAATTATTGAAGAATATGTTGCAAAGGATAGTCGTATTCACTTTATTAATGCTGAGAATCGGGAAAATTATGGGGTTATCAAGAATTTTTTCACCCTTCTAAAGTACGAAAAAGCAGATTACTATTTTTTTAGTGACCAAGATGATATTTGGCTACCGGATAAAATGGCTGTTCAACTTGAAGAAGCTCAGAAATATTCTGTAGAAACACCAATATTAGTTTACATGGATTTAAAAGTTGTTGATCAGCAGTTAAATGTTATCAACGAAAGTATGATTCGTTCACAATCTGGACATGCTAATACGAGTTTGGTTCAAGAATTGGCTGAAAATTCAGTGACGGGGGGAGTCATGATGATTAATCATGCCTTAGCTGAAAAATGGCTCTCACCGGATAACATTATCATGCACGATTGGTACTTAGCGCTTTTAGCAACAAGTCTTGGTAAGTTAATTTACATTGATCAACCTGGAGAGCTCTATCGCCAACACGCTAATAATGTCCTTGGAGCACGAACACTTGATAAACGGTTTAAACTATTAAGGGAAGGTCCCAAAAGGATTTTTACCAGATATTGGAATCTCATTCATGCTTCACAAAAACAAGCACAAAAAATTATATATTCCTATGGACCTTTATTAAACCAAGGGGATAGGGAATTACTTGAAAATTATATTGATATTGATCAACAAGCTTTCTCTGAAAGAATTCGTAGAGTATTAAAATATCACTATACTAAAAATCAATGGAAACATATCATTGTATTCCGATTATTACTAATCACAAATCTATATAATGCGAGATGAACATGAAAAAAGTACTATTAATAATTCCAGCCTATAATGAAGAAGGAAGTATCGAAAAAACGGTCGCTAATATTGTGTCCTACCGAGAAGAACACCAACTTCCTTTTCTTTTAGATTATATTGTTATTAATGATGGTTCAAAAGATAGGACAGCAGACATATTAGATGCTAAGGGTCTTCACCACATTGATTTAATTCAAAATTTAGGCATCGGTGGCGGTGTTCAAACAGGTTATATTTATGCTTTAAGAGAAGGTTACGATGTCGCTGTTCAATTTGATGGTGATGGACAACATGATATCAATAGTATAGTCCAAGTGGTTACGCCAGTACTAGATGAAGAAGTAGACTTTGTTATTGGCTCTCGCTTTGTTGACAGGTCAATTGAAAATTTTCAGTCTACCTTTATGCGTCGTTTAGGCATCAATCTTATCTCAATTGCTATTAAATTAACTACTGGTAAGAAAATTTATGATACAACAAGCGGTTATCGAGCTGGAAACAAAAAGGTAATTGCTTATTTTGCTGATCGATATCCGGTTGCCTACCCTGAACCTGAATCAATTGTAAGTCTCTTAAAAAAAGGCTTAAAAGTAAAAGAAATGCCTGCAAATATGTTTGAACGCTTAGAAGGTGTTTCGAGTATAAGAGCTTTTAAATCTGTAACTTACATGATTGATGTGCTTATTTCAATCCTAATTGCAGGATTCATGAAGGAGAAAGACTAATGAGTTTATTTTTACAAGTTGAAATGTTCCTGTTAGCTATTGCCATTTTATATGTCATCATTCGTATGGTTAATAGACATTCATTTTCTGTGAAACGAGCAACACCGTGGTTATTTATCGGTTTTTCACTTGTTTTTATTAGTTTATTCCCACAGGTCGTTTCTTTCGTGGCGCATCGGGCTGGATTTGCGTTAACAATGAATTTTCTTTTGTTTATGGCTGTCCTCTTTTTATTTATCCTAGAGATATTTGATACGACCAGTAGTACCCGCAAAGAAGAACAAATCAAAAAACTCATTCAAGAAGTTTCCCTGTTAAAAAAAGAAATAGAGGATAAAAATTCTAAATGACCAAAAAGATATTAATTGTTGTAACTTTTCTTTTACTATTGACGGGATGTAAGAAGTCAAGTAATTCTGAAAATACATATAAGAAAGTTGATATTACAGCTTATTATCATTATAATAATCAACCAATGCAAGGAATACATGTCGCAGTATTTAACTATGAAACGGCTTATAGAAAAATTAGGTCTGGTAAATTCAATACATCTGATTTTTCACATTATACTTTAGACAGTGTAAGAAAGAAATATGATGTTCATGCCTCAAAAATAAATCTCGGTGATTACCAGTTTGGACAAGGTATAAAGCATAATGATGCAGAGGCTAAGGCCATTATTAAGATTCTTTTTGAAAATTCACTAGATTACTTAACTTTTATGAATGGCCTAAAAGAAGAAGTCTTTCTATCTAATCCAGAAAATACAAGGTATAAATTTTCAAATAAATCCGGTAAATTAATTGGGAATGTAGAGAGTGGCTTATCTATATTAAGAGATACTACTGGGTCTAAAGATTATCGTTTAGTAAGACTTACTAATAACTCTACTATTTATCTGGGAAATTCGAGGCCAAATAAAAAACCGATATTACTTAATGGGAAACAAAAGTTAAGTGGCATTTCAGCAGACTTTGGAGAAGAAATGACTTATGAAATTCCAATAACTTCACGCAAAATGCTGGTACGATTATCACCCAATTTTGTTATTGATTCAGCAAATCATCAATATCAAGAAAAAATTGATCCAATTACTACTAAGGAATCTGATAATGGAAAACTCACCGATTCTAAATATAGTCCGACAATTGTAAATGGACAAATTAGTTATCGTATTGGAAAAGAAAGTCCAGATAAAAATGATTTGGATATTATGGATAAAGAAGTTACTCTGGCGCTTTCTAAGCTTTATGCGATAAAGTTACTTAATTTTAATTTTGAAAAAAATACAAAAGGTAAACTGATTATTAAGGGACATGTGAGCTCAATGGTCAATTATAAGTTACCTTTGATTCTTGAAAAACCAAATGATCAAACAAGTCTTATGGAAAAATCATTTGACGTGTACAACACGAAGTCATCACAAGGCATTTTTGTTTTAGATGAAAATGGTGGTATCCTTACTCCGGAAATTAGAAGTTATGGTATTAATTTTGTAACAAACGATCAGGAGACAAATAAACCAATCTCGGGAATTCAATTTATATTAGGAAGAATTCGAAATGGGAAAGTAGAAGTTTTAGAAACAAAAAAAGAGACAACTTTTTGGACTAATACGCATTTAAACCAAATGGAATTTGCCAAGAAAATCAGTCACTTTCAACCATTTTTAATTAACGGTGAGAGGTTTAGCTACGTAGATGGGAATGTTAGAGATATCCCTATCAATTATGACTTTTGGGTTTTCAATAAAAAAGAACAAAAAAAAGATAATGAACCTTTATACAAAATAAGAGGTCTTTCAGATAGATACAACTATTTTATTATTCCCCGACAAAATGAAAAGAGGGAAGTTAATAATAAGAAACCAATCTATTTTAAAGTCGATAGTAATTCTATTTCGAATGCTAGAGTAACTAATTATGAAGTTAACGGTTTTGTTTCAGATTTTAAATATGGTGATCAAGAATATAATGCTATTCCTGTTAAAAATAAGGGTCAAAAATCAACTCATAATTTGAATCCAATCTATAAGATAGTCGGACTATTAATTGTTGTTATTATTTCTTATATTGGCGTTATTATTTTCTTTATCAAAAAAACCTAGTTATAACGATTTCTTCAATTTGAAAGGAAATATGATATGAAAAAAATGACCGTTTCAGAAATTAGGAAAGTTCAGTTGGAGATGCTTTCCTATATTGATGAAATAGCAAGAGAAAACAAAATAGAATATTCTTTAGGTGGCGGAAGTCTCTTGGGCTCTATTCGCCATCAAGGATTTATTCCTTGGGATGATGATATTGACTTAATGCTCAAAAGAAGCGACTATGAAAAGTTGATGGTAGTTTTGGCTAAAGAAGACAATACAGAGTATAAGTTGTTGCACCATTCCGTTGAACCTAACCTCTGGCCATTTGCAAAGCTCTATCATACAGGCTCTATGTATCAGAGTAAGACTGATCGAATTCATCCTTGGACGGGTATCTTTATTGACCTCTTCCCTATGGACAAATTACCTGAAAGTTCTGAGGAGCGGGAGAAATTCTTTAAGAAAGTTCATAATGCAGCTGCAAACCTTATGTGTACAACCTATCCAAACTATGCTAGTGGTTCACGGAAACTATATGCTATTGCTAGATTGATTTTAGGTTTTCCACGTTTTGTTTTGTATCATGGCCAAGCAAAAAAACGAGCATTAGTGGCAGAGCAAATTATGAGAACATACAATGATCAAGATGTACCTTTTATAGGCTATACAGACTCACGCTATCGCTTAAAAGAGTTTTTCCCTGTTGAATTATTTTCAGAATATGAAGACACACCATTTGAACATCTAACAGTAAGAAAAATTAAAAATGATCATGCTTATTTAAAGCAACTTTATGGCAATTCTTATATGGAATTACCGCCTGAGAATAAGCGAGAAAATCACAGTTACTATACTTGGTACTGGAAGGAGAATTAAATGAATATTGGTCTTATTTTTGCAGGTGGCGTAGGGAGCCGGATGCGTTCTAAAGGGAAACCAAAACAATTTTTAGAAGTTCATAGTAAACCAATCATTGTTCATACCTTAGAAGTTTTTGAAAATAATCCAGAAATTGATGTGACTGTTGTTGTATGTGTCAGTGATTGGATTGACTACATGGAAAAATTAGTAGAAAAATTTTCTCTCAAAAAAGTTAAAGCAATTGTTCCTGGAGGTGAAACAGGACAGCTTTCAATTTTTAATGGTTTAGAAGCTGCTGAAAAAATTGCTAGTGGACAAGATGATATTGTTTTGATTCATGATGGTGTTCGTCCCTTAATTGATGTTCCTTTGCTTTCTAGCAACATTAAAACTGTAAAGGAAAAAGGAACTGCTATTACATCAGTAGCTGCAAAAGAAACAGTTGTTTTGATAAATGACCAAGAGGAAATTCAAGAGGTTGTTGATCGAACGCGTTCCTATATTGCAAAAGCTCCGCAAAGCTTTTACTTGAAAGATATTTTAGAAGTTCAACGTGATGCTATCTCAAAAGGAATCACTAATGCAATTGATTCCAGTACCTTAATGGGAATGTACAATCGGAAGTTAACTATTGTAGAAGGGCCATATGAAAACATAAAAATCACAACACCGGATGATTTTTACACGTTTAAAGCTCTTTACGATGCCAAAGAAAATGCACAAATTTATGGATTATAAGATGATAAGTTATTCAAATACAATTGTTCAAGAAGATCTACAAGCTATTATTAAAGATCAATCCGTAGCTTGGGATAAATTAAATCATAAATCAATTTTAATTACTGGGGCGAACAGTATGTTGGCCACCTATATGATTTATACCTTAGTTTATTTAAATCAGTTTGAGGATCGCAATATTACTATTATTGCAAGTGCTAGAAACCTAGAAAAAGCTAAGGCTCGTTTTACTGACTTGGTGAAAGACCATAAGATCCTATTAATTCAACACGATGTCAATGAAGCCTTGCATTACGATGGTCCTGTTGATTTTCTTGTTCATGCAGCAAGCAATGCCAGTCCCCACTATATATTAACTGATCCTGTTGGTATTATAACAGCCAATACCTTAGGGACACTTAACCTCTTGGAATTTTCAAAAACAAAAAGCATTGAAAACTTTCTTTTTATGTCAACTCGTGAAATATATGGAAAAGCAATACAAGAGGTCATTGATGAAGAAGCATACGGTGCTTTTGATATCTTAGAAAGCAGAGCTTGTTATCCTGAAAGTAAACGTGCTGCAGAGACGTTATTGAAATCCTACTATGATCAGTATCATGTACCATTTACGGTAGCTCGGTTAGCACATGTTTATGGACCTGGTATGGAAGTTAATAATGATGGCCGTATTATGAGTGATTTAATAAACAATGTTCTTATGAAAGAAGACATTGTTTTAAAAAGTGATGGGAGTGCAGAACGTGCCTTTTGTTATTTAGCTGACGCAACAGTTGCCTTATTCTTAATTTTATTAAATGGAGAAATTGGTCAAGCCTATAACATAGCTAATGAAGAAGAACCTATTATGATTCGGAACTTGGCTCAGTTATTAGTTGATACTTTCCCAGAAAAAAATTTGCAGGTTGTATTTGAAATTCCAAATGAAGTTAGTAAAGCATATAGTAAAATGGGACGGACAAGACTAAGTACTGAAAAAATTGAAAAGATTGGTTGGAAAAAGAAAGTTTCCTTAACAGACGGGCTTGTCAAAACTGTTAAGAGCTTTGAGGAGATATAATGGTTAGAACAGCAGTATTAATGGCTACCTATAATGGACAAGATTTTATTGAAGAACAATTAGATTCTATCAGAAATCAAACATTGAAGCCGGATTATGTCTTACTTCGTGATGACGGTTCAACTGATAAAACCATAGAAGTTGTTAATACTTATATTTTAAAACATAACTTAAATAATTGGTCCATTCAAAAAAATGAGAAGAATTTAGGGTGGCGGTTGAATTTTCGACAATTATTACTTGATTCATTACCTCTAGCAGTTGATTATATCTTTTTTAGTGATCAAGATGACATATGGTATTTGGATAAAAATGATAAACAAGTTTCTATCATGGAAACTCACCCTTTTGTTGATGTCCTAAGTGCAGATGTTGATATTAAACTAATGTCAGAAGAAGCTACTTACCCGAACCAATTTCGGTTTGATGCTAAAGCTGAACTTACTCAGTATCCACTTGATTTTTCATATCATAATTACCGTCAAGGCTGGACTTTTTGTATCAGGAAATCATTTGTTGAGCAAGTTATGAAGTATTACCAAGAAGGGTTAATGCTATCACATGATAACTTAATGACCGGAATTTCCGGGTTATTAGGAACAGGATACAATTATAATTATCCTGTAGGATTACATAAACGGCATGGTGGAAACGCCAGTGGCCATTTATTGAACATACACAGCACACATTCAAGACATATCTCGGAGTTAAAATTAGTAGTGAGCTATTTTACAATCGCTCGGGGCGTGCTCGTTGAGGATCAACATAAAAACCTAAATCGTTTAAACGAATATTATCAATTTAATGTTGAGCGTCTTGAAAATGCTGAGAATCGGAAATTATTTTCGACCTTGAAACAAACTATTATAAAAGGCCAATATTATGATAGTTTCAGTAATCGAATAAGAGATTTAATTTTTATCTTTAAGAAATAATGGTGAGTAAATGAAAGAAAAAGCTTTGACTTTTTTTGATAATATTTTTTCAGACAATTCAATACACAAAACCTTTTTGGTAGTAGGTTTAATGGTAACAATGTCACTTAGCATTTTTATGCCTTTTTTCAATGAACCTGATGGTCAATACCATCTAGCCGTATCGGGCCGTATTGTAAATAAAGTTATTGATACTTCTAAATATGGTGAATATAGCATTGCTTCAGGAATGAAGAGCCAAAAAGAGTCATATCAGGATGGGACAAGATTTGAAAAATACTATCTCAATAAGGCAAATTTTGTATCATGGAAAGACGCTCCTCGAGAAGTGAACTACTCCATTTTTAACTTTGTTTTTGGTGGACATGTTTTGCCAGCAATTGGTCTTAAAATTGGTTCATATATTTATCCTTCAATGGGAGTAATGATAACCGTAGCAAGACTTTTTTCATCTTTTGTTTCAATTATAAGTTTAACATTAATTATTAAATATTTAAGAAATGCAAAAATGATATATTTTGCTGTTTTCTTGAGTCCAGTTGCACTAAATGCTTTTGCGAGCCTATCATATGATGCAACGGGTTATCTTATTACTGCCAGCCTAATAGCAGTATTGATAAATATTCTATCAGACCATTTAGTAACTAAAAGACGGTTAATTATTCTTGCGTTTATAAGCCTTTTATTATTACTTGCATGTAAGCAAAACTACTGGCTATTACTTTTATTGATTCCAATTTCATTACTTCAGACGAATCATAGCTTCGCAAAAAAAATGACAAATAAAGTAAGGCTCTCATATGACTTTGTAAAAAGTCATATGCTGATAAAAATAGTTCTTATCCTGCTTGCACTAGGAGTCTTCTATTTAGTATGTAGGTCACATGGGGGAATTTTCGTTGTTATCCGAAGGTACTTGATGACTTTTGGCTATAACTACTCTGGAACTGACTTGTTAAGTAATGATATTACATCTTGGTTGGCAGCACCTTATCCTACTTATAATTTTATCCCCACATGGATTTCAGCTGTTTGGTATCTCTTATTTTTCGCAGTCTTATTTACCGAAAAAAAATTTATTAAGAGTAGACAAATTGGTCTAATATTCCTTGTGACATTCTTTGTTGGGATTTTTGGGGTATATTTTATCATGTTAGAATATAATGGAGCAAGAACAAGTTATATTGAAGGAGTACAAGGACGCTATTTCACTCCAACCTTAGTATTATTACAAGTTTTTGCATCTAGTATAAAACTTAGAATTGAGCAAAATGGTCAAAAAATTGTGCCAATTGCTTTACTTTGTTTAATACTCGTATCGAATGGACTTCTATTATTTGATACTGTTATTAGTTTGATTTTGAGGTAATTCGCGTGAAATTAATAAAAAATATCTTTTACAATACCTCTTATCAATTATTAACATTAATACTTCCGTTGATAACAGTTCCTTATGTATCTCGTATCTTATCTCCAGTAGGTATAGGTATTAATGCCTATACAAGTTCAATTGTTATGTATTTTACCCTTTTTGGAGCTTTGGGGATTTCTTTATACGGGAATCGTGAAATTGCTTTTGTTCAAAATAACAAG
This sequence comes from Streptococcus pseudoporcinus LQ 940-04, assembly GCF_000188035.1. Lineage (GTDB taxonomy): Bacteria > Bacillota > Bacilli > Lactobacillales > Streptococcaceae > Streptococcus > Streptococcus pseudoporcinus. The sequence goes on from NZ_AEUY02000003.1 coordinate 97,778, forward strand.
TATAAAAGAAGTAAAGTATTTTGGGAATTAGTTTTCTTGAAATTTATTACCGTCTCAATTGCTTCGGTCTTTTACTTGATTTTTGTCTTCTGGATTAAAGATTGGACTAATTTTTACCTTTTACAAGGGATAAATTTGCTGGCTATAGCAACGGATATTTCTTGGTATTACTTGGGAATAGAAGATTTCAAAAGAATAGTTGTTCGAAATACCCTTGTTAAGCTAACGACGGTTACATTAACATTTGTTTTAGTAAAAACAAAAAATGATTTGGGTTTGTATATCTTTTTAATCGCTTTTGCAGCTTTACTTGGAAATTTAACAGTATGGCAACATCTGAAAGAAGAAGTTATACGGATCCCTTTTAAAAGACTTTCAATTTTTAAGCACTTGAAACCAACTTTGATGCTCTTTTTGCCACAAATTACAATGCAAATTTACCTATCATTGAATAAAAGTATGTTAGGTGCAATGGATAGTGTTGTCAGTGCTGGATATTTTGATCAGTCGGATAAAATCATTCGGATTTTATTTACAATCGTTTCAGCTATTGGTGGGGTTTTTCTACCACGCTTGTCAAGTCTCTTTTCTAATGGAAAAAAAGAAGAAGCTAAATCATTACTCATTAAATTAATAGACTTGAGTAACGCTATTTCAATGCTTATGATTGCTGGTGTTGTAGGAGTATCCTCTACTTTTGCAACTTTCTTTTTTGGAAAAGACTATGCTCAAGTGGGTGCTTTAATGGCTATTCAATCCTTTATGATTATTTTTATTTCCTATGGTAATGCTTTAGGGACTCAGTATCTACTAGCTTCAAAGCGTACAAAAGCCTATACCTATTCAGCGGTTGTTGGGTTAATTACAAATGTCATTGGTAATATCATTTTAATTCCAATTCTTGGTGCTATGGGTGCCATTATATCAACAGTTTTAACTGAATTTGCAGTATCTTTATATCAAATAATCTCCTTACGAGATGTCTTTAGTATTAAGGAACTAACAAGAGGATTATTACGTTATTCACTTGCAGCACTTGTAACAGCTTCTCTAATTTATTATATGGATAGCCACATGTCTATTTCCTTTATAAACTATGGACTTCAAACAATTGTAGGTGTGTCAACCTATATTATTATTATCTATTTGTTGAAAACACCAGTTATTGCTCTATTTAAAAACTTTAAGAGGGGACTGTAAAATGCCAATTTTAGCAGGGATTGTTACATTCAATCCAGAAATGCAACGTTTAAAAGAAAATATTGAAGCTATTAAGCCTCAAGTAGATAAAGTTATTATTGTTGATAATGGTTCACAAAATTGCGAAGAGATTTGTCAGTACTTCCCAGATTTGACCCTTATTAAATTAAATGAGAATCTAGGAATTGCAGCAGCACTGAATAAAATTGGAAATTACGCCATTGAACATGCCTTCGACTGGTTTCTAACATTAGATCAAGATACTGTTGTTTTTAAAGACCTTATTACAAATTATCAACCTTATAAAAATTTGCCGAATGTAGGTATATTAACCTGTTTGTTTAAAGACATCAATAAAACTAGTGATGAAAGCTATACTTCTGAATATGAAGAAGTTAAGAAATGTATTACATCAGCAGCTTTTATGAAAACAAGTGTATTTGCCAAATCTGATAAATTTGATGAAAAAATGTTTATTGATTTAGTGGACTATGATTTAAACTATCATTATGAAAAGTTAGGTTACAAAACCTATCGCATCAATAAAATTGGATTTCTTCACGAAATTGGTAATGCAAGTCCGATCAGGTTTTTAGGAAGAGAAGCTTATACATCTAACCATAGTGCTTTTCGAAAATATTATTTTTCTCGTAATACCATTTACCTTAGTAAAAAATATGGCTTTAACAAGGAAACAAAAAATAACTACATCGTCTTAAGAGATGAGTTTATTAAAATTGTCTGTTTTGAAAAGCATAAGTTGTCAAAGGTGACTGCAATGGGTAAAGGTATTATCGCAGGCTTACTTATGAAGGTGGATAAAAATGGCAAATAAGAAAACAATTCTATTTTTCTCCGGATATTTTCTACCTTTCTTGGGTGGGATTGAACGTTATACTGATAAGTTAACAAATGAGTTGGTTAAGTTGGGTTACGACATCATTATTGTGACCACTAATCACGATCATTTGCCTAATTATCAAGTAGATAATAATCGTAAAATCTATCGTTTTCCATCTAAAAAACAATTTAAACAGCGCTACCCGATTTTAGATAAGAATCAAGAATATCATGATTTATATGATAAACTTTTAGCTGAAAATCCAGATTATATCCTCTGTAATACTCGCTTTCAATTGACAACTTTAATGGGGTTAAAGTATGCTAAAGCTAAAGGACTTCCAAGTATTGTTCTTGATCATGGTAGTAGTCATTTTACCGTCAATAATAAAGTCTTGGATGTCTTTGGTGCTATCTACGAGCATCTCTTGACTGCTCTTGTTAAATCTTATCATCCTCAATTTTTTGCAGTGTCAGAACGTAGTTCCAACTGGCTCAAACACTTTTCGATTAAGTCAAGTGGCGTTATCTATAATTCTGTTCCGGATGATTTAGCAAACCAATTTAAGGGCGCTAGCTATTTACCGAAAAAAGAGCAGGAAATCTATATTACCTACGCTGGTCGCATACTCAAAGAGAAGGGTGTAGCAATGTTGGTAGAGGCCTTTGCGGAGGCTAAGTTTCCAGACCATATTCATCTTCAGATTGCTGGGGATGGACCTTTGCTTGAGGAGTTAGTAGCTGAAAATCAGAATGAGAATATTCACTTTTTAGGTAAGTTAAACTTCCAAGAGACCATGTCTTTAATGGCTCAATCAGATATTTTTGTTTATCCTTCAATGTATCCTGAAGGCTTACCAACTTCGATTTTAGAAGCAGGATTATTGGGAACAGCCGTAATTGCTACAGATCGTGGTGGTACAACTGAAGTTATTACCAATGATCAATTGGGAATCATTATTGAAGAAAATAAAGAGTCACTGAGAGATGCATTACAAATCCTAGTTGATGATTCTACTAGACGAGTAAAATTACAAAAAAATATTCAAGAACGGATTCAATCAACATTTGTTTGGTCAGTAACAGCTAAAAAACTTGAGGCCATATTATTTGGTAACTAAAGGTAATAATGGAGATGAAAAATGAAAAAATACTATGGCTCAAAAAAGTTTTACTTACTTGCGGGCATCGCTTTAGCTAATCTTGTGAATGTAGGCATAATCCATGCAAATGATGTTAGCAGACCACTAGTTACTGATAGCGTAGCTAGTCCTGTTACTATCAATCAGCAAAATACAACTAGTAGGCAAACCGGATTAAGTGAGCAAGCTATGTCTACTAATCTAGTTTCAGAATCACAAAGGACAGGTTCAAAAGATCTTGTTTCTAACCAAGACTCACAAGTGCCATCAACAACTAGCCAGGATGTTAAAACGGTTCCTCCTACAAACCCGATAACTCTGGTTAAAAAGACTGATCAAACCGAGGTCAAAACGGCAGCAGTACAAGATACAGTTCTCTCTTACTCAGGTCATGTTCAGGATATCGGTTGGCAAGCGCCAGTAACGGATGGTTTAGTGAGTGGAACGACGGGTCAAGCTAAACGACTCGAAGCTATCAAAATTAATATGTCAACTCCTTATACAGGTGCCATAACTTATAATAGTTCAGTCATTAATTCGGGTTGGCAAAAGGCTGTTTCAACTGGTCAGATTAGTGGAACGACAGGCCAATCTAAGGCAATTGAAGCTATTCAGATTAATCTAACCGGTGATTTAGCCCTTAAATACGATATCTATTATCGTACTCATATTGCCTCTTATGGCTGGCTTAGTTGGGCTAAAAATGGTGCTTTTGCAGGTAGCACGGGCTTATCTAAACAGTTGGAAGCTTTTGAAATCTTTCTGATTACAAAGGGAGCAGAGACTAGTTTAGATCAAAATAAGGCTTTTATTCAAATGGTAAAACCAAGTTTAACTTATCAAACTCACGTTCAAACTATTGGTTGGGGACCACTTGTTGCAGAAGGTCAGCTTGCTGGAACAACGGGACAATCAAAAAGAATTGAAGGGCTAATAGTTAATTTATCTTCAAATGAATTTGGAAATTTACAATATCGTAGTCATGTACAAGGTATTGGCTGGCAAAATTATGTCACTAGTGGAAGTATGAGTGGCACAAATGGGCAATCACGTCGCTTAGAGGCTTTGCAATTACAGCTAACGGGCAGTTTAGCACAAAAATACAGTGTGAAATATCGCGTTCATGTTCAAGATATTGGTTGGCAAGCATGGGTTTATGATAATGCCATTGCTGGTACTACGGGGCAATCAAAACGTTTAGAGGCAATTGAGATTGTATTAGTCGATAAGATTGCCACACCTATAGGTTTGTCTGCTTCCCAAGGCAATTATGCAGTTGTTAATAACATTATTTATCTTGATGCAGGACATGGTGGCTATGATTCTGGAGCGGCTTACTTTAATCAGTATGAAAAAACCTTGAATTTGCAAATGCAAAATAGGATTAAGGCCAAGCTAGAAGCAGCTGGATATAAGGTTATCACCACTCGCACAAGTGATACATATGTTGATTTGATTCCACGGTCGGAAAATGCCAATGCCTCATTGTCTGACCTTTTTGTCAGTCTCCATTTTAATGCCTCAACAAGCTCCTATGCCAATGGAATTGAATCCTACTATTATGAATATTATCCAGAGTATCCGTCAGCGATTAATGAATTGTATCATAATGATCCCGAACGCTTGAGCAGAAGTGCCTTCTTAGCGCAAGCAATTCAGTCAGCTGCGGTGAAAAATACTGGCGCTAAAGATAATGGGGTCTTGAGAAACACCTTTGCGGTGTTAAGAGAAACGACTGCCCCAGCTGTGCTATTAGAATTGGGTTATATGTCTAATGCAACCGAGTTCCAAAAGATTACAACAGCAGCTTATCAAGAAAAATTAGCTACTGGCGTTGTAAGCGGTATTCTGGCATACTATAAACACTATACGGTCTAAAAAATAGCTCAAAAATCTTACCCCGCTTAGGATTTTTGGGCTATTTTATGCTATAATGGGGGTAATAAATGATTGAGGTTGATAATGTTAAATAACACTCTTTTAGAACGTTTTTTGAAGTACGTTAAAGTTAATACACGCAGTAATCCTGAAAGTAAAACAACTCCTAGTACCCAAAGTCAAGTTGACTTTGCTTTGAACATTTTAAAGCCAGAAATGGAAGCAATCGGCTTACAGAATGTTCATTATATCCCTGAAAATGGCTATATTGTTGGAACTTTGCCGGCCAATGCCAGTCACTTAACTCGTAAAATTGGTTTCATTTCTCATATTGATACTGCTGATTTTAATGCTGAAAATGTCAATCCCCAAATTATTGAAAATTATCAAGGTGGATCAATCCCTTTGGGTGACTCTGGTTATTCATTAGATCCTGAAGCATTTTCAAATTTGACTAATTATTTAGGTCAAACTCTCATTACAACGGACGGGACAACCCTACTTGGTTCAGATGATAAATCAGGAATAGCTGAGATAATGACAGCCATTGAATTTTTAGGAGCTAATCCTAAAATAGAGCATTGCGAGATTCGCGTTGCTTTTGGTCCCGACGAAGAAATTGGTGTTGGAGCTGATAAATTTGATGTTGAAGACTTTGATGTTGATTTTGCCTACACTGTGGATGGAGGGCCTTTAGGAGAGTTGCAATTTGAAACCTTTAGTGCAGCTGGTCTGGACTTGACATTTTTAGGTCGGAATGTTCATCCAGGTACTGCAAAAGGACAAATGATTAATGCTCTGCAATTAGCCATAGACTTTCACAATCAGTTACCAACAAGTGACCGCCCAGAATTGACAGATGGATATGCTGGTTTCTATATGTTGAGTGATATGTCAGGTAGTGTGGAAGAAGCAAGTAGCTCATACATCATTCGTGATTTTGATGAAACGTCTTTCCAAGAGAGAAAAGAAAAAGTTCAAGCTATTGCAGATAAAATGAATGCCGAACTTGGTTCAGAACGGGTTCTGGTCACTCTTTATGATCAGTATTACAATATGCGTAAGATTATTGAGAAAGACATGACTCCAGTTGAGTTAGCTAAAGAAGTCATGGAAGACTTATCTATTGAACCAATCATTGAACCAATACGTGGTGGTACAGATGGATCAAAGATTTCCTTTATGGGAATCCCTACGCCAAATATTTTCGCTGGTGGAGAAAATATGCATGGTCGCTTCGAATTTGTCAGCCTTGAAACTATGGAAAAAGCTGTTCAAGTTATTGTGGGTATTGTACAAAAACCATAGTTATTAAAAGTTTAAGGGGACTAAATCAAATGATTAAAATTTTTGGTAAAATCCGATATCACTGGCAACCAGAGTTATCCTGGTCTATTATCTATTGGTCAATTGCGATTTCTCCCATTTTTATTGGATTATCACTCCTTTATGAGAATACTAATATTCCTAGCCGCGTCTTTGTCTTATTTTTTATATTTGTCATCTTAGTGGGGGTTGGATTGCATCGCTATTTCTTAATTGAAGAAGGTGGCATTCTCAAAATTGTTTCCTTAAGACTTTTGGGGCCACGGAAATTAGCAATTTCTGATATCAGTAAAGTTGAAGTCACTAAATCAACTGTGACTATTTGTACAAGTGATAAAAACTATCTCTTTTACATGCGTAAGTGGCCTAAGAAATATTTTCTTGATGCTTTAGTTATTAACCCGTATTTTAAAGGAGAAGTTATCCTTGTTGATAATTTGATTAATTTGGATTATTTTGAATACTATAAAGATGAAAAAAAGACACTTACTCTATTGTAAGTGCCTTAGTTGGGCAAGATTTAACAGCAAGTAAGGTTTGGTTATCTTGAAAAGAAACTTCTTTTTGCAAGCTATCTGAATCGGTAAACTTTACGATGCCATCGTCTTGGTAGTCAAAGAGGTCAGAGTAGGTCTGACAAAGGCCGCACGCAATACATTTTTCTGGAATTATGGATACTTTCATAGTATCATTTTAATATGATTTTGTTTATTTAACAAGGGGGAAAATCATGGCTAAAGAACCATGGGAAGAAAAAATTGTCAACGAGGATAAAGGGTTAAGGTCGCGCAAAGCTAGAGGCCCTATATTGAGCACACCTTGGTTAACAGCCTTATTAAGTGTTTTCTTCGTTATTATCGTTGCTATTTTGTTTATTTTCTTCTATACGTCTAATAGTGGTGGAGATCGGACAACAGCCACAAGTGGTTTTTATGGAGCATCTGTATCAAAATCAAATGAAGCTGCTAAAGCATCAAAAGCTGCCAAGTCATCTTCGAAAAAGGGGCAAACAAGTAGTTCATCAAGGGCCGAGACGTCTTCTAGTACATCATCAAGTTCAAGTACTACAAAAGGCGAAACGATTATTGTTTTACAGGGAGAGGGCGTTGCATCTATTGCTGCGAGAGCAGGTATTAGCGTCGAACAATTACAGACTTTAAACCCAGACCATATGACGCTGGGGTATTGGTATGCAAATCCCGGTGATGCGGTATACATTAACTAATTTTTTACAAGAGGACAACATGAAAGCTATTAAAATCGCAATTGACGGTCCTGCATCAAGTGGTAAAAGTACGGTAGCCAAGATTATTGCTAAAAATCTTGGCTACACTTATTTAGACACTGGCGCTATGTACCGTTGTGCAACTTATATTGCCTTAGAGCACCATTTTACAGAAAATGATGTAGATGCTTTGCTAGCAGAACTATCAAAACAGCCTATTTCTTTCAAAAAAGCTAGTGACGGTAGTCAATTGGTCTATCTAGGCCAGCGGGATGTGACCCTAGCTATTCGACAAAATGATGTTACTAACAATGTTTCATGGGTTTCGGCCATTGCCAAAATCCGCAAGGAACTCGTAGAACAGCAGCGACGTATTGCAGCAAAAGGTGCTATCATTATGGACGGCCGTGATATCGGGACTGTTGTTTTGCCAGATGCTGAACTAAAAGTCTTTTTAATTGCCTCTGTAGAAGAGAGGGCTACAAGGCGCTATAAGGAAAACATTGAAAAAGGGATAGAGACCAATTTAGAAACCTTGAAAGATGAAATTGCTGCGCGTGACTATAAAGATAGTCATCGACAAGTTTCCCCATTAAAAGCAGCAGATGATGCTATTGTTTTTGATACAACGGGTGTTGATATTCAAGGTGTCGTAACATTTATTCAAGAAAAAGCAGAAAAATTAATTGACACGAAATAAAATTCATGGTAGTATAGTAACAATGAGAAAAGCAGAAGTGAGAACTTCTCGCCTTGCGACTTAGGTTGTCTGGCCCTACATATCAAAATCCATTTGGATATTATGTGTGCGGGCTTGATTTATCAAGTCCGCTTTCGTTTTTCTCTAAAAAAATAAAGAGGTGAAGATCATAGCTAAAAAGGATCTATTCATTAATGATGAAATTCGCGTTCGCGAAGTTCGTCTAGTTGGTCTAGAAGGTGAACAATTAGGTATAAAACCACTATCAGAGGCGCAAGCAATTGCTGATAATGCCAATGTTGATTTGGTTTTAATCCAGCCACAAGCTGTTCCTCCAGTAGCCAAAATCATGGACTATGGAAAGTTCAAGTTTGAGTTTCAAAAGAAACAAAAAGAACAACGTAAGAAACAGAGCGTTGTAACTGTTAAGGAGGTACGCTTAAGTCCCGTTATTGATAAGGGTGACTTTGAGACGAAACTTCGTAATGGCCGTAAATTCCTTGAAAAGGGGAATAAGGTTAAAGTTTCTATTCGCTTTAAAGGGCGTATGATTACTCATAAAGAGATTGGTGCAAAGGTTCTAGCTGAATTTGCTGAAGCTACTCAGGATATTGCTATCATTGAGCAAAGAGCAAAAATGGATGGTCGCCAAATGTTTATGCAACTTGCACCGATTTCAGACAAAAAATAATTGTCACAGTTTTTAAGATTTAGTAAGAGGAGAATACAAAAATGCCAAAACAAAAAACACACCGCGCATCAGCTAAACGTTTTAAACGTACAGGTTCTGGTGGTTTGAAACGCTTCCGCGCTTTTACATCACACCGTTTCCACGGCAAAACTAAAAAGCAACGTCGTCATCTTCGTAAAGCTTCAATGGTAAGTGCTGGAGATTTTAAACGTATTAAAGCAATGCTTACTGGTCTTAGATAAGAGACTTAGTTAAATATTTACTAGAATTATTAGAACTATTTGGAGGAAATATAAATGGCTCGTGTTAAAGGTGGAGTTGTTTCACGCAAACGTCGCAAACGTATATTAAAATTAGCTAAAGGTTACTATGGAGCAAAACATATCTTGTTCCGCACTGCAAAAGAACAAGTAATGAATTCTTATTACTATGCATACCGTGACCGTCGTCAAAAGAAACGTGATTTCCGTAAATTATGGATTACACGTATTAATGCGGCAGCACGCATGAATGGATTATCTTATTCACAATTAATGCATGGTTTAAAACTTGCTGAAATTGAAGTTAACCGTAAAATGCTTGCAGATTTAGCTGTTACAGATGCAGCTGGCTTTACAGCACTTGCTGATGCAGCAAAAGATAAATTAGGTAAATAAACTTACCTCATCAGAAGTGGTAGAAAGGATTATCCTTGTTGATAAGGTAACCTTTCTACCACTCTTTTTTATTTTGTTTCCAAAAGGCACCCCTATCTTTAAAAATAGAGGTGCCTTTTGGATAGCTTTAATTTTTTTCAACCTTTTTTCCATCTTTTGAGTTGTCATTATTAGATGATGATGTTCTTTCCTCTTTAGGATTGAGTTCTAAATAAGAAGGAGCTTTAAAAAGGTTTATGGTAGTTTTATCACCATTTTCACTATAGAGACTGGTTGACTTATTACCAAGTTCTTTTTCGATTTTTTCCATTTGTTTTAATTGGTGTGTGTAAAGAAATTTACTTGGATCTGTTTTTTCTAATCCATTATCGGTATTAAAACGAAGGAGATCACCTGTTTGGACATTATCACTGGCTAATAATTGTTGTGCAGTCTGTTCGCGGATGGCTTTAGTTTTTTCAAGAGTTATTTCATCAGGATTTGTAATTTCAACACCGGTCTTAGTGTTATAAAGTCTGCCACCGTAGTTGGTGTAATCAGGCGTCATATAGGTCCCTGAGGTCCGTTGAGCCACTATTTGTTTATTCTGAGGAGATAATAAATCCTGACCGAGTTGAATATACTTGGAAGTGTCAATACCAAGGACGTGAAGTAAGGTTGGTAGAGCATCTATTTCACCCCCAAAAGTGTCTTTAATGCCACCATCCTGATAACCAGGGATATGAATCATATAAGGTACGCGTTGAAGCATAGCGTTGTCATATTCCGACCAAGTTTCGGGATCTTTACCCAATAAGGTAGCTAGATTAGTATTACGTGAATTCGAGATACCATAATGATCACCATAAAGTACAATGACTGATTTATCATATAAGCCTGATGCTTTTAAATAGTCGAAAAACGATTTAATGGAGGCATCAAGATAGTTTGCTGTTGCGAAATAGCCATTAATAGTTTCATCTTTGGTTTCTGCTAGCGGGAAGCCTTCTTCATCTTTTTCACCTTTTAGACTGGTATAAGGATAATGGTTACTTACAGTAATAAACTTAGTATAGAAAGGTTGCTGCATTCTTTCTAAATACTTGATGGAATCTTTGAACATGTACTTGTCATTGAGTCCATATTGGAAAGAGTTATTTTTGGTTTGTTTTGAGAAATAAGAAGAATCAAAGAAGTAGTTATAGCCCCATTGTTTATAGGCATTGTTCCTATTCCAAAAGGTACCAACATTCCCATGAAAGACAGCACTAGTATAACCATCTTTTTGTCTAAGAATAGAGGGGGCAGAAAATTGTGTATTATCACCTCCATAGTTAACCATGAAGGAGCCACTATTTAAACCAAAGAGTGAGTTTTCCATCATGGTTTCAGCATCAGAGGTTTTTCCTGCTTTTACTTGATGGAAAAAGTTTGAAAAGGCTAGTGTAGATTTTGAATGATAAAGTGAGTTGAGAAAAGGTGTCACTTCATAATCTTTATCACCAGATTTTAATTTATAATCAATTAAAAATTGCTGGAAGCTTTCCAGATGAATAACAATAACATTTTTACCCTTCGCGATTCCATAGTACTTAGGATTTGGCGCCGCGTAATGTTGCTGAACATATTTTTTGACAGCAACTAATTCATCAGCTGTGGCACCGTTACGCTCTTTTTGTGCTTGGTAGGTTTGATTGGCACTATACGCAGTGAAAGCTGGTAAGCCAAGTGCTCTAACAATATAAGTATTAGAAAAACCACGCGTTAATAGTTCAGGTCGATCAATCTCAGCTAGGAATAAATTGGCTGTGAGCATCAAGAATGAAAGAGCAGAGACAGCGAAGGCAGCTCTTTTGTTAAAGGGTCTAGGGTCCCTCGTTAATCTTTTGCTGACTTTTAGAATACCAAAGATAATAAAGTCTAAAATAAAGATAATGTCCCAGAAACGTAGTAGGTTTAAGGCGGAATCGCCTAAGCCTGCGGACACCTTACTAGAGGCTAGCATCGCACTTACAGTGATGAAGTCAGAAAATTCGCGATAATAAATAGCATTTGAAATCAGTAATAAGTTCAGAATGACATAAATTATCCAAGAGAGGATATAAAACGTTTTCGTATTTTTGATATAAAGTGCAAATCCCAATAGTAATAATGCTAATGGGATAGGATTGATGATTGATAAGAAGACTTGATATAGGTTTCCTAGATCAAGTGAAAAATCCATTTGATAAGCCCAAAGGGTCTTTATCCAATAGGCAAGGAGTAGGGTGAGAATAAACCCTAATCGCGTACTTGTAAATTTTGATATGGTAGTTTTAAATGTTGTCACTGAAGAAACTTCCTCATTTATTTTTTCCTAAAGATAAAAATCTCAAAGTAAATTATAACAAAAAAAATGATCTTATGCTCGCTAAAAGTTTAAATTTAGTAGGATTTTTGGGGACTTTTTGTTATAATAAGGACTATGAATAAACTCTATATTAATTCTTTTGTTGAAAAAAAGCTAAGCGCAGGAGTTCAATTATTAGAAGAAAGAGATTTTAAAAATCTTAACATTACCGATCAGGTAGTAACTCTTGTTTCTAAAGGAAATCAAATTATTGGAGTAGCATACCTCTCCAAACAACATCGAGGAGTTGGCTGGTTTTTAGGTCAGCATGCTGATTTAACAAGTGATTATTTTTGCCAATTATTTTTGCAGGCAAAAGCAAAGAGAAGGTTCTTCATTAATGATGAGACTACCAATGCTTATCGTATCTTTAATCAAGAAGGCGATAATTTCGGTGGTTTAACCATTGATTTCTATAATGACTTTGCTGTCTTTTCGTGGTATAATACTTTTGTTTTTTCAATTAAAGAAATTATTATTGAGGCTTTCCAAAAGGTCTTTCCTGAAATTAAGGGAGCATACGGTAAAATTCGTTTCAAAAGTGAAACTGCAGAATCCGTACACCTTTATGGTTTAGAAGCTCCTGAGACTTTTATTATTAAAGAAAATGGTGTGAACTATCAGGTATTTTTAAACGATGGCTTAATGACTGGTATTTTTCTGGACCAGCATGATGTCCGAAAAAATCTAGTAGAAGGACTTGCAAAAGGGAAGTCGCTCTTAAATATGTTCTCTTATACAGCAGCATTTTCAGTAGCAGCTGCCGTAGGCGGAGCTAAAGAAACGAGGTCAGTTGACTTAGCTAAAAGATCGCGTGACCTATCAAGCGCACACTTTCAAGCAAACGGCATTTCTACAGATAATCATTTTTTCCATGTTATGGATGTGTTTGAGTATTTTAAATATGCTAAACGAAAAGCTTTGACTTTTGATGTCATTGTTATTGATCCACCAAGTTTTGCTCGAAACAAAAAACAAACTTTCTCGGTTCAAAAGGATTACCATCGTCTTATTTCTGAAGCACTAGCTATTTTGAGCCCAGAAGGAATGCTTATTGCGTCCACTAACGCAGCAAATATGACAGTCATACAGTTTAAAAATGAGATTAAAAAAGGCTTTGAAGGTTACCATATCGCAGATATGAGTCTTCAACAGTTACCCGAAGATTTTACAATAAACAACGCAGATGAAAGAAGTAATTATTTAAAAGTATTTACAATAAAGGTAAAAAAATGAAAATAGTAGCTCCGATAATGCCGACAAGTTTTGAAGAAGCACAATCTATTGATGTGTCTAAATATGAGGGTGTTGATATTATTGAGTGGCGTGCAGACTTTCTTCCAAAGGAAAAAGTGATCACGGTTGCTCCAGCCATCTTTGAAAAGTTTGCGGGTAGAGAAATTATCTTTACTTTGAGAACAAAGCCTGAGGGTGGCATGATTGATTTGACAGACCAAGAATATATTGATTTGATTAAGGAAATCAACGCCATCTATAATCCTGATTTTGTTGACTTTGAGTATTTCACGCACAAATCCGTTTTTGGTGAAATGATGGATTTTTCGAATCTTGTTTTGTCTTATCACAATTTTGAGGAGACACCTGAAAATCTCATGGAGTCATTTTCGGAAATGACAAAACTGGCCCCTCGTGTTGTTAAAATTGCTGTCATGCCAAAAAGTGAGCAAGATGTTTTGAATGTAATGAATTATACTCGTGGATTTAAAGCACTGAATCCTGAGCAAACCTATGCAACGATGTCAATGGGTAAGCTGGGAAGAATTTCTCGGATTGCAGGCGACATCATTGGCTCTGCTTGGACATTTGTGGCTGTTGATGATGCTAGTGCTCCGGGGCAAGTGACATTAGCTGATATGAAAAAACTAATATCAGTAATGGAAGCTGACTAGTGATGTATGGTAGATAAGCATAACATTATTCTAATACTAATTAGGATAATGTTTTTCTTTATAGTGGTATTTAGTAAATGATGAAGGAGGTAAGGATGAGGTATCTAACGGCAGGTGAATCGCATGGTAATAGTTTAACAGCAATTGTTGAAGGTTTTCCAGCTGGCCTAAACATTAATCTTGATGAGATTAATGATGAGCTTAAAAGAAGACAAGGTGGCTATGGTAGGGGAGCTAGGATGCGGATTGAATCTGATAGAGTATCTATTACTTCTGGCCTTCGCCATGGGAAAACAACAGGCGCTCCTATCACTATGATTATTACCAATAAAGATCATCAAAAATGGCTCGATATTATGTCTGTCCAACCAGTAGATCAGGCCGCACAAAAGAAGCGACAAGTGAAAAAACCACGACCTGGTCATGCTGATTTGGTGGGTGGTATTAAATATCATTTTAAAGACTTACGAAATTCATTGGAACGGTCATCTGCCCGTGAAACGGCTATTCGTGTAGCTGTGGGAGCTCTTTCAAAACGACTTTTAAAAGAATTAGGTATTACCACAATGAACCATATTCTCAATTTTGGTGGGCAAGAGATCCTTATTCCAGAAGAAATGTCTATTCAAGAACTTGCAGAAAAGGCTAGATTGTCAGAGCTTTCAATTGCTAATCCTGATCAGGAAACTTTGATTAAGGGGTTAATTGATAACATTAAACAAGAAGGCAATACCATTGGCGGAATAATAGAAACTATTGTTACTGGGGTACCGGTAGGGTTAGGATCTTTTGTGCATTGGGACCGGAAATTAGACGGCAAATTAGCTCAAGCAATCCTTTCGATAAATGCATTTAAAGGAGTCGAGTTCGGAATGGGCTTTGATATGGCAAGTCATAAAGGTTCAGAGGTCATGGATGAGATTACTTGGACACAAGAAACAGGTTATCAGAGACGGACAAATCATCTAGGAGGCTTTGAAGGCGGAGTTACTAATGGTCAGCCGCTGATTATCAAGGCGGTCATGAAACCTATCCCTACCCTCTACAAGCCCTTGATGTCGGTTGATATTGATACGCACCAACCTTTTAAAGCTAGTGTTGAACGGTCTGATCCCACTGCCTTACCGGCTGCTGGTGTGGTCATGGAAAATGTTGTCGCTACTGTGCTTGCACAAGAAATTCTAGAAAAATTCCCGGCTGATCATATTGATGAGCTAAAAACTACCTTTGACGATTATCTGGATTATTGTAAAAATTATTAACAGAAATAGTGGCATATTTATGGTATGATAGTAGTAATTTAAGGTTAAAGGAGATTAATAGATGTCACAAGAAATTTATGATTATGCTAATAAACTGGAGCGCGCCTTACGTCATCTTCCGGAATATAAAAATGTAGAAGCTGCTAAATCTGCTATTAAGGAAGATGGCGAAGCAAGTCAACTTTTTGATCAATTCGTTGCAATGCAAGAAAAGCTACAAGGAATGATGCAGGCTGGGCAAATGCCAACTGCTGAAGAGCAATCTGATATCGAAGAACTTAGTAAAAAGATTGAGTCTAATGCTTTCTTAAAAGCTTATTTTGATGCACAGCAATCACTATCAGTTTATATTAGTGATGTTGAACGTATTGTCTTTAAACCACTTAAGGATCTTATTTAGAAGACTTTATAACATACAAGACCATTTTCAAGGAGGAAATGGTTTTTCTGTAGCAAATTCTTGAGAGGTGAAATGAATTATGTTACATTTAAGGAAAAATGAAGAGGTAGTATAACATGAAATCATTTGATTACATAGTAGTAGGTGGAGGTAGCGGAGGTATTGCCTCTGCCAATCGCGCAGCTATTCATGGTGCAAGTGTCTTATTAATTGAAGCAAATGAAATTGGTGGGACATGTGTTAATTTAGGTTGCGTTCCTAAAAAGGTGATGTGGTATGGTGCGCAAGTTGCAGAAACCATACATACTTATGCTAAGGATTACGGCTTCACTGTTCAAGAAGAGCTATTTCAATTTGATGTTTTGAAGAAAAATCGTCAAGCTTATATTGATAGCATTCATAAGTCTTATGAAAGAAGTTTTCAACAAAGTGGAGTCACTCATTTAACTGGCTTTGCTCGCTTTATAGATGCCCATCATATTGAAGTAGATGGTGAAACTTATTATGCTCCTCATATCTTAATTGCAACTGGTGGAAGTCCGACAGTGCCAGATATTCCTGGAGCTGATTATGGCATTACTTCAGATGGTTTTTTTGAGTTGGATCAGGTACCAGATCGTACAGCCATTGTTGGGGCTGGTTATATTGCGGTCGAAATTGCAGGTATTTTAAAGGCTTTAGGGTCTACAACACATTTACTAGTTCGGCATGATCGTCCCTTACGACATTTTGACCAAGATATCATTGCTAGTTTAGTAGAGGAAATGGAAAAAACAGACATTAATGTGATGACGGAAAGCCACGTTCAGTCAGTCATAAAAAATCCTGATCAGTCTTTGACAATTACCCTAAAAAATGGTGAAGAGCTTGAAGTGGACCAATTAATCTGGGCGATTGGTCGCCATCCTAATACCAAAGGTTTTGGACTTGAGAACCTTGACCTTAAGTACACTAAGTCAGGTTATATTGAAACAGATGCTTTTGAAAATACTTCTGTAGAGGGAGTCTATGCTGTTGGAGATATTAATGGGAAATTAGCATTAACACCAGTGGCTATTGCCGCAGGCAGACGGCTGTCCGAGCGTCTCTTTAATGGTAAAACTGAAGAGAAGCTAGAGTATGAAAATATAGCGACGGTTATTTTTAGTCATCCTGCAATCGGTTCAGTAGGACTTAGTGAGGAAGCTGCCATTGCAAAGTATGGGGTTGATCACATTAAAACTTATCAATCGACTTTTGCTTCTATGTACACTGCTGTGACAAGTCATCGTCAAAACTGTAAAATGAAGTTGGTTACTTATGGTAAAGATGAGAAAATTGTTGGCTTACATGGGATTGGTTATGGGGTTGATGAAATGATTCAAGGCTTTGCTGTAGCCATCAAAATGGGAGCAACAAAAAGAGACTTCGACAATACAGTTGCCATTCACCCCACGGGCGCTGAGGAATTTGTAACCATGCGCTAAAAAAGGCTGAGAATTATTCTCGGCCTTTTAAGGTGTAGTGCTTGTGTTAGTGGAAGCTCCGGTATTAGTTGTTGGAGCTGTGCTGGTACTTGTATCTGTTTTAGCGGCAGGATTTTCTGAAGAGCTGCTGGTTTGGGTATTGGTGCTACTTTCTGGAATAGCAGAGCTACTAGAGTGACTGAGGTCGGTATTGACTGTACTTGATGAGCTATCTTTTTCAATAATTTTAACGATAGTTGATGTCGAATGATCAACCTTATCTTTTTTGGTTTCTGTATTGGGATGAAGAACTTTAGTAATAGTGATGGTTGCAACGATAATACTTAAAATACTACCAATTAAGGCAATTGTTTTTTGGAGAGCCGTAAAACCTGTCTTGATATGCTTAGTCGGAACGGCAACTGTTTTCTTTGATTGGGGTTTGTTTTTTCGTGAATAGTGGGAATTCATTTTATCTCCTTATCAATGATTACTTAGAACTAAGGTGTATTGATACAAACCTGTAAAAGTTTCACTTAATAGTATATGCTTGATAAAATTGGAAGTCAATTATTTACCTTTTATTTTAAACAGATAATCTATTAAAAACGAACAAGTTTGTTAAGAAAGCAATTTTTTTCATTTGCCCTAAATTATGTTAGAATAGAGTATTGAGTAAAAACGTAGGTGAAAAATGATATATTTTGATAACTCGGCAACAACTATTCCTTATCCAGAAGCCCTCCATACCTTTCAGGAAGTGGCCAGTAAAATTTATGGTAACCCTTCCAGCCTTCATAGTTTGGGTGCTAATGCTAGTCGTATTTTGGAAGCTTCTCGCAAGCAAATTGCTCAACTTCTTAACTGTCAGGAACAAGAAATATTTTTTACATCTGGTGGAACAGAAAGTGACAATTGGGCCCTAAAAGGAACTGCTTTTGAAAAGCAAGCTTATGGTAAGCACATCATTGTGTCTGATATTGAACACCCAGCAGTTAAAGAAAGTGCCAAATGGCTAGCCAGTCAAGGTTTTGAAATTACTTATGCCCCAGTGACTCCCCAAGGTTTTGTAGATCTTGACCAACTAGAAAATCTGATTCGTAAAGATACGATTCTGATATCAGTAATGGCCGTTAATAATGAAATTGGTTCAATCCAGCCCATTACTGCTATTTCAGATTTGTTAGCAGACAAGCCTGGAATTACCTTCCATGTTGATGCTGTGCAGGCCATTGGGAAACTGCCACTTGAAAGTTTTATGACGAGTCGAGTTGACTTAGCCTCATTTTCGGGACACAAATTTCACACGGTTAGAGGTGTAGGTATTCTCTATAAAAAAATGGGAAAACGATTAGCACCTCTGTTACATGGCGGAGGTCAAGAGTCTAACCAGCGGTCAACAACAGAAAATGTAGCAGCAATTGCAAGTATGGCTAAGGCTTTGAGATTGACTAGAGAAAAAGAAGTGGTATCCTTAAATCGAATGAGCAAGATGCGAGATCTTTTATATCAAGCTTTAGCTGGCTACGAAGATGTGACAGTTTTTTCTGGACAAGAAGCTTTTGCACCTAATATTTTAACTTTTGGAGTTAAAGGTGTTCGCGGAGAAGTGCTTGTCCATGCTTTTGAAAATCATGATATTTTTATCTCAACAACCAGTGCTTGCTCCTCTAAAGCGGGTAAACCGGCTGGAACCTTAATAGCTATGGGACTACCAGCTAAAGATGCTCAAACAGCTGTCCGTATTAGCTTAGATGATGACAATAATATGGAAGAAATAGAACAATTTTTAACCATTTTTAACCAGATTTATCAGAAAACACAGAAAGTAAGATAAGATGCAGTATTCAGAAATTATGGTTCGCCATGGTGAACTTTCAACCAAAGGAAAAAATAGGATGCGTTTTATTAACAAATTAAAACGTAATATTCAGGATGTTTTAGCTGCTTACCCCCAAGTAACAGTAAAGTCGGATCGTGATAGGACACATGTCTATCTAAATGGGACAGATTATGAACCTGTTGTTGAGTCCTTAAAACAGGTTTTTGGGATTCAGTCTTTATCACCGGTTTATAAAGTTGAAAAAAATGTAGCTGTACTCAAAAAATCAGTACAGGATATTATGACGTCACTATATCAGGAAGGTATGACGTTTAAAATTTCAAGCAAACGTAGTGATCATCAGTTTGAACTTGATAGTCGAGAATTAAATCTGACCCTTGGGAATGCAGTCTTTGATGTTTTACCTCAGATCAAAGCACAAATGAAAAAACCGGATCTTAATTTAAAAGTTGAGATTCGTGATGAAGCCGCTTATTTGTCCTATGAAGACATTAAAGGGGCTGGAGGCTTACCCGTAGGGACTTCTGGTAAAGGAATGTTGATGTTATCTGGGGGGATTGATTCACCAGTTGCAGGCTATCTAGCCTTAAAACGTGGTGTCGATATTGAAGCAGTGCATTTTGCTAGTCCGCCATATACCAGTCCAGGAGCTTTGAAAAAGGCTCAAGACCTAACAAGATGTTTAACACGCTTTGGAGGTAATATTCAATTTATTGAAGTACCCTTTACTGAAATTCAAGAGGAAATTAAAGCAAAGGCTCCTGAGGCTTATTTAATGACTTTGACCCGTCGCTTTATGATGCGTATTACTGATGCCATTCGACAAATGCGTAATGGATTAGTTATTATAAATGGTGAAAGTTTAGGCCAAGTTGCCAGTCAAACGTTAGAAAGTATGCAGGCAATAAATGCGGTAACGACGACGCCCATTATTAGACCAGTAGTAACAATGGATAAGTTGGAGATTATTGCTATTGCAGAGAAAATTAAGACTTTCGATATTTCCATTCAACCTTTTGAAGATTGCTGTACCATTTTTGCTCCAGATCGTCCAAAGACAAATCCAAAACTTAAGAATGTTGAGCAATATGAAAAGCGTTTTGATATTGATAGCCTTGTTGCGAGAGCGGTCGCAGGTATTACTATTTCAGAAATTGGACCAGAAAGTGCTAGAGACAGAATTGAGCATTTACTGGATGATATTTTATAAAAAACTTTCTGAAGAAAAAGTCCAATGTCATTGAAAGGATGTCTCTTGATGATAGAGGGTAGCTGGAACGGTAGGTCAAACAGTCAGAGAAATGATTGTTTGAGGGATCTAAAGGAATGCCATACCTAAATTTTAAGCCTAAGGACTAAAGATTTCTCAATGCCAGAAACGATAAGTTTTTGGCATTTTTGTCATGATGTAAAGTATCAGCTTGTACTCCTTTCACTCGTAAGCTTTGCTAGAGAACTGAATTAAGAGTGATACTATTGTATGATAAAGGGAGGCGGTAGGTCATAAAAATCGACTTTGTCTATAACCTAAGCTTTTCTAAGAGAAACTTTTTTTCTGTTTAAAGAGTTTTTTTTAATGATATAATAAAAGAAAGGAGGAATTTTTGTGGCTAAGAAACCTAAGTATCAGAAAATGATTATGTCAGTCATTGCCTTAATAATAGCTATACTTGTTTTTTCTTTGATTTACGATTTTATGGGCTTCCATCGTCATGATATCCAATCAAAATCTAAGGAAAAACAAGTCACAACTAAAAGGGCTAGGGTTGTTGCTAATGGCGATATTTTATTGCACGATGTTCTTTATGAAAGTGCTGAAATTAGTGATGGACGTTATGACTTTACTCCTTATTTTGAATATGTTAAAAGTAGGATTTCCAAAGCAGATTTGGCCATTGGTGATTATGAGGGAACAATTAGTCCAGATTATCCTTTAGCCGGCTACCCCCTTTTTAATGCACCTACTGAAATTGCAAGGGCTATGAAAGCTACCGGTTACGATGTTGTTGACTTAGCTCATAATCATATCTTGGATTCTGGCCTAGAAGGGGCCATCAATACGCATCAAACCTTTGCAAAACTTGGAATTGATAGCATTGGAGTTTATCCTAAAAACCGTCAGACAGAACCTTTTCTAATCAAAAATGTAAATGGTATAAAAATTGCTCTTTTGGGTTATTCTTATGGTTATAACGGTATGGAGAATAATCTTTCTGCTACAGAATATGAACAGCATATGTCTGATTTAAATCAAGAAAAAATTAAAGCTGAGATTAAAGCAGCAGAAAAGAAAGCTGATATTACAATAGTTATGCCGCAAATGGGCACAGAATATGCCCTACAGCCAACCAGTGAACAAAAAGAGCTCTATCGATCAATGATTGACTGGGGAGCAGATGTTGTATTGGGTGGGCATCCCCATGTTGTTGAACCTTCTGAGACTGTTAAAATCGGAAAGGACAAAAAATTTATCATTTATTCGATGGGGAACTTTATATCTAACCAACGTTTAGAAACAGTTAATGATATTTGGACAGAGCGGGGACTCCTGATGGACCTTACTTTTGAGAAAAAGGGAAAAACAACACGCATTAAAACTGTTAAAGCCCATCCGACAATGGTAATTGCAAAGCCTAAAGGAAGGACCGGAAAGAGTGGCTTCGCTCTTTATAGTTATAGAACTCTTGTTTTAGAAGATTTTGTTGAGGGTGGTAAGCATCGCAAAAAGATTGATAAAGAAACACAAGATAAGGTGGATATTGCTTATAAAGAAATGAATGAGCATGTCAATCTAAAATGGTAAAAAGTTAGCGATAATGACTTGAAAAAATTAGATAGAGTGCTATAATAGTAATGTTGACTAAATGCACATCCTGTGCAACCGCGCGAAAATCGTTCGAAAGTGGATATATCCCACGATTCTAGGCGAGTCTTCACAGAGGGAAACCTCGTAAAAATAATAATAGGAGGTGCATCATGAGCACATACGCAATCATCAAAACTGGTGGAAAACAAGTTAAAGTTGAAGTAGGTCAAGCAATCTACGTTGAAAAAATTGACGCAGAAGCTGGCGCAGAAGTAACTTTTAACGAAGTTGTTCTTGTAGGTGGTGACAAAACTGTAGTTGGTACTCCAGTTGTTAAAGGAGCTACTGTAGTTGGTACTGTTGAAAAACAAGGTAAACAAAAGAAAGTAGTTACTTTCAAGTATAAACCTAAAAAAGGTAGCCACCGTAAACAAGGTCATCGTCAACCTTACACTAAAGTTGTCATCAACGCTATCAACGCATAATCTCACCACATGATTAAAGCAATTTTTACTCGCCATCAAGATGGTTCATTGAACAGTGTGACGCTGACTGGCCATGCTGGTAGCGGTGACTATGGCTTTGATATTGTTTGCGCATCAGTTAGTACACTAGCTATTAATTTCATTAATTCTTTAGAAGTATTTACCACTGTTGCTGCCGACATTGATGTCGATTCGGTTGAGGGGGGGTATATGAAAATTTCATTTCCCCATGACAATCAAGAGAATGTTCAATTACTATTTGAATCATTTCTTCTAGGAATGACCAATCTGTCTGAGAATTCTTCGGAATTTGTCCATACAGAAGTCATCTAATGAATTTTAAGAGAGGAAACAACATTATGTTAAAAATGAATCTTGCTAACTTGCAACTTTTCGCCCACAAAAAAGGTGGAGGTTCTACATCAAACGGACGTGACTCACAAGCTAAACGTCTAGGAGCTAAAGCAGCTGACGGACAAACTGTATCAGGTGGTTCAATTCTTTTCCGCCAACGTGGTACTCACATCTATCCAGGTGTAAACGTAGGCCGCGGTGGAGATGATACCCTTTTTGCTAAAGTTGAAGGGGTTGTACGTTTTGAGCGTAAAGGCCGTGACAAACGTCAAGTATCTGTATACCCAGTTGCTAAATAACTATGATTAAAAAAACTCTCTGCTTAGATAGAGAGTTTTTTATTTGCTAAAGTTTAAGAGACTGCTTACTTTGTTTAGCGTGATGGCTAAACTTGTGAGAGGATTAGTTTACTAATAGATGCCTTTATAGTGTGCTTTATGGTATAATAGCAGGTACAGGAAAAAAGGATTGAAATAATGAACATTCAACAATTACGATACGTAGTTGCTATTGCTAATAACGGAACTTTTCGTGAAGCAGCCAGTAAACTATATGTTAGCCAGCCAAGCCTATCGGTTTCTATCAAAGACTTAGAAGAAGAATTGGGCTTTAAAATTTTTAATAGAACGACAACAGGTACTGTCTTAACCAGCCAGGGCCTTCTTTTCTACGAAAAAGCATTGGAAGTAGTGAAGTGTTTTGATTCCTTTGAAAAACAATTTTCCGAAGCGGAATACGATCAAAATGAGTTCTCACTTGCCAGTCAACATTATGATTTTTTAGCACCTATCATTGCCGAATTTGCAGAAAAAAATAAAGGACATAGGCGTTTACGTTTATTTGAAACGACAACAATCCAAATTTTGGATGAAGTGGCACAGGCAAATAGTGAAATTGGAATTATCTACCTAAACTTGCAAAATCGCAAGGGGCTTTTTCAACGGATGGAAAAGCTAGGATTAGAGTTCATTGAATTAGACAACTTTCAAACACACGTTTATTTAGGTCAACACCATCCCTTAGCTCATAAAAAGAGCCTCATGATTGAAGAACTAGAGGGCTATCCTATTGTCAAATTTACACAGGAAAAGGATGAGTACCTCTATTATTCTGAAAATTTTGTTAATATAAATGAGACGGAGACCATCTACAATGTGACTGATCGAGCGACATTAAATGGCATCTTAGAACGAACCAATGCTTTTGCAACAGGTTCTGGTTATATTGATCAAGCATCTGTTAATGCTATAAAAGTTATTCCTGTAACTAACCATTTGGACAATAAAATGGTATATGTTAAACGTAAAGATCGTCATTTATCGCCGGCTGCCTTAGCTTTTATTGCTTTATTGAAGGATTATTTAAAGAGTTATCAGTAGAAAGAAAACATGAAATTTATTAAATTATTACTGGTCAGTTCAGGCCTTATTATCTTAGACCAAGTCAGTAAATGGTGGATTGTCGGTCATATTGCCTTAGGTGATGTTAGACCATTTATTCCTGGAGTTCTTAGTTTGACTTATTTGCAGAATCGCGGAGCTGCCTTTTCAATCTTGCAAAATCAACAATGGTTTTTTGCTCTTATGACAATTGTAGTTATTGGCTTTGCTATTGTTTACTATTTAAGGGCTAAAAAAATGCCTATCCTGAAAGAATTTGCCCTTATTTTGATTATTTCTGGTGGAATTGGTAATTTTAGTGATCGTCTACGCTTAGGTTATGTAGTGGATATGATTCACTTAGATTTTATGAATTTTGCTATTTTTAATCTTGCAGATTCTTATTTATCTCTTGGTGTTCTAATGTTAGTACTTATCTTATGGAAGGAAGATTGAAAATGAAAGTTATAATAAAAGAGGCTGGCCTTCGTCTGGATAAGGCATTAGCAGAGACTACCGATTTATCACGCAGTCAGGCTAATGAACAGATAAAAAAAGGGTTGGTTTTGGTCAATGGCCAAGCTGTCAAAGCTAAATATAATGTTAAGAGTGGGGATAATATTACCTATCAACTTCCAGAAGAAGAAGTTTTAGACTATCAAGCTGAGAATTTACCTATTGATATTATTTATGAGGATAGTGATTTGGCAATTATTAATAAAGCGCAAGGGATGGTTGTTCATCCGTCAGCCGGCCATTCCTCTGGTACTTTAGTTAATGCTCTTATGTACCATATTAAAGATCTATCTTCTATAAACGGGGTGGTTAGACCGGGTATTGTCCACCGAATTGATAAAGATACTTCTGGTTTATTGATGGTTGCTAAAAATGATAAAGCTCATCAAGTCTTAGCTGAAGAATTAAAAGCAAAAAAATCCTTACGTAACTATTTGGCTATTGTGCATGGCAATTTACCAAACGATCGAGGCATGATTGAAGCTCCGATTGGTAGAAGCGAGAAAGATCGTAAGAAACAATCTGTTACTGTAAAAGGTAAGGACGCTGTAACCCGTTTTACGGTTTTAGAAAGATTTGGTGATTACACCCTTCTTGAGTTGAGTCTCGAAACTGGGCGAACTCACCAAATCAGAGTTCACATGGCTTATATCGGTCATCCGGTAGCAGGCGATCCTTTATATGGGCCACGTAAAACCTTGAAGGGTAATGGCCAATTTTTACATGCCCAAACCTTAGGTTTGACTCACCCCTCTTCGGGTGAATTAATGACCTTTTCAGCGGAGCCGCCGGCTATTTTTTTAAAAAGGTTAGAGCAATTAAGACAAGAGGCTCACAAATAGGGTCACTATTCCTAAAAAAAATAAAAATTAACTTGTTTTTCGATTGGTATTTTGCTATACTGTTAGAAATTCGATATTCCTTTAAAACAGTCCTGTGAGGCTGTCAAGGAGACCGTCAAGACAGAAATGCATGCTTTTTCTTGTATGCTATTATTTTGTAGGATCTCCTTGTTTGAGGAGATTTTTTTGTTGCACTATTTAGGAGGAAAAAATGAAAACAAAAGAGATTGTCGATGAATTGACCATGAAACGGGCGATTACCCGGATTACATATGAGATTATAGAACGCAATAAACAATTAGATAATATTGTTTTAGCAGGTATCAAAACACGTGGTGTCCACTTAGCACGACGTATTCAAGAGAGACTTGAACAGCTTGAGGGCATTAGCTTACCAATTGGTGAACTGGATATTAAATCCTTTCGTGATGATGTTAAAGTGGAAGAAAACACCACTTCCATGCCAGTTGATATCAGTGGTAAAAATGTGATCTTAGTTGATGACGTTCTCTATACAGGGAGGACGATTCGAGCAGCGATTGATAATCTGGTGAGTTTAGGAAGACCAGCGCGTGTTAGTTTAGCTGTTTTAGTTGATCGTGGGCACCGAGAGTTGCCGATACGTGCAGATTATGTTGGTAAAAATATTCCAACCAGTAGTGTGGAAGAAATTGTTGTTGAAGTGGTTGAAGTTGATGGGCAAGACCGCGTTAGTATTATTGATCCATCATAAGAAAAGGGGTAAAAATGAAGGATGTTTTGTATGATGTAGAGGAAATGCCAAAGGCGGGTCTCCTTTTTGGTCTCTCATTTCAGCATTTATTTGCTATGTTTGGTGCAACGGTTCTTGTTCCTATCTTGGTTGGTATCGATCCGTCCGTTGCTCTTTTGTCAAGTGGTCTGGGAACTTTAGCCCACTTAAGTGTAACAAAATTTAAAATCCCTGCTTATATGGGCTCTAGTTTTGCTTATATTGCAGCAATGCAAATGTTGATGAAAACAGACGGTATCGGGGCTGTTGCTCAAGGAGCAATAACAGGCGGCCTGGTCTACCTCATTGTTGCTTTGATAGTAAAAGCTGTCGGAAATAAATGGATTGATAGGATTTTGCCGCCGGTAATTGTGGGACCAATTGTGATGGTTATTGGCTTGAGTTTAGCAACAACAGCTGTAAATAGTGTTATGCTAAAGGATGGTAAATACGATTTACTTTATCTGCTTATTGGTATGGTTACACTCTTAGCAGTTATTTTCTTCAATATCTATGGCAAAGGCATCATTGCTATTATTCCCATTTTACTGGGCTTATTAGTAGGTTATATCTTTACTTTGCTTGTTGGACTTGTGACCGGACAGGAAATCATCAATTTCACACAGGTAGCCCAAGCCAAATGGTTTAGTCTTCCTAGCCTTTCAATTCCATTCTTATCGTATGGCTTTAAATTGTATCCAAGTGCGATCCTCACAATGGCTCCAATTGCCTTTGTTACAATGACAGAGCATTTTGGGCATGTCATGGTTTTGAATAGCTTAACCAACCGTGATTATTTTAAAGATCCAGGCTTAGATAAGACTCTGACTGGTGATGGGCTTGCTCAAATTATTGCTGGATTTTTAGGGGCTCCTCCTGTAACATCATATGGTGAAAATATCGGAGTTATGGCTTTAAATAAAATTTTCTCAGTCTATGTTATTGCAGGAGCTGCCGTAATTGCTGCTTTACTGAGTTTTATAGGGAAAGTTTCAGCCTTGATTCAATCCATTCCAGATCCTGTTATTGGAGGGATTTCCATCGCCCTCTTTGGGGTTATTGCCTCAAGCGGCCTAAAAATTCTAATTGAATCAAAAGTTGATATGGATAATAAGAAAAATCTTTTAATGACTAGTGTTATTTTAGTATCTGGTATTGGTGGTTTGATGTTGCAAGTGAATGGTCTTCAAATTTCTGGAGTTGCTTTTTCAACACTATTAGGAATTATCTTATATCAAGTTTTACCTGAAAAATAAGGATTATAAACGTCAGTGAATTAGCTAGGGTATCTATGGTAGTGATGACAGAATACTCACAATCTTATTAAGGACTATAACTCATAACAGACTATTTAGATAAGCTAACCATTTTCTTGGTTAGTTTTTTTCTTACAGAAATGTAAGTGAAAAGTCCCTTATTACTTGTTATATTAGAATATATCTCAAAGAAATGATATTTTGAGAAAAATATAGTGTTAGCTTGACAAGTAGTAGGAAAGCTTTTATACTTGTCTTATATAATTAATACAATAAACAAAGGGGATTAGGATGGTGAAAAGAAAAAATAGTCAAATGACTAAAAAAACTAAACAAATCATTGCAGGAGTAACAGTTGCAACACTTGTCTTAATTGGTGGATTTTTATATATACAAGGAAAGAGCCAACTAGCCAGTAAAAAAAGTAAGTCAGATTATTCTGCTGTAAATGTAAAAGAAGGAACCATTTCTTCAACAACTTTACTTTCTGGGACAGTGAAAGCTTTAACAGAAGAGTATATTTATTTTGATCAATCAAGGGGGAGTGACGCACAAGTAACTGTAAAAGTTGGGGATAAAGTCAGTAAGGGACAACAACTAGTACAATATAACACAACCACTGCACAAGCAGCTTATGATACAGCAAACCGAAATCTGAATAAAATTGGTCGCCAAATTAATTATTTACAAACCTACGGCAGACCTATGGCTTCCGCCCAGCTATCGGAAAATGCTAGTCAAGAAACTAGTGGAGCTGCAAGTAATAGCGGTCAAAGCTCTCTTCAACAACCCTTACAAGAAACCAATGCTAGTTACAATCAGCAATTGCAAGATTTAAATGATGCTTATGCAGATGCGCAAGCAGAAGTGACAAAGGCTCAGCAGGCCTTAAATCAAACAGTTGTTACAAGTAGCCATGATGGTACAGTCGTTGAAGTTAATAATGATGTTGATCCATCTGCTAAAAATAGTCAAACTTTAGTTCATGTTGTTTCAGAAGGACAGTTACAGGTCAAAGGTCAGTTAACGGAGTATGATTTAGCGACTATAAAACCTGAACAAAAAGTTAAAATTAAGTCAAAAGTTTACACTGACAAAACATGGGATGGTAAAATTTCCTATATCTCAAACTATCCAAATGCTAAAAATGATGCTTCTAACGAATTATCTCAAGGGACAACAGCCTCCTCTGCTGCAAGTTATGATTATAAAGTAGAAATTACTAGTCCTTTGGATCAATTAAAACAAGGCTTTTCTGTTTCAGTCGAAGTTGTTAACGAAACAAAACACATTTTGGTTCCTATTAGCGCTATTTTTAAAGAAGATGGAAAACAATATGTTTGGACTTATGATAATTCTAGCTCTAAAGCCACTAAGACAGAGGTTACTCTAGGAAATGCAGATGCTAAGAGCCAAGAAATTTTAACAGGATTAAAGGTTGGTCAGTTGGTTATTTCTAATCCAAATGCTCATATAAAAAATGGGGAAAAACTTAAAAATGTTAAATCTAAAGTTAATAGTAAGGGGGAAAACTCCAAAGAATCCGAGGTGAATCAATAGTGGTAGAAACTAAAAATAAACTGATCAAGTTGACAAATATTTCTAAAAGTTACCAAAATGGCTATCAGGAACTTCAAGTTTTAAAAGGAATTCATTTAGAAGTTCAAGAAGGTGAGTTTGTGGCTATAATGGGTCCATCTGGATCTGGTAAATCTACCTTGATGAATATCATTGGTTTATTAGATAGACCGACAGAGGGTGATTATTGGCTAAACGGTAATGAAGTTGACCAACTCAGCGATCGAAAATTAGCGGCTGTCAGAAACAAAGAAATTGGATTTGTCTTTCAACAATTTTTCCTTCTTTCCAGGTTAAATGCTTTGCAAAATGTTGAATTACCACTCATTTATTCAGGTGTAGGCGTTACAAAAAGAAGAGAGTTGGCACGACAGTTTTTAGAAAAAGTTGAGCTTCATACAAGAATGAAGCACTTACCATCAGAGCTGTCAGGTGGGCAAAAACAACGGGTTGCTATTGCGCGTGCCTTGGTTAATAATCCCTCAATTATTCTAGCAGATGAACCGACAGGGGCTCTAGACACTAAAACGGGGCAACAAATTATGGAGCTTTTGACGGAACTTAATCGTGAAGGAAAAACCATTATTATGGTGACGCATGAACCTGATATTGCAGATTTTGCGACAAGAAAAATTGTTATTCGCGATGGCGAAATTACTGCTGATACTACGGATTGTGTTCGTATAGACTAGGGAGACATTGAAATGGAAAATTGGAAATTTGCTCTCAGTTCTATTTGGGGGCATAAAATGAGGTCCTTGTTGACCATGCTAGGCATTATTATTGGTGTTTCAGCTGTTGTTATTATCATGGGATTGGGAGATGCGATGAAAAACAGTGTCACTGATTCCTTTGCAAACAATCAAAAAGAAGTTCGTCTATATTTTAAGTCCGATGATGAAAAGAATGATAGCCCTTATGCAAGTTTATCTATTCAAGAAGATACTAACAAGGTCAAGAAAGAATGGTTAGAACAAATTGTAAAGAATAATGACGGTATCGATTCTTATTATGTGACAAATAACACAAATGCTACTATTGCATTCGGTAAGAATAAGATGAAAGATGTTAACATAATAGGAGCAAGTAAAGATTACTTCAAAATTAAAAAATATGACATTGTTGCCGGAAGACAATTAACTGATAAAGATTACAGAAATTTTTCAAGAATAATCGTTATTGATACGAACCTATCAAATAAATTATTCGGCTTAAATAATTATAGTAAAGCTTTAAATAAGGTGGTCACAGTTAATGATAAAGATTACTTAGTTGTTGGGGTCTATAAATCTGATATACCTGCTATTTCGGTAGCTGGTATGGAAATAGGCGAATCAGTGATGTCAAACACCCAAGTTGCCTCTGAATTTAACATTAATGAAGTTGGTCAAATTTATATCCATGTCACTGATGTCAAAAGAAGTACAGAGCTTGGAAAAAAAGCCGCTAAAATGTTAACTGACCTTTCTCATGTCAAAGATGGAAGGTATACCATTCCCGACAATAGTGCCCTTATCAATAACATAAATAATCAGTTTACTATTATGACGACAGTTATTGGATCGATTGCCGGTATATCGTTGTTAGTAGGAGGTATCGGGGTCATGAATATCATGTTGGTTTCTGTTACAGAGAGAACACGAGAGATTGGCTTGAGAAAGGCACTCGGTGCTACACGAGGAAAAATTTTGACACAATTTTTGATTGAATCTATAGTCTTAACTATCTTAGGAGGTATAATCGGCTTACTTTTGGCTTTAAGTGTTGTCGGTGGATTAGGCAATCTGATGAAATTAAAAGGCGCAGCTGTTTCAATTAATGTGGCCCTTATTGCTATTTTATTCTCTGCAACAATAGGAATTATTTTTGGTCTTCTACCTGCAAATAAGGCAAGTAAACTTGATCCGATAGAGGCTTTAAGATATGAGTAAATATGGACTAAGACATGATAGCTTAAAAAAACTATTTAAAATAATTGGGGTGTTGTCTATTATTTTATCCATCCTCTTTATTTTTTACCTCGTTAAGGATTTAGATATTTTTCATAATCCGAAAGTATTATCTCAGATGATTAAAGATCATCTCTTTTGGGGATCGCTTGTCTTCTTTTGTCTTCAAATTTTTCAAGTTATTGTTCCTATTGTTCCTGGAGGAGTAACCACGGTTGTAGGCTTTCTAACTTTTGGACCCCTATTAGGATTTGCTCTGAATGTGATTGGAATTGTTTTAGGTTCGGTCTTTTTATTCTTACTTGTCAGAGTATATGGTAAACCTTTTATTGCCTTATTTATAGATGACAAGAAAATAAGGGACTACGAAAAGAAACTTGCTACTAAAACTTATGAACGTTTTTTCATCATGAATATGGCGTCGCCCATGGCTCCAGCTGATATTATGATTATGATTACAGGACTTAGTCAGATCAGCTTCCGCCGTTTCTTAATGATTATTATTATTTGTCGCCCTATTTCGATATTAACCTATAGTTATTTTTGGATATATGGCGGGAAATTATTAGGTCATTTATTCTAATAATTTCATAATATCGGTAGTTTATTTGCGTTTTTCTGTACTTTTAGAAATATCAAAAAGAGTATTGTCAAGAAAAAAACTTGACAGTACAAAAAAAGAGTAGTATACTAAAAAAGTGAGAAATAACAGTCCTTATTTCTCCTTAAAACAATAACATTAAAGAAAAGAGATAGTATAAAATGGCAGTAAAAATCCGTTTGACTCGTATGGGTTCTAAGAAAAAACCTTTCTACCGTATTAACATTGCAGATTCACGTTCACCTCGTGATGGTCGCTTCATTGAAACAGTTGGAACATACAATCCACTAATCGCTGAAAATCAAGTCACTTTAAAAGAAGATCGTATTCTTGATTGGTTAGCAAAAGGAGCACAACCTTCAGATACAGTTCGTAACATTCTTTCAAAAGAAGGTGTTATGGCTAAATTCCACCAACAAAAATTCTCAAAATAATAAAAGCCTATGGATACCATTGAAAATCTTATTATCGCCATTGTGAAACCTTTGATTTCACAACCAGACAATCTTACTATTAAAATTGAAGATACTCCAGATTTCCTAGAGTACCATCTTGACTTGGATGCCCAAGACATCGGTCGTGTTATCGGAAAAAAAGGTCGTACCATTACAGCGATAAGATCGATTGTTTATTCGGTTCCAACACAAGGAAAAAAGGTTAGACTTGTCATTGATGAGAAGTAAAGCATTCTAAAGTCCTCAGATTATTTAGTCTGAAGGCTTTTTTGCTATTGACCTTGAGGAGGATTAGTGATAGAATCAAAGGGAAAACCTTAACCGGTTTATTATTTTTAACAATATACTTAACTGGTTAAGTATATTGAAAGGAGACATCATGAAAAATGATATGTTTAATTCAAAACATTTACTAAGTGCAGTTGCGGCCTCAACCTTGTTGCTTACAGCTGTTTCCCTACCAAATGAAGCAGTTTATGCGGATACAAGCAGTCTGACTTCAACGGTTCTTACACCTAAAGAAACGTCTTTTTCTTTTGTTGCAACTATCTTAAATGCTAATGGTAATACTCTATCAGGCAAGGTTGTTGAGGTACGAGATACAGTGGATCCTAATAATACAGTTATTGCAAGCAGTCTGTCAGATTCTTCAGGACAAGCAGTATTTTCAAACTTACCTATCAATCGTAACCTAAGTGTATCTGTTGATGGTCTTACGCAGCAATATAACCTCAGGACTAATGAAGCTGGTTCTAAAATAGGAGCTAGTTTTACGGCTAAAGCTTCAAGCCAAGAAACAACTGTTGGGGAAACGATACCAGGAAAGTCAGTGGCTGTCACTTTGCCTGAGACCTCATTAAAATCAAAAACAGGGGAAAGTTTTAATTTTACTGCTGTCATTTTGGGAAAAAATGGCCATGTTATAGAAGGTAAGACAGTTGAATTATTTGATATTACTGATGGCAAAGCAGAAAAATTAGGAACTCAAGTCAGTGATAAAGATGGGAAAGCAAGATTTGAAGGACTGCCTCTTTCACGAAATATTAGTGTCCGTGTTCTTGGTGATGATAAGGCCTACACTGTGAGAACTGACCAAGCAGGCGCTGAGAGAGCTACAGCTTTTTATCTTAATGAAATCGGCAAAAAGGCACCTCAATATACAAAGAATCCTTTAACAATTACCGTAAGAGATGAAGAAGGTCAAGCCATACCAAATCAATTAGTTAGTGTAAAGAATGTTCTTGGCCAAAAAGTTGCTGAATTGCTAACGGATGCAAATGGGCAGGCTATTTTTACAGATAAATTAATGGAGGGTGCTTTCTACCAATTTGCTGTTAATGGTATTGTTATGCATGATGTTACACCAGGAAATACGATTAGCGCCTACCTACGAAGTGATCAACAAAGAAAGCAGACCCCAACTCGGATAAATCCTGTTGATGAAGGTGACTATCCTAAAAAAGAAGAATCCAAAGATAAAGGTCTTGGCTTAGCTGATAAACAAAAGCAAGTTGTAGAAAAGCAGGAGATGGTAAAGCCAACAAAGACTAGACACCAAGATGAAAAGTCTCCAAATAAAAAGAATCAGGACCGGAAAACAAAAGGTAGCCTACCCCAAACAGGAGAGAAAGCTGTATCCCTTTTGTCATTGGTTGGTCTTATTAGTGTCGGTCTAGCTGCAATTTTATTATTAGCTAAGAAGTATCAAAAACGGTTAAAATAAAGTTATCAGAAAAAAATTATATTGTCTTTACGATTAAGTTCTCAGAGATTAGCTGAGAACTTTTTTTATGAGTTTTAACAGTAAGTGTCTTGGTCATATAATATGGCTATATGAGATAGTTCTTACGCGAGGGAACAATAGGAGTGGTATGACGGTGTCATTTGAAGATATCAAGTTTGAGATTGAGTTCATCGTAGGCATTAGCTTTTTTAAGAAAGAGTCGTTTTTCTAATGTGAACTATTTTTAATGCTGACTTAAGCAGAGATTGACTAGGCAAAGCACAAGCGTTTATAATGTTAATTCTTGGAAAAAAGAATTTCTCTTTAAAACTTATCATTAAGGGTGCAAAATTAGTTCCAAGGTGTTAAAATAGAAAAAGTATTAGTGATTTTGTGAAATCAAACAAGAATATAATGCAGGAGTAATAATGGAATTTTTTAATGTTGGTAAAATTGTAAATACCCAAGGTTTACAAGGTGAGATGCGTGTCTTATCTGTCAGTGACTTTGCTGATGAACGTTTTCAGAAAGGCTCTGTATTAGCTCTTTTTGATGATAAGAATCAATTTGTGACTAATGTTGAAATAGCTAGTCACCGCAAGCAGAAGAACTTTGATATTATCAAATTTAAAGAGCATAACCACATTAATGCTATTGAAAAATATAAGGGCTTTACCCTAAAAGTATCTGAAAGTCACCTGAGTGATTTGCCTAAAGATGAATTCTACTATCACGAAATCATTGGCTTAGATGTGTATGAAGGAAACCAGTTAATTGGGCAAGTGAAAGAAATTTTACAACCTGGTGCTAACGATGTCTGGGTTGTTAAACGAAAAGGGAAAAAGGACCTCTTATTACCTTATATCCCTCCGGTTATCCTCAATGTTGATTTAGAACACCATCGGGTAGAAGTTGATATCATGGAAGGTTTAGACGATGAAGATTGATATTCTAACGCTTTTTCCAGAAATGTTCACTCCTCTTTCCTCGTCAATTGTGGGGAAGGCTTGTGAAAAAGGTTTATTAGAGATTTACTATCATAATTTTAGGGAAAAGGCTGAAAAAGCGAGACATGTTGATGATGAGCCCTATGGTGGTGGACAGGGGATGTTACTACGTGCTCAGCCTGTCTATGATACTCTCGCAACGATTGAAGGAAAAAATCCTCGAGTTATTTTATTAGATCCAGCAGGTAAACCATTTAGCCAGGCTTATGCCGAAGAGTTATCCCAAGAAGAAGAATTAATTTTTATCTGTGGTCATTATGAAGGTTACGATGAGCGTATTAAAGCCTTGGTGACAGATGAAATTTCTCTTGGTGATTTTGTTCTGACTGGGGGAGAGCTAGCAGCCATGACAATGATAGATGCCACTGTTCGTTTGATTCCCAATGTTATTGGCAAAGAAGCAAGTCACCAGGATGATTCTTTTTCTTCCGGACTCTTAGAATACCCACAGTATACAAGACCCTATGACTTTAGGGGAATGACGGTTCCAGATGTTTTAATGAGTGGCCATCACGAGAAAATTCGACTCTGGCGACTTGAGGAAAGTTTACGCAAAACCTATTTAAGACGACCAGACTTGCTTGAAAATTATGAGATGACTGAAGAAGAAGCAAAGCTTTTACAGAAGATAAAAGAAGATATTAAGGTAAAGGAGTGATACGTCATCGAAACACAATATGATATTACCATTATTGGTGGAGGTCCAGTAGGGCTATTCACAGCATTTTATGCTGGCTTACGGGGAATGACAGTTAACATTATTGAAAGTTTGTCTGAGCTAGGCGGTCAACCAGTTATTCTCTATCCAGAAAAAGTTATTTATGATATTCCTGCTATTCCGGCCTTGACTGGGGCTGAACTTACGGATAATTTAATCAAACAAATTAGTCGATTTGATGACCGCATAAGTGTTTGTTTGAAAGAAGAAGTTCAATTATTTACGAAAACAGAAGATGGCTTTACCATAAAGACTAATAAAGCAGAGCGTAGGACGAAAGCGATTATTATCGCTTGTGGAAACGGGGCTTTTTCACCGAGAAAACTAGGTCTAGATGGTGAAGAAGAGTATGCTGATGACAATATTTATTATAATGTCCATAAATTAGATCAGTTTGCTGGGAAGAAAATAGTCATTTGTGGAGGTGGTGATTCTGCAGTTGATTGGGCTTTAGCGCTTTATGGCTTAGCAGAGAGTGTCACATTAGTTCATCGCCGAGATGCTTTCCGAGCGCATGAACATAGTGTTGAGCTTTTAAAGGCCTCTGGAGTGAATATTTTAACCCCATATGTTCCAAGTGCTCTCCTGGGTGATAATGGCCGAGCCAATCAATTGGTTATCCAAAAGGTTAAAGATAAAGAGCAAATGACACTTGATATGGATGCTCTGATTGTCAGTTATGGCTTCTCAACATCAAATAAGAACCTTAAGAATTGGGACTTAGATTTCAAAAGAACAAGTATTAATGTTTCTCATCTTTTTGAAACAAGTCAAAAAGGTATTTTTGCAGTAGGAGATGCAGCACAGTATGAAGGAAAAGTTGATTTAATAGCAACAGGTTTTGGTGAAGCGCCAATTGCAGTAAATCAAGCCATTAATTATATTTACCCAGATAGAGATAACCGTGTCGTTCATTCTACATCTTTAATTGATTAATAATAAACTATAAATAATACCTATGGAACTATAAAAAAAACCATGGGTATTATTTTTTTAGGTAGGACTACAAACCACTTTCTATGTGATATAATTAACTAGTAAATGTGATGGATTTCACACTATAAGATTATAAAATGAAGAGAGGTCATGGAAATGACAACAACTAAAGAAACATTTAGTACTTTTATGAATAAAGTACTGGCTGGTACAGCCACGGCTATCGTCGTGGCGCTTATCCCAAATGCCATTTTAGCAACCTTTTTAAAGCCACTATTGCCTAATACAACAGCTGCTGAATTTTTACATATTGTACAAGTATTCCAATTCTTCACACCGATTATGGCAGGTTTTCTCATTGGCCAGCAGTTTAAGTTTAATCCGATGCAGCAATTAGCTGTTGGAGGAGCAGCTTATATTGGTTCAGGTGCCTGGGTATACTCTGAAGTTGTTCAAAAAGGGGCAACAGTCGGCTCCTTCCAACTTAGAGGAATTGGTGACCTTATTAATATGATGATTACAGCGAGTCTAGCTGTCTTGGCTGTTAAATGGTTTGGCAATAAGTTTGGTTCCTTAACAATCATTCTTTTACCAATTACGATTGGAACTGGTGTTGGTTTTATTGGCTGGAAATTATTGCCTTATGTTTCGTATGTGACAACTTTAATTGGACAAGGTATTAACTCCTTTACAACACTTCAACCAATAGTGATGTCAATCTTAATTGCAATGGCTTTTGCATTATTAATTGTTAGTCCAATTTCAACAGTTGCGATTGGTTTAGCAGTCGGACTAAATGGCATGGCAGCTGGAGCAGCATCAATGGGAATTGCAGCAACCGCAGCAGTTCTTGTTTGGGCTACTCTAAAAGTTAACAAATCAGGTGTCCCTATTGCTATTGCTTTAGGAGCTATGAAAATGATGATGCCTAACTTTTTGAAACATCCTATTATGGCTATTCCAATGGTGATTACAGCAGCAATTTCATCATTAACTGTGCCCTTATTCAATTTGGTTGGTACTCCAGCATCGTCAGGTTTTGGCCTTGTAGGGGCTGTAGGTCCCATTGCTTCATTAGCTGGTGGAAGTAGCATTCTTATTATCATTTTGGCTTGGTTTCTTATTCCATTTGGTGTTGGATTTGTAGCACATAAAATCTGTAAGGATATTCTTAAACTTTACAAAGAAGATATCTTTGTATTTGAAGGATAAAAAAGAGATAAAGGAGATTACAATGTTAGTTTATATTGCTGGATCAGGAGCTATGGGTTGCCGTTTTGGTTACCAAATTTCTAAAACAAAAAATGATGTTATCCTTTTAGATAATTGGGAAGATCATATTAATGCCATTAAAGAAAATGGTTTGAAAATATCTGGTGATGTGGAAGAAACCGTCAAGCTTCCTATCATGAAGCCGACTGAAGCGACACAAGAAGCAGACCTTATTATTCTTTTTACTAAGGCTATGCAGTTACCGCAAATGCTACAAGATATTAAAGGTATTATTGGTAAAGAAACGAAAGTGCTTTGCTTATTAAATGGACTTGGTCATGAAGATGTTATTCGTCAGTATATTCCAGTTCATAATATTTTGATGGGTGTTACTGTTTGGACAGCAGGACTTGAAGGTCCAGGGCATGCTCATTTACAAGGTGTGGGTGCCTTAAACTTACAAAGTATGGATTCTGAAAATCAAGAAGCGGGCCGTCAAGTTGCAGATATGTTAACAGAAGCAAAATTATATGCTACCTATGACGAAAATGTTCTTCCAAATATTTGGCGCAAAGCATGTGTCAATGGAACAATGAACTCTACTTGTGCCCTATTAGATTGTACTATTGGTGAATTATTTGCTAGTGAAGACGGTCTAAAAATGGTTCATGAGATTATCCACGAATTTGTAACTGTGGGAGAAGCAGAAGGGGTTAGTCTAAATGAAGAAGAAATCACTAAATACGTCATGGATACTTCTGTGAAGGCTGCTCATCATTACCCATCAATGCATCAAGACTTAGTTCAAAACCATCGTTTAACAGAAATTGATTTTATCAATGGGGCAGTTAATACCAAAGGTGAAAAATTGGGAATTGATACACCATATTGTCGTTTAATTACACAACTTGTACATGCCAAAGAAGAAATTTTAAAAATTAAATAAGAATTCTTTACAAGACCAGTTTTAAGCTGGTCTTCTTTTTGCAGCCAGATGAAAGAATTTGATAGATTGTGCTTGACTTTGACAATAAATAAGGTATAATTTATATGTAACCGATTACAGAAAGTGGTGATATTATCCTCAAATCAAAACGAAAACAGAAGATTATGGAACGCATTCTGGTAGACCGTTTTGTTGCTTTAGAAGATTTAATGCGAGAGTTAGACTCTTCAGAATCAACTGTCAGGCGCGATTTAGATGAGCTTGAAGCAGAAGGCAAACTTCATCGGGTTCATGGTGGGGCGGAATTGTTTCCGTCGCTTCAGGAAGAATTATCAAATTCAGAAAAATCTATCAAAAACAGTCAAAGTAAACAGAAGTTAGCTAAAAAAGCTGCGGAGTTTATCCATGATAACGATGTTATTTTCATTGATGCAGGTACAACAACAGAGTTTTTGATTTCTCAACTCTTCCCAAAAAATGTAACCGTTGTTACGAATTCAATTCATCATGCTGCCAAGCTAGTGGATAGGAAGATTAAAACGATTATTATTGGTGGTTTTGTAAAACAGACAACGGACGCAAGCATTGGTAATGTGGCTTTAGAGCAAATTCAACAAATGAACTTTGATAAAGCTTTTCTGGGAATGAATGGACTTGATAACTTTTATCTGACCACTCCTGATATGGAGGAAGCGGTCATTAAAAGGACTATTCTTTCTAATGCGAAAATGTCCTATGTTCTTGCAGATTCTTCAAAGGTAGGACAGGTGTCCTTTGTTAAAGTAGCTCCCATTGAAGATGCCTGTTTAATAACAGAAGTATCTAAAAGTCTTCTGTTGACAAAAATAAAAGAAAAAACAAAGGTGATTGAAGTATGATTTATACAGTAACACTCAATCCTTCGATTGACTTTATCGTCAGAATTGACCACCTGGAAACGGGTTCAGTTAACCGTATGGCTAGTGACGATAAATTTGCAGGAGGTAAAGGAATAAATGTTAGTCGCATCTTACAAAGGCTAGATATTGATAATATTGCTACTGGTTTTATAGGTGGTTTTACTGGTCAATTTATTGAAGAAAGTTTAAGATCAGAACAAATCATAACCAATTTTATTCCTGTTAAGGAAGACACACGGATTAATGTTAAGATTAAATCTGATCTTGAGACGGAGATTAATGGAGCTGGTCCTGAAATCAGTGATTTCGAACTTCAAGCTATGAAAGAAGCTTTATCCAAACTTTCTGACAATGATACGGTAGTCTTTGCTGGGTCAGCGCCTTCTAACCTTGGCAATACTATTTATAATGAGCTTATCCCAATTGTAAGATCAGCTGGGGCACAGATTATTTGTGATTTTGAAGGTCAGACTTTATTAGATGCTCTTGCTTACCATCCCTTGCTTGTTAAGCCTAATAATCATGAACTTGAAGCTATTTTTAAGACTAGCTTAAAAGGACTTGATGATGTCGAAACTTACGCTCGTAAGCTTATCGATAGGGGTGCTCAAAATGTTATTGTTTCAA
Source organism: Streptococcus pseudoporcinus LQ 940-04 (assembly GCF_000188035.1). Taxonomy (GTDB): domain Bacteria; phylum Bacillota; class Bacilli; order Lactobacillales; family Streptococcaceae; genus Streptococcus; species Streptococcus pseudoporcinus. The sequence continues at coordinate 137,704 of NZ_AEUY02000003.1, forward strand.
TGGCTGGTGATGGAGCCTTATTGGTAACACAAGATGCTTCTTATTTTGCTAAACCTATTAAAGGAACTGTGAAGAATTCTGTAGGTGCAGGTGACTCAATGGTAGCTGGTTTTACTGGTCAATTTGTAAGAACAAAAAATCCTATCGAAGCCTTGAAGTGGGGAGTTGCTTGTGGGACAGCTACAGCTTTCTCAGATGATTTGGCAACAAGTAATTTTATAGAAGAAACTTATCAAAAAGTTGAGGTAGAAAAAAGATGAAGATACAAGATTTGTTGAAAAAAGATTTAATGATTTTAGATCTAAAAGCTAATAGCAAGGAAAGTGCTATTGATGAGATGATCTCGCGTTTAGTAGCTAAAAACGTGGTTTCAGATTTTGATACATTTAAGGCTGGTATTATGGCACGTGAAGCACAGACATCTACTGGCTTAGGTGACGGTATTGCAATGCCGCACAGTAAAAATAATGCGGTGCGTGAAGCGAGTGTTTTATTTGCTAAATCAGCTAATGGTTTAGACTATGAGTCGCTTGATGGTCAAGCAACAGATTTGTTCTTCATGATTGCTGCACCTGATGGTGCAAATGATACCCATCTTGCAGCACTAGCACAACTATCTCAATATCTCTTGAAAGATGGCTTTGCCGATAAGTTAAGAGCTGTGGAAAGTCCCGAAGATGTCATTGTCTTGTTTGACGCTTCTGAAAAAGAGCAGGTAGAAGAAGCACCTGTAGCAGGCTCTTCCAATTCAGAGTTTATTGTTGCTGTTACAGCTTGTACCACTGGTATCGCACATACCTATATGGCTGAAGAAGCTCTTAAAAAACAGGCAGCCCAAATGGGTGTAGCTATTAAAGTTGAAACCAATGGTGCCTCTGGTGTCGCTAATCGTTTAAGGGCAGAAGATATTAAAGAAGCGAAAGGTGTTATCGTAGCTGCTGACAAAGCTGTTGAGATGGACCGTTTTGATGGAAAACCTCTGGTATTACGACCTGTTGCTGATGGCATTAAAAAAAGTGAAGAGCTTATTTCAATCATTTTAGATAATCAAGCAAAGGTCTACCAAGCTAAGAATGATAGTAAGCAAGTGAAAGTCTCTGAAGAAAAGGCAAGCTTTGGCGGAGCATTTTACAAACACCTGATGGGTGGGGTTTCACAGATGCTACCATTCGTTATTGGTGGAGGGATCATGATTGCTATCGCCTTCCTACTAGATAATCTCTTAGGAGTTCCGAAAGACCAGTTGGGAAATTTGGGATCTTATCATGAAATAGCGGCTATCTTTAAAAATATCGGTGGTGCAGCCTTTTCATTCATGCTACCAGTTTTAGCAGGTTACATCGCTTATTCCATTGCTGAGAAGCCTGGTTTAGTTGCTGGTTTTGTAGCTGGTGCTATTGCTTCAAATGGTTTAGCCTTTGGCAAAGTTGCTTTTGCTGCAGGTGGTGAAAAATCTCTAGCCTTAGCAGGAGTACCTTCTGGTTTCTTAGGAGCCTTGGTAGGTGGTTTCTTAGCAGGTGGCATTATTTTACTTCTTCGTAAATTACTGTCTGGCTTGCCACGATCACTTGAAGGGATTAAATCAATTCTACTTTACCCCTTGCTTGGAGTACTAATCACTGGTTTCTTAATGCTTTTGGTCAATATTCCAATGGCAGCAATCAATACAGCATTAAATGATTTCTTACAAGGTTTATCAGGCAGCTCTGCAGTCTTAATGGGCCTACTAGTTGGTGGGATGATGGCTGTAGATATGGGGGGACCAGTTAACAAGGCGGCTTATGTCTTTGGTACAGGTACCTTAGCGGCGACAGTTGCAAATGGTGGCTCAGTTGTAATGGCTGCTGTAATGGCAGGCGGAATGGTCCCTCCTTTGGCAGTATTTGTAGCTACCTTATTATTTAAAGATAAATTTACAAAAGAAGAGCGTGAGTCAGGGCTCACAAACATCGTAATGGGATTATCCTTTATTACTGAAGGGGCAATTCCATTTGGTGCGGCAGACCCAGCGCGTGCAATCCCAAGTTTCATTGCAGGATCTGCTTTAACAGGTGCTCTTGTTGGTCTAGCAGGAATCAAATTAATGGCTCCCCATGGTGGAATCTTTGTTGTTGCTTTAACAAGTAACCCAATTCTTTACCTTGTGTTTGTGGCTATCGGTGCCCTAGTATCAGGGATATTATTTGGTGCCCTTCGTAAGAAACTTTAATGAGGACATCTGTCTAAGTGCAACTAGAATCTGCTAAGGTTCTAGTTTTTTGTTATACTTAAAGAAGTACAATAAGGGAAGTAAGCTATGGCTAAAAAGAATTATCGACCAAAATCAAGATTCAAGAAAGAAAAGAAACAAAATTTCCAAGTAAGTATGATAGCTTTAATGCTAACCAGTTTTATGATTAGTTTTTTTACGATACAAGGGCAAAGAGAAAGTATAAAAAAAGTAGCAGGAAACCAAACAATCCTATTTTTGTCAAAGGCTGCCAAGCCAGCTCAATTTATTGCTCAAAAAAATGATTTATACACTTCCGTAATGTTAGCCCAAGCCGTATTGGAATCCAACAACGGTCAGTCACAATTAAGCCAAAAGCCCTATTATAATTTTTTTGGTATTAAAGGAACTTATAATGGCAAAGCTATTATCCTACCAACAAACGAAGATGACGGTAAAGGAAACTTCTATAAGGTAGATGCTAAGTTTCGCCACTATGGGACAAGGACAAATGGCTTTAAGGATTATGCTCAGGTTTTGTCAGATCCCCTTTACCTGAGAACACATAAAAGTCAGACACAGACTTATGAAGAAGCAACACAAGTTCTCACTGGCCATTATGCAACAGATACTAGTTATAACCAAAAACTGAATCACATCATTTCAACTTATCAGTTGACCTTGTTTGATTACCCATTTTAGATAATAAGGTTAAATATTTCAATATGACTACAATTTTATATCAGCTCATTTAAATATGACATTCTTGTAGTTAAATACTAAATTAGTGTGTTATAATATTATTCGACTCAAGAAATAGAAAAGGATTTAAAGAAGCGATGACTAAGTTTAAGTTGAAAGGTAAAAAATTATTACTGGGGATCTTTGCATTAGTAGCATTAGTGGCGATTTTTGCAGTAGGACAATCGTCACCCAAAGAAAAGAAAGTAGAAGCCGACAGCTTCGCAGTTGGACCAACGCAAGCTTTTATTAACGAAATTGCTGGTACGGCTAGTCAAATAGCTAGTGAAAGAGATTTGTATGCCTCTGTCATGATAGCTCAAGCCATTTTAGAATCAAGCAACGGACAGTCAGGTCTCAGTCAAGCACCATACTATAACTTTTTTGGCATTAAAGGTGCTTACAATGGTGGCTCTGTAACTATGAAGACTTGGGAAGATGATGGTAAAGGTAACCCTTACGAAATTGATCAACCTTTTAGAGCTTATCCAAGTATAGCTGATTCTTTGAATGACTACGCTAATTTATTAAGTTCACCTCTATATTCAGGTGCACATCGCTCAAACACACTGTCTTACCAAGATGCAACTGCAGCGCTGACAGGTTTATATGCGACTGATACTTCTTATAATGCAAAACTTAACAGTATCATTCAAACTTATGGTTTGACAGCTTATGATGTGGTTACACCAGCACCTGGCTCTCAGCCTGCGGCAGCTGCACCGACTGCGACAGTTGATACCACTAACCTTGTTTGGAATCAATTCCGAGGTTCTTATACTGACTCTGAAACATTAAGGATTGACCACGCGTGGGCAGCATTAAAGTATAACCGATAAATAAAAATCACCCTCCTAGGGTGTTTTTTTGATATAATATGCTTATGAAAACAATAAGTGAAACCTACGAAAATCATCCTGAAAAACCTTACATTAATCCCAAATATGAATTGGATTTGATTCAAAAACCCATTCCAAAGCGAAATATGATAAGAACAAAAGAAGGCCTCTTACCGGGTCATATTGTGATGCTTTGGCGCATTAGCTTTGGCACTTACACAACAGAGAGTCCCCATCATAAATATTTCTACACAACCTATGGGATTGACGCTGATAAAGAATTAGCCTGGCTCATTGCTCATGACTATGTTGCCATTGATTCAGCTTTTGATTCTCTAAAACACATATCGGCTCTACAATTAAAGGAATTCCTAAAAGAAAAAGGTTTTAAGGGCCTATCTAAAATGAAACGTTCAGACTTGGATAGGGCCATTTCGCAAGAGTATACTGAGGAGAGTCTTGGTCAAAAATTTTCATTGAGGTCTTATCGTTTATTAGAAAAAGGTAAGAAAACTTTACTGGCCCATCCTGAAATTATTGACCGACATCCGCAGAAAAAGTACTAACTAGCCTACTTTAATATTCTGAGAAACTATGCTATAATGGGTCATATCGCCATCAAGGAGAACAGAAAATGCAAGTCATTAGAGAAAAAGAATTTGTTAATCAGTATCATTATGATGCAAGAAATTTGGAGTGGGAGAAGGAAAATGGAACTCCCGAAACTAATTTTGAAGTAACCTTTCAATTAATTGATAAAGATGAAGCTAAAAATGAAACGGTAATTGTTTCGGTTTTACAATTTTTGATTGTAAAAGATGAATTTGTTATTGGGGGTGTTATCTCTCAAATGGTACGTATTGTTAATCGTTTGGTTAATCAACCAAGCGAATTCAAACAAGATGAAGTTGAGTACCTTGCTGAACCATTGTTAGACATGGTTCAACGCTTGACCTATGAGGTCACGGAGATCGCCTTAGATAGACCGGGAATTAATTTGGAGTTTAAGAGTTAATGAAATTAGCAATTGTTACAGATAACACGACAGCCATACCAGAAGAAGTGACAAATCATAAAGACATTTATGTCTTGAACATTCCAGTTATTTTTGATAATGAACCCTATTATGAGGGTTTAAATCTTAGTTTAGATGAGTTTTATCAAAAAATGGCTAATAGTTCAGAATTACCTAAAACTAGTCAGCCCTCATTGACAGAGTTAGATGAACTGTTAACAGAATTATCCGTAACAGGTTATACACATGTCATTGGTTTGTTTCTAGCTGGCGGTATCTCAGGATTTTGGCAAAATATTCAGTTCTTAGTTGAAGAACATCCTGATTTAACAGTGGCTTTTCCGGATAGTAAAATCGCATCGGTACCAACAGGAAATATGATTTCAGCTATCTTGGATTGGTGTCAAAAAGGGGATGACTTTGATACTATCCTTAAGAAATTACATACTAAAATTGAGGGTACTTCTGCCTATATTTTGGTCGATGACCTTAATCATTTAGTTAAGGGTGGACGCTTATCCAATGGCTCAGCTCTATTAGGGAGCTTATTAAGTATAAAACCGATACTTCGTTTTAACGAGGAAGGTAAGATAGTTGTCTTTGAAAAGATTAGGACAGAAAAAAAAGCTATGAAGCGTTTGGTTGAGTTGTTAAACGAAACTGCTAAAGAAGGGGAATTTGAGTTTTCCATCATAAATGCTAATGGTCAAGAAAAAGCTAAGGTTCTAAAAGATATGTTAATTGAGAGTGGTTTGCCAGATAATTTTTATGAAGCAAACTTCAGCTCAGTAGTTGGAGCGCACCTAGGGACAAATGCAGTAGCAGTAGGCTATTCGCCAATTATTAAATAAGGGTTTAAAGTCATGGAGATGAAGCTCGCTATGACTACTTATAGGCTACTGAGTAGCTAGATTTGTTCAAATATCTGCTTGACTTACCTATTTAATCAGTCATTTGAGCAGTTAAAAAAAGTAGTGGCGATCTGTCAGACTTCTATATAAGGCTTAGTCCTAGAATTAGTTCAAGAATTACTGATAATTAACTAGGCTTATGGATTAGAGAAATTATTATGAAATTAATAACATTGCCTTCTGAATTTCAGAAGGCTTTACCAATATTAAAGAAAATAAAAGAAGCAGGTTATGAGGCTTACTTCGTTGGCGGTAGTGTACGAGATGTTCTTTTAAATCGCCCTATTCACGATGTGGATATAGCTACTAGTTCATACCCAGAGGAAACGAAAGCTATTTTCACAAGAACTGTAGACTTAGGTATTGAGCATGGAACTGTTCTTGTTTTGGAGGGTGGTAGCGAATATGAAATTACCACTTTTCGAACAGAAGATGTCTATGTTGATTACCGTAGACCTAGTCAAGTTTCCTTTGTTAGATCTTTGGAAGAAGATCTGAAGCGTCGTGATTTTACAGTTAACGCCTTAGCTTTAGATGAAGATGGGGTAATTATTGATAAATTTAGCGGACTTGATGATTTAAAATCTAGACGTTTACGAGCGGTTGGAAAAGCCCAAGACCGTTTTGAAGAAGATGCTCTTCGAATCATGCGGGGATTCCGCTTTGCGGCAACTTTGGATTTTACGGTTGAAGAAAAGACCCTTCAGGCGATGGCTGAACAAGCACACTTATTAACAAAGATTTCTGTTGAAAGAATCTTCATTGAATTTGATAAGTTACTGATGTCCACACATTGGCGCCGTGGTTTGGAATTATTAGTTAATGCGCAAGCTTATCAATTTTTACCGGACCTAGCAGGTCAAAAAAACAATCTAAAAAAGATGATGACAGATTTGCAGGCCACCTTTAACTTCACTGAGAGTGCCCAAGCTTGGGCAAGCCTGATGATAAGCCTTGATATTTCTAATAGCAAAGCTTTTCTCAAAAAGTGGAAAACATCAAACGACTTTCAAAAGAAGGTAGATCATATTGTCAGTCTCTATCGGCTTCGTCAAAAGCAAGAGCTGGATAAGTGGTCAATATACAGCTATGGTAAGGAGATTGCCCTTCTTTGTGAAGAGCTCCGTCATGCTCGGGCTTTAGAGGTGGATTTTTCAAAGATTCAAGCTTTAGATGAAGCATTAGCTATCCATGATAAACATGAAATAGTGATCAATGGGCGCTACCTGATGCAGGAATTGGGGATACCAGCTGGACCGCAATTAGGTAAGCTTCTTCATCAGGTTGAAAAAGCTATTGTTTGTGGCCGGTTGCCAAATGAGCTTCCAGCTATTCGGAAGTATATTATTGAGGAGTTAAGGAATGAGTGATTTTCTAGTTGAAAGATTAAGCAAAACAGTTGGTGATAAGACTGTTTTTCGTGATATTTCTTTTCTCATACATACTTACGACCGAATTGGAATTATTGGTGTTAATGGAACGGGTAAGACAACTTTATTAGATGTTATAGCGGGAAAAATTGGTTACGATGGTGACTTGTCTCCTTTCTTGAAACCTAATGATTATAAAATTGCCTATTTGACTCAGGATCCTGAATTTAAGGATAATGATAGTATTTTAGAGACAGTGCTGTCAACAGACTTACCTGAAATGGTTTTGATAGGACGGTATGAACGTCTGATCTCAAACTACTCAGAAGGTAATCAAAAAGAATTAGAGAAAGTTATGGCTGAGATGGATCGGCTTGATGCATGGTCTATTGAAAGTGAAGTCAAGACGGTTCTTTCAAAATTAGGAATTTCAGATTTAGAGCAAAAAGTTGGTCAATTATCAGGAGGAATGAAACGTCGCGTTCAATTGGCTCAGGTATTACTAGGAGCAGCAGACCTCTTATTGTTAGATGAGCCGACTAACCATCTAGATATAGATACAATTGCTTGGTTAACTAATTATCTCAAATCCTCGAAAAAAACCGTGTTATTTATTACCCACGATCGTTATTTTCTAGATCATCTAGCTACGCGCATTTTCGAATTAGATAATGCCAGTTTACAGGAATATCAAGGTAATTATCAAGATTATGTCCGCTTAAAAGCTGAACAGGATGAACGAGATGCAGCTAACTTGCATAAGAAAAAACAGTTGTACAAACAAGAATTGTCTTGGATGCGGACGCAACCACAGGCTCGCGCTACTAAGCAACAAGCTCGTATTAACCGCTTTAAGGAGTTAAAAGAGGACCTTTCTAACTCGGTATCACATGAAAGATTGGAAATGGCATTTGAAACGAGTCGGATTGGAAAAAAAGTCATTCACTTTGAAAATGTCTCTTTTGGTTATGACGAGAACCCCCTTCTTATCAATGATTTTAGTCTGATTATTCAGAACAAAGATCGGATTGGAATTGTAGGTGATAATGGCGTTGGTAAGACGACACTGCTTCATCTCATTAATGGTGATCTCAAGGCTCATTCTGGAAAAGTAGATATCGGAGAAACTATCCGTATTGGCTATTTTTCACAGCAGATTAAAGGGATGGATGAGACTAAACGCCTTATAACCTATTTACAAGAAGTTGCTGATGAGGTGAAAACAAGTGTTGGTACAACCAGCATTAGTGAACTTTTAGAGCAGTTTCTTTTTCCTAGATCAACTCATGGAAGCATTATCGGCAAATTATCAGGTGGAGAGAAAAAGCGCCTTTATCTTCTGAAAATATTGATTGAAAAACCAAATGTTCTTCTGTTAGATGAACCAACAAATGATTTGGATATTGCAACTTTGACTGTTTTAGAACACTTTTTAAATCATTTTGCTGGTCCGGTTATTACTGTTAGTCATGATCGTTATTTCTTGGATAAAGTGGCTACTAAGATTCTTTCTTTTGAAAATGGGACAATTCAGGTCTTTTATGGAAATTATAGTGACTATCTAGATGAGAAAGCTTTTGAAAATGAACAAGTGCTTCTAAAAGCTAAAAAACCCCCTAAAATGATAGCCAAAGACTCGACAGATAAGAAACGTATGTCATATAAGGAAAAGCAAGAGTGGGCTACTCTTGAAGAAGATATTAGCCAGCTGGAGAAAAAGATTGGGACTATTGAAAGTGATATGGTAACTGTAGGTTCTGATTATGGGAAATTGTCAGATTACCAAAAGGAACTGGATCAATTGAATCAAGAACTCTTAGAAAAATATGAACGCTATGATTATTTGAGTGAATTGGAGAACTAGTCTAATGACAAGATTTAACTGATTCATTAGTGAATCAATTAACTCTTTAGCATTCTATCATTGTCTAAGAGAAGTTTATTTACAAATCGCTTTAGAAGTGCCTATAGCCCTTCTCAGACTAAAGAAAGAGTCCACTGTCGTCAAAAGCTTTTCTCTTGATGAGAGCTTACTTGGGTAGCTGAGACGCTAGGTCAAGTAGTAGGGAAGTGGCTGCTTGAGGCATCAAAAGGGATTACCAGATCATCTCTTTAGATCTTAGGCTGAAGCGTTATCAATGCCAGAAATGATAAGTTTCTAGCATTTTTGCAAGGCGATAAAATAGTGGTTTGTGCAAGTTTTGCTAGAGGACAGAGTCAAGACTACTATTATCGTATGATAAAAGTAGTCGATAGTTACTAAAAACCTCCTTATCTCCCTTCTATTTTTTCATTTCGTAAGGAGGTATCTTTTTTAAGAATCCTTTTATTTTCAGAGTAAAAACTTGACATAAATATTCAGAAAATTTATAATATTTACTACCTTATAAACGATTGTTAAGTGAAAGGACAAATGATGATATCAGGAAAAGAATATGTTGATCGTGTTTTTGCGAAAGTAAAAGCTACAAATGCACATGAGACTGAATTTTTACAGGCTGTTGAAGAAGTTTTTGATTCCTTAATACCAGTTTTTGATAAATACCCTAAATACATTAAAGAAAATCTCTTGGAACGATTGGTTGAACCAGAACGCATTATTTCCTTTAGGGTTCCATGGCTGGATGATCAAGGAGATGTCCATGTTAACCGAGGCTATCGTGTGCAATTTTCTTCGGCTATAGGGCCTTACAAGGGTGGGTTACGTTTTCATCCTTCGGTTAATCAGTCCATTGTTAAATTTTTAGGGTTTGAACAAATTTTTAAAAATTCATTGACTGGGCAACCCATAGGTGGTGGTAAAGGGGGATCAGATTTTGATCCTAAGGGTAAATCAGATATGGAGATTATGCGCTTTACCCAAAGTTTCATGACTGAGTTGCAAAAATATATAGGTCCAGACTTAGATGTTCCTGCTGGTGATATTGGAGTTGGTGCTCGTGAAATAGGGTATCTGTTTGGGCAATATAAGCGTTTAAATGGGTATCAAAATGGTGTTCTGACTGGTAAAGGATTATCATTTGGTGGATCCTTAACACGTAAAGAGGCTACAGGTTACGGAGTTGTTTATTTTGCACAACATATGCTAGCCTCAAAAGGTCAAGACTTTAAAGGAAAAAAAGCCATTGTTTCTGGATCAGGTAATGTGGCTATCTATGCAACTGAAAAACTACAACAACTTGGCGCAAGAGTTATTGCCGTTTCAGATTCGTCGGGCTATGTTTACGATGAAAAGGGTATTGATTTAGATAGTTTAAAACAAATTAAGGAAGTTAATCGTGGACGTATTAAAAGCTATATTGATCAACATCCTCATGCTGTCTTTACAGCGGCTGGTAGCGGGTCAATTTGGTCTTTAAAAGCTGATCTTGCTTTTCCTTGTGCTACTCAGAATGAGTTGAATGCTAAAGATGCTCAGCTGTTGATTGATAATGGTATCCTTGCTGTTGTCGAAGGTGCCAACATGCCATCTAGTTTAAAGGCTATTGCATTATTCCAAGAGGCTGGTGTTTTATTTGGACCTGCCAAAGCAGCAAATGCTGGTGGAGTAGCGGTGTCTGCTTTAGAAATGGCTCAAAATAGTAGCCGGATAGCTTGGACTTTTGAAGAAGTTGATGCAAAACTCTTTGATATTATGAGAGACATCTATGATAATGTAACGCATGCTGCTGATGACTTTAAATTTTCTGGGAACCTAGTTGCAGGTGCTAATATCGCAGGCTTTTTAAAGGTTGCCGAAGCTATGTCTGCTCAAGGGCTGGTTTAAGATGAGAAGGATTGGGAACTAACTATTTTTCCTACCAGGGTTTTGCTATAATTGAGAGAATTCATCGCATAAGGAGAAGTAAAATGATTCGTCAAATTGTGAAAGATCCCTTCTTTTTGCAACAAATTTCAAAACAAGCCACAAAAGAAGATCTGCCCATAGGTAAAGACTTACAAGATACTTTATCTTTTCATAGAGAACATTGTTTGGGGTTGGCGGCTAATATGATTGGAGAGTCTAAGCGTGTTATTATCATTTCAATGGGCTTTGTTGACATACTTATGTTTAACCCAAAGTTAGTGAAAAAAACCAATCCATATGTCACTGAAGAATCTTGCCTCTCGCTTTCAGGAAATCAGAAGACACAACGTTACCAAAAAATTACAGTGGAATATCTTGATCTTAACTGGAGAAAAAAGAGTTTAAGTTTAAATGGCCTAGCGGCCCAAATTTGCCAGCATGAGTTAGATCATCTAGATGGTATTTTAATCTAAAAAGGACATGCCCCTAAGGCATGCCCCAGATTGAAGAAAAAATCCAATTTGGACCATTTTCTTCAATTTTTTATTGGATTTGGTAATAAACAGTTCTATAGACGCTAATGTTATATCGTTTATAAAAGTTATTGGTTAATCTTGAAGCTTGTCACATTTCCACAAACTTAAGTTTTCATAGATTTGTCTACCTTCTAAGGACGTGCCTTCTATGGCAGGTCCTTTTTATCAGTGTTCTTTTTTCTTAGATAAGGTAGTCACGAAAAGAGTAGCCACTCCGACTAGGGACAGTAGGAGTGAACTTTGTTCCTTACTTCCGGTTGTAGGTAATTTTTTCTTAACGATACTATTTTGAACAGGATTTCCAGATGTAGCAAGCATTGAAGAAGAAGGCTTATTTGTCAAAGCCCTTGCTTTGGTAGTTTCTGTTCCAGGGACTGTAGTTGGTGTGAATAGGTCTGAAACTAATTCTGTTTGAATGATTTTCCCATCACGATTCCGATAAACGCGATTAACTAAATCATGTATACCTGAGGAGTCTTTTCGTTTAGATGCTTCAAGAGAAACTGTAGCATAAGTTTTAACTCCAGAGATGGCGGCAGAAACTTTTTGCTTGCTTGCTTCTAGGTTTTTAATATACTTAATGAATACTTCGGTATCGGGGTTAATTGCTCCTAGCAATCTCCCTTTTTTAAATGTTTTAAAACCATCTCCCCCACCATATAAGAAATCATTGATAACCACTTTGTAGCTTGCATTTGGATCAATTTCTTCACCGTTAGCTTTGTAAACTTTTGCAACCTTGTAAGGAGTTAAGGGATCAGCAGAGCCACTATCAGTATAGATGTATTTAAGACCTGACATTTGAAGGAAATATTTTTCTCCCTCATCATACTGCTCATTCAAGACGTCATAAATTTCTTGCCCTGTTAATGCGACAACTTGAAGGATATTACCAAAGGGTTGGACAGCTTGCGCTGCTCCCCAAGTGATTGATTGGTCACTATTAACTATTAAATCAGCACGAACCCCACCATTATTTGTGATGGCCAAGTCTACGTCTGGGAATGATTCCTTAGCAATAGCTAATTGAGCTCTTGTAATTAGGTTGCCAAGAGGTGATTCTTTATCGCTATTAACCTCTCTTGAAATATTATCCTTTGTTACAGCTGTGCCAATTTTGGTTTCTGTTACGCGAGCCACGATGGTATTAGCATTATTCACAATTGCTTGTATTTCAGGTGTTCCTCTTAAAATTCCCGGAGCAACAGCGACAACTTGTCCAGTTGGGACTGCGATGAAATCCTGAGTATCCGTATCCAAAGTACCACGGACATCAGCATAGGCCTTTCCTTGAGCAAGTGCTTGAACAATTCGAGTATTACCAATTGTTCCGTTAGCATACACGTGATTATGTCCAGTAAAGACGATATCGATACTATTATCAGGATAGATTTGGTTGACCTTGTTTATAATGGTAGCCATTTGATCACCAACCAAACCATCTTTTCCTGTCGTTGCAGGGATATGGGCTAAAATCATAATGGCATTAACATTTTGAGCTCTTAATTCTTTAGCATATTTAGCGATAGTTTCAGCTTCATCTAAAAAATCATACTGTTCGTAATTCTGTTTAAGGACTAAATCGGGGATTTCTGTAGTGACGACACCGATGATACCGACTTTTACAGAAGTGTTGTTAACAGGAATTGATTTAATAGCGTAAGGTTTCCAATTATAGGGGGTATCCCCAGTCTTTTTATCAACAACATTTGCAATAACGATAGTTTGATTAGAAGGGACATGAGAATAATCTTTTGTGATTTGATTAATGGTAGAATCAGGAGCAGGAGCTGTACCAGTCATGATACGGTTATACTCAGCCAAGCCTTCATCAAATTCATGGTTACCAAGGGTGCCATATTCGACATTCATTTCATTAAAAATCTGAACAGTTGGTTCGTCCTGGAGTAATCCTGAGTTAGCTGGGCTAGCTCCAACCATGTCGCCAGCTTGGACACGAAAACTGGTGCCATTAGGGCTGGTTTGGGTAAAATCAGCTTGGGCTTTATCCATATAAGCATCAAGTTGAGCAGCCGTTCCAGCGCCTGAAATTTTACCATCAGGCATATAAGCTGTGCTCGTCTGGTCAATGGCCCCGTGGAAGTCATTGACCCCTAAAATTTGGACATCAACCTGATCAGCGTTAACAGCTGAGACTAATAGTGACATACCAGTAATAACACTTAAAACACTGCTTTTTAAAACAATATGTTTTTTCATAAAAATTCCAATCTCCTAAAGAATAAAAATGTTGTTTCATAAATAGTTTACTATCTTTTAATGAACAAAACAAGAAATATTCCATAAAAAGTGAATGAAATGCTTTTTTAAAATTATATAAAAGGCTTACATTCCTATAAAGACATATCATTTAAATAAAATATATATAAATGTTCGATTTTTTTATTATAGCTATTGCCATCTAAGTTAATCTATGATAATATGATGATTATATTAAAAGAAAGGAGAACAAAAATGTTAATGATTAAAACAAACCAAAATTTTTTTGAGATTCTCCTTTCTAGCCTTCAAAATTAGTTTGCTTTAGTGACCCTATGTTGCTAATAGTAAAGCCCGTGGTAGAAAGGATGACTTACTGCGGGCTTTTTGTATGCAAAAATTGATTTATTCAAAGAAGGAGGAAGACATGTTAGCTTTAATTTTAGAACATATCAAAACTAAAAAAGCCGTTTATCTTCTAGTAGCCATTTCTCTTTTGATTTATGATGCCAGTTTAATTATTCCGACTAAAGTAGTTCAAAGTCTGGTTGACCATATGAGTCATGATCAACTGAGTCAAGTATCTTTAAGAAACCATATATTCATTCTGATCGTTGCAACCTTTCTATCCTATGCAACGGCTTACTTATGGCATCTTAAGCTTTTCCAGGAAGCGGTAGCTTTCAAGAGTCATTTACAGCAAAGAGCATTTAAAAAGTTAGTTTTGATGAGGACACCTTATTACGATAAATTTCGTTCTGGCGATATGATGACACGTTTTTCAACAGATGTTGAAGCTTTGATGGATTTTATTGGTTATGGTTTGATGATTATTTTATATGCTGGAGGTATGTTCGCTTTTATCATTCCCACCATGTTTTTTATTTCTTGGCAGATGACCTTAATTGGTATGATTCCAATTGTCCTTGGTGTCTTTTTAACTTACTTTATGACAAAAAAGCAAGAATTACTTGTAGAAGAAGCTAGAGAAGCAATCTCGACCTTGAGTGATCAGGTACTAGAAACTGTAGAAGGCATCCGTGTGATGAGGGCCTACAGTAAGAAAGATTTTTTAGCTACAGAGTTTGAGAGAAAAACAGGAGCAATTGCTGAAAAGTGGAACCGTATTGCGTCCATTCGAGGCTTGTATTTTCCTGTTTTTACTACTATGATTGCTCTCAGTACAATTCTCGTTTTGGTCACTGGCCTTTCATTCTTGCAAAAAGGCCTTATCAGCCTTGGCCAGGTTCTGGCCTTACAACTCTATCTCGTCTCTCTAATTGAACCTTTTAGCATGTTAGCTGATTTTATTCTTGTTTTTCAGACAGGTAATACTTCGTTTGCAAAGCTTAACCAAGTGATTCAAACTGGCGATGATATGGAGGAAGATGGGACAAAATCTCTGGCTAAGATTGAAATTATTAGGTTGAAAGACTATTCTTTTAGGTACCCTAAGAGCAATCATGATACGCTGAAAAAGCTTAATCTTACTCTTAAACAAGGTCAAACCTTGGGGATTATCGGCAAAACAGGATCAGGTAAGACGAGTTTGGTACGGCAATTTTTACGTCAATATCCAAAAGGTGAAGGGCTTTTGGAAGTAAATGGATGTGACATCTTAGACTACAAGCGTAAAGCATTGGAAAGTCATATTGGCTATGTTCCTCAAGAACACATTCTCTTTTCAAAGACTGTTTGGCAAAATATTGCTATGGGAAAAAGCGGAGCAGAAGAATCAGATATACTTGCTGCTATTGAAACAGCTTCCTTTACTGAGGATTTAGCTCACCTATCGCAGGGCTTAGAGACGGAGATTGGGGAAAGGGGCTTATCTATTTCCGGTGGCCAGAAACAACGAATCGCTATAGCTAGAGCTTTTCTGGGGCAACCCGATTTGTTAATTTTGGATGATTCCTTATCAGCGGTGGATGCTAGAACTGAGGCTGCAATCATCGCTAATATCCAAAGTGAAAGGCAAGGAAAAACAAGTATTATTGTTAGCCATCGTTTATCAGCAATCCAACATGCTGATTGGATTATCGTTTTAGAAGATGGAGAAATTGTTGAGGAAGGAAAACCAAGTGATCTTTATCAGCTTGGTGGTTGGTATTATCAACAATATCTTAGACAAGAAGGAAAGGAGGTAAGAGATGTCAGTATTTAAAACATTAATGGCTGAGATTAAATGGGCTAGGAAACCTTTTTGGTTAGGGACTGTCCTATTATTAGTGGCAACTGGAGCTGGTCAGTATGCTCCCTTGCTCCTGCAGCAAATGATTGATCATTTTTTAACCCCAGTAGCGCAAGGTGAGACATTTAATAGAGATTCTTTTACTAAATTGATCTATCTATACCTTTTTCTAATCCTTGCTACGGCAGCACTTCGCTATTTTTCTTTTAAGGCTTTAATAAAAGCCTCTAATCAGATTGTTGAAAATTTACGTAATAGAGCCTTTCAGACAATGCAGTCTTTGCCTATTTCTTATTTTGATCATCAACCGGCGGGAAAAATAGCAACCCGTATTGTTAATGACACGGAAACTCTCCGCAATCAGTTTTTTGATAATCTTTTATCACAACTGATGATTTGTCTTTTGCAAGTTCTCGTGATTTATGGTATTTTAATCTCCTTAAACCTTACTTTAGGACTTTTTTTACTATTTATTTTACCAGTTTTTTATGGCATTCAACTTCTTTATAAGAAATTAACGGATCAACCAATGAAAGCTTTTTACAAAGCTAGAAGTGCTGTCAATACTCAAGTTAATGAAACGATGAATGGTGTTGGTATTATTCAACTTTATCATCAAGAAGATCACGTTTTACAGGAATTTGATAAAGAAATTACTAAAATGCAGAAGGCAGATAATACTATTATTTTTGCTGATTCAGTCGCTTCGTGGACTCTAACAGAGTTTTTTAAGTACACTATAATCGCTGCTATTTTAACTTTTATTGGTTATCGCTTTCTAAAAGGACAACCTGGAATGACAGTTGGTATGCTTTTTGTTTATATTAATTATCTGACTAGATTGTTTGATCTTTTAGGAATGGTGGTACGGCAACTTCCAAATATTCAAAGGTCACAAACAACAGGCAAAAGGCTCTTGGAACTTTTAGAGGAAGAGAAGGAGAAAGAGAGTGAGCTAGGAATTAAAGTTAGTCAGGGACAAGTCACTTTTGATCATGTCAGTTTTTATTATGATAAAGAAAAGAAGGTTTTAGAAGATATTTCCATTGAAGCTAAAAATGGTCAAACGATAGCTTTGGTTGGTCATACTGGCTCGGGTAAATCATCCATCATGAACTTGCTCTACCGCTTTTATGACCCACAAGAAGGTGATATCAGGGTTGACAATCAATCAATCAAGGACTTTTCTCGAGAAAGTTTGCGCTCCTATATGGGTATTGTCTTACAAGACCCCTACCTTTTTACAGGAACGATTGCCTCCAATGTAAGCATGGGAAACCAAGCTTATAGTGAAGAACAAATACAAGAGGCTCTAATCCAAGTAGGAGCTGAACACCTCTTAAGCAAATCGGACAAAGGTATTTATGCCCCTGTTTCTGAAAGAGGTTCTTCCTATTCAAGCGGTGAGAGGCAATTAATTGCTTTTGCCAGAACACTTATCTCAAACCCCAAAATACTAATATTAGATGAAGCGACATCACATATTGACACTGAAACTGAGGAAATTATCCAAAATGCCATGGAAGTTTTAAAAAAGGGGAGAACGACCTTTGTGATTGCTCATCGTCTCTCAACCATTCAGACGGCTGATCAAATTTTAGTTTTGGATAATGGGCGGATTATCGAGAGAGGAAATCATAGTACTTTATTAAAAGCAAATGGCAGTTATGCTGAAATGTTTCGTATTCAAGAGAAGATTTAAAGCTGATTTTTCAGCTTTTTTAGTTATGTGGCTTTTAGTCTGTGTCACTCCGAAGTTTTCTATCTAAAAGGTTCAGGTTTAGATTAGGGGAGTAAAAAGGGTTTCGTATCGCATTTTCTTAGCTTTTAGTGTAAAATAGTAAGGTGGTTTAAAAGATTAAAAAGAACGAAAAGAATAATTTATGACAAAAAAAATAGGTATCGGTAAAGCACATAGCAAAATTATTTTGATGGGAGAGCACTCAGTGGTCTATGGTTTTCCTGCAATTGCTTTACCCTTAAAAGATATAGAAGTGACTTGCCTCATTCAAGAAGCTAAAGAAAAATTGCAATTTGATTTTTACGATACACTGTCTACGGCTATTTATTCAGCCTTAGATTTTTTGCAGATTAAAGACAAACCAATCTCATATGAGATTATTTCACAGGTTCCGCAAAAACGGGGAATGGGTTCTTCCGCGGCAGTCTCTATTGCTGCTATTAGAGCGGTATTTGATTATTTTGACCAACCAATTAATGACGCCTTACTTGAAGTCCTCGTTAATA
The DNA here is from genome assembly GCF_000188035.1 of Streptococcus pseudoporcinus LQ 940-04. Classification (GTDB taxonomy): domain Bacteria; phylum Bacillota; class Bacilli; order Lactobacillales; family Streptococcaceae; genus Streptococcus; species Streptococcus pseudoporcinus. The sequence continues at coordinate 155,770 of NZ_AEUY02000003.1, forward strand.
AAGCTGAGATTATTGCACATACTAATCCCAGTGGGTTAGATGCCAAAACTTGCCTCAGTGATCATGCAATCACTTTTATTCGAAATGTAGGTTTTGAAAGTCTGACTATTAATTTAGATGCTTATCTAGTAATCGCTGATACAGGTATTCATGGACATACCCGTGAAGCTGTTGATAAAGTAGCCAAATTTGAAGAAAGTAATTTGCCACACCTCACTTGTCTGGGACAATTAACAGAAGAAGTTTATCGGGCGATTATTAGTAAAGATAGAGAGGCGATGGGGCGTGCGATGACGCAAGCCCATCAAGAACTTAAAGCTATCGGAGTTAGTATTGAACAGTCAGATTTACTGGTTCAAGAAGCATTAGCTCATCAAGCTTTGGGTGCTAAAATGTCAGGTGGTGGTCTTGGTGGTTGTATTATTGCTTTAGCAGCTACCGCAAAAGATGCTGACACCATATGTGAAAAACTATTAGAAAAAGGGGCCGTAAATACGTGGATTCAAAAACTGTAACTGTGAAGTCCTATGCAAATATTGCAATAATTAAATATTGGGGAAAAGAAGATCAGAAAAAAATGATTCCTTCAACCAGTAGTATTTCTTTAACCTTAGAAAATATGTATACGGAAACACAAGTCCAAGCATTACCTGAAGGTGTTGATAGAGACTTGTTTTACATTGATGATCAGTTACAAAGCCAAGAAGAACATGAGAAAATATCTGCTATTATTAATCAGTTTCGGACCCCTAAGAACTTATATGTCCAAGTTAGAAGCCGTAATAATATGCCAACAGCAGCTGGGCTGTCATCAAGTTCGAGTGGTCTGTCCGCTCTAGTTAAAGCCTGCAACCAATTTTTTGAAACTGGTCTAACCCAAAGTCAACTAGCACAAAAAGCAAAGTTCGCCTCAGGGTCAGCTTCTCGCTCTTTCTTTGGGCCATTATCTGCTTGGGATAAGAGTAGTGGTCATATCTATAAAGTGACAACTGATTTAAAATTAGCCATGATTATGTTAATTTTAAATGAGGAACGAAAGCCTATCTCAAGTCGAGATGGTATGAGGCTGTGTCGTCAAACATCGACAACTTTTGATCAATGGATAAAAAAATCGGAAGTTGATTATCAAGAAATGCTACATTATTTAGAGACTAATGATTTTGAAAAAGTTGGCTTATTGACAGAAGAGAATGCTCTTGCCATGCATGAGACAACTCGTACATCAACCCCTTCTTTTTCTTATTTAACTGAGGCTTCCTATCAGGCTATGGACAAGGTTCGAGATATGCGCTCTAAGGGATACCAATGCTATTTCACTATGGATGCTGGTCCTAATGTAAAAGTTCTTTGTTTAGAAAAGGATTTAGAGAAGCTTGCACATCTTTTTGCGCAAGATTATAAGGTTATTGTTTCTAAGACAAAGGATATTCTCGATGACTAAATATCAGGTAGAAACTGGCGGAAAGCTTTATATTGCAGGAGAATATGCTATTTTAAGTCCTGGACAAACAGCTATTTTAATGCCTATCCCTATTAAAATGAAGGCCGATATTGAAACGGCTAGAGATTTTAAGATCACTTCTGATATGTTTGATTATAGTGTTGGTCTAGAACCTAACGTCGGTTACCAGTTAATCCAAGCCAGTATTCATACAGTGTCTTTATTGCTTGGTAAGGAAATGAAGGATTTGCCTCCTTTTCATTTAAGGATTTCAGGTAAAATGGAAGCAGAAGGTAAAAAATATGGTTTGGGTTCAAGTGGTAGTGTCACTGTATTGACGATAAAGGCTTTGGCAAAATTTTTCCATCTATCACTTTCAAATGATTTACTTTTTAAGTTGGCAGCTTACACGCTCCTTACTTTAGGTGATAATGGTTCTATGGGTGATATTGCTTGTATTGCTTATGATCGGATGATTGCTTACAAATCTTTTGACCGACAAGCTATCAGTAAAAGAATTCGCGACTATTCATTTGAAAAAGTAATGAAAGAAGATTGGCAATATCAAATAGATGTGATTGAGCCCCAATTAGACACTCATTTTTTAGTAGGCTGGACCAAAGTGCCTTCAATTTCACGTGATATGATTAATCGTGTTAAATATGCGATTGATGCTTCTTTTCTTGCTGAAACCCAAAAAGCTGTTTTAGACTGCCAAAAAGGACTTGAAAGTGGTGATAAGGACTTATTTGTCCTTTCCTTGGCTCAGGTTAGTGACCTCTTGCAAGAACTTGATCCTGCTATTTATCATCCTAAACTGCTTGCCTTAAAGGAGGCGTGTCAGGGGCTTAACGCAGTCGCTAAGTCTTCTGGCTCAGGAGGTGGTGATTGCGGAATTGCTTTTTCTTTTGATCAAGTGTCAACGGACCGCATATTAACGAATTGGCGAACTAATGGCATTGATTTGATTTATGATAAGAGGTGGCTTGCAGATGACTAATCGCAAAAATGATCATATTAAATACGCACTAAAATACCAATCATCTTACAATTCTTTTGATGATATTGAACTTATTCATTGTTCTTTACCTCAGTATGATTTGGAGGAGATCGATTTATCAACCCATTATGCTGGACAGGACTTTGCATATCCTTTTTATATTAATGCTATGACTGGTGGGAGTGAAAAAGGCAAAGCTGTCAATGAAAAATTGGCCCAGGTAGCAGAAGCAACCGGGATTCCGATGGTGACTGGTTCTTATAGCGCAGCTTTAAAGAATCCTAATGACCAATCCTATCAGTTACGGTCGATAGCTCCCAATCTTTTATTGGGGACCAATATTGGCTTAGATAAAAATGTTAATCTAGGGTTACAGACAGTTAGAGAAATGAATCCCATTTTTTTACAGGTTCATATTAATCTCATGCAAGAGCTATTAATGCCTGAGGGAGAACGTCAATTTCGTTCTTGGCGTCAGCATTTGAAAGACTACGCTGAACAGATACCGGTCCCTATTATTCTGAAAGAAGTTGGTTTCGGAATGGACCTCAAAACAATTAATTTGGCGCGTGATTTAGGCATCCAAACATTTGATATTTCTGGACGTGGTGGAACGTCGTTTGCCTATATTGAAAATCAAAGAGGTGGTCATAAAGCATACCTCGATAATTGGGGTCAAACAACTGGACAATGTTTGTTAAATTGTCAAGCAATATCTGATGACGTTGAGATTTTGGCATCTGGAGGTGTTCGAAATCCTTTAGATATGATTAAGTGTTTGGTCCTTGGAGCTAAAGCTGTTGGTTTATCTCGGACGGTTTTAGAATTGGTCGAATCTTACCCGCTAGAAGAGGTTATTGCCATCATTAATGGTTGGAAAGAAGAACTTAGGTTAATCATGTGCGCCCTTGATTGTCGGACGATTGCTGAGCTCAAGTCTGTCGACTATTATTTATATGGTCGCCTAAAAGAAGCTCATACAAACCATGGTAGCGGCAACAGAAACCCAGGCGTCTGAAGTGAGTCTGGGACAAAAAGATATTAATTTTTGAGATTCCCTGCCATTAATTTTTCCAATTGATAAATGAAATCCAAAAAGCGAACAAAACTCATTTTCTGATACTCAGAATACTGTCTTGTTCGCTTTTTATATTTGACCTTAGACTTTTGTCCCAGCCTCTTATCTTTGACGTAATCTTGTTAATAATGTCTGGGTATTTTCTAAATTAAGATGTTTGAGTGCCAATAGCTCAGGCATTAAAGAAGCAAGTTCAGCTTCACTCGCTCCTGCTAATAGCGCTAAGGACTTAGCTTGCAGTTTCATATGTCCAGCTTGGATCCCCTTACTAGTAAGAGCCTTTAAAGCAGCAAAGTTTTGGGCCAATCCTAAGCTGACAACAATTTGAGCTAATTCTTTAGCATTTGGCCATTCTAATAAGTCATAGGCAACATGGACGCTAGGGTTGAGGCCAATAGATCCTCCTTTGGTAGCAATTGGCATCGGCATGGTTAATTGGCCTTTGAGCATATGATTAGGAAGGTCTAAAGTCCAGGTACTTAAACCGCGATAGGAATCGTCTTTGGCCGCATAAGCATGCCCTCCAGCTTCAATGGCCCGCCAATCATTACCAGTGGCTATAACCAGGGCGTCAATACCGTTAAAAATACCTTTGTTATGAGTAGCTGCCCTATAGGTATCAATTTGTGCGAAGTCACTGGCTAGTACTATTTTCTTAGCTAATTCTTCAGCTTCAGCTTTATTGCGACTTAAAAAACGGAGGTCAACTTGACATTCTGCTCTAACTAAAGCTTCCGTTGCATAGTTTGATAAAATAGCCATTAAGGTTTTCCCGTGGGCTAAATCTTCTAGGGGTTTAGAAAGAGTCTCCATCATGGTATTAACCATATTAGCTCCCATAGCTTCTTGAGTATCAACCGTAAGATAAACAATGAGAAGGCCACCCTTTATCTCAATATGTAAATCACAGGCGCCTCCCCCACGTTTGACAATTGAGGGATAGGCATTATTTGCTATTTCAAGTAAATGATTTTTGGCTAACAAAATTTGAGTGCGGGCTTCTTTTTTATCTGGAACATCATACAAAGCTACTTGCCCAATCATTTGACGATTGAGCACTTTTGTTTTAAAACCACCAGAGCGTTTGATAATTTTTCCAGCGAAGGTAGCAGCTGCGATAACGGAAGGTTCTTCCGTCACCATTGGCAGGTGATAGGTTTTTTGGTTAATGAGAAAATCTGGAACGATACTAAATGGAAGGGCAAAGCGCCCAAGGACATTTTCAGCCATCTGATTAGCTGTTTGAAGGGATAATAAATCTTCTCTTTCTAAATGCGCAAGAGCAGTATCCCCAATTAGACCTGTTTCCTTTAAGAGGTTCATTCTGTCTACTGGTTTTTTTTTAGAGAAACCAGACCAATTAATCGGTTTACTTGTCATTTTTTTCATAAATCCTTTGGTGTTCTTGGATAGCTTTCAAAGCAAATGTCCCCGTTAAATAGTCGCCAAACCTAGCATTTCCTTCCTGATCAACGGGATTATCAGCATAAAAAATGCTTTCATAATCATTGACACTGATTTCTTGGCGTTGGTCCAGGTAGGCTTGTCGATTTGCTTCTAATCTGCTTTGGTAACCATCAACTAATTGGATACTGTAGATTTCACTTACCGCACCTGAACCATAGGAGAACATGCCAATTTTATCGCCTGACTGTAAAGCTTGGCAATTTTCCAAAAGGGAAAGAAGAGACATGTAGAGGGAACCTGTGTAGATGTTTCCAACTTGACGACTATAAGTAATAGAAGCTTCAAAGGCTGAACTTAGTTGCTTTTTGTGCTCAGCGGGCGTTTCTTTGTCGAATAACTTATTGAGACCCTTAAAAGCTAGTTTAGGAAAAGGAATGTGGAAACAGAAAGCCGCAAAATCTGTAACCTGGGCCTTCTGACGGCTTTGGTACTCTTTCCAAGTTGTTTTTAGAGAATCAAGATACTGTTTAGTAGAAAAGATTCCGTTTACATACGGGGTTGATGAATAGTTTGGCCGCCAAAAGTCCATAACGTCCCGTGTTTGAGCGACATTATCATTGTTAATGATAGCAATCGCAGGGTCAGCTTTGACTAAAATAGCGACACTGCCAGAACCTTGAGTTGGCTCCCCAGCTGATTTGATACCATACTTGGCAATATCACTAGCAATAACTAATACTCTTGAGTCAGGATTTAAACTAATGTGAGCTTTAGCGTAATCAAGCGCCGCAGTAGCGCTATAGCAGGCTTCTTTTATCTCAATTGACCGAGCAAAAGGCTGGATCTTAAGCAAATGATGAACATAGACGCTGGCAGCTTTTGATTGATCAATGGAGGACTCTGTGGCTAAAATGACCATGTCGATCTTTTCTTTATCTTCTTGGTCGAGAATCGTTTCAGCCGCAGTAGCAGCGAGGGTGACAATATCCTCCGTAATTGGTGTGATACTTATGCGGTCAAGCATCAATCCTTTAGTAAATTTGTCTGGATCAGTTTGACGAGCGATAGCTAATTGATCCATATTTAAAACATAACGACCAGTCGCAAAACCAATCTTATCAATTCCAATTTTCATAGTCTTCCTTCTTTAATGTACTAATGGGTATCCTCTAATATTTTATCATAATTTTTCTGAAAAAAGAGAAAACAACTATTAGTTTAAAGCATCAGCTAAAGGAAAAGGGTTAGGGGAGCCTAATTTTTGATATTTCTTCTAGCTATTTCCTCAAAATTTGGTAAAATAAGAAGCAGTATACAAACTAGAAAGGGAACGTCATGACACGAGCAGATGTGATTTTTAAAGAGAATATCCAAAAGATTTTGGAAACAGGTGTTTTTAGTGAACAAGCAAGGCCAAAATATAAAGATGGTCAAACAGCTAATTCAAAATACCTTACTGGCGTTTTCGCAGAGTATAACTTGGCTGAAGGTGACTTTCCTATCACTACGTTACGCCCAATACCAATAAAATCAGCAATCAAAGAGTTGCTTTGGATTTATCAAGATCAATCCAATTCTTTAGATGTATTAGAAGAAAAATATAATGTTCACTATTGGAAGGATTGGGAAGTGGGAAATACCCGGACAATAGGCCAACGTTATGGAGCCGTAGTTAAAAAGCATGATATCATGACAAAAATTCTAAAGCAGTTGGCTGACAATCCCTGGAATCGTCGAAATGTGATTTCATTATGGGATTATGAAGCTTTTGAAGAAACAGAAGGCTTGTTGCCTTGTGCTTTTCAGACCATGTTTGATGTTCGTCGTGTTGACGGTGATATCTATCTAGATGCTACCTTGGTACAGCGCTCTAATGATATGTTAGTGGCTCACCATATCAATGCTATGCAATATGTTGCTCTACAAATGATGATTGCAAAGCATTTTAGCTGGAAAGTCGGGAAATTCTTCTACTTTGTTAATAATTTACATATTTACGATAATCAATTTTCTCAAGCAGAGGAATTATTAAATCGCGAGGCAAGTCATTGTCAGCCACATTTGGTTTTAAATGTCCCAGATGGTACCAATTTTTTTGATATTGGTGTTGAAGATTTTGAACTAGTAGATTATGATCCTGTTAAGCCACAGTTGCGTTTTGATTTGGCTATCTGAGTGAAACATGGATTTTTTTCAAGCAAAATATCACAAAATTTGCTAAAATAGAGTCAATGATATTAAGGATAGAAATAAGATGACAAAAGAAATAGTAGCTATTTGGGCAGAAGACGAGAACGGAATTATTGGTTCAAACGGAACTTTACCTTGGCATCTTCCAAGAGAATTACAACATTTTAAGAATACCACACTTCATCACGCTATTTTGATGGGTAGAGTGACATTTGAGGGGATGGAGAGAAAAATTCTCCCTAATCGCCAAACTTTAGTGATGACGAGAGATGATCAGTATGATGTAGAGGGTGTACTAACTGTTACCAGTTTAGAAAAGGCTTTAGAATGGTTCCATGCCCAAGAAAAAAATCTGTACGTCATCGGTGGTGCTAAGGTCCTCGAAAGCTTTGAAGGACATTTTAATCGTATTATTAAAACAGTTGTCCATCACCAATTTGAAGGTGATACCTATTGCCCAAATATTAATTTAGACGACTATATTGAAGAGGACCAGTTTTTCTATGAGAAAGATGAGCAAAATCCTTTTGATTTTACAGTTCATGTTCTTGTTAAGAAGTGATTGTTACTGGGGAGAGATTGACTGATGCAACGTAGTATTTTTGGGGTATTTACGGCTTTTTTGTGTGCCATTTGTTTTCTTTGTGCAATGACAGCATTTAAGAAAAAACGTTATGGGTTAGGCACTTTATTTTTGTTAAATGTCATTACCAATTTAGTTAATACCATACATGCCTTTTATGGCACCTTATTTTAATAAAGAATGAAAAGAGAAAGTTTAGAGAATATGGCTGGAAATCGAAGTACTGATATCAAGGTTCATTGTTCATTTTGTGGTAAAAGCCAGGATGAAGTCAAAAAAATTATAGCAGGTAATAATGTTTTTATTTGCAATGAATGTGTTGCTCTGTCACAAGAAATTATTAAAGAAGAATTGGCTGAGGAAGTGTTAGCTGATTTGACAGAAGTACCTAAACCGAAAGAATTATTAGAGACACTAAACCAATATGTGGTTGGTCAAGATCGTGCAAAGAGGGCTTTGGCGGTAGCTGTTTATAACCATTACAAGCGTGTTTCTTTTGCGGAAAGCCGCGATGATGAAGAAGTGGAACTACAAAAATCAAATATTTTAATGATTGGTCCAACCGGTTCTGGGAAAACATTCCTAGCCCAAACATTAGCCAAAACCTTAAATGTTCCTTTTGCTATTGCGGATGCTACCTCCTTGACTGAGGCTGGTTACGTAGGTGAAGACGTTGAGAATATTTTATTGAAGCTGATTCAAGCGGCAGACTATAATGTTGAGCGCGCTGAACGTGGAATCATCTATGTTGATGAGATTGATAAAATTGCTAAAAAAGGCGAAAATGTTTCGATTACTCGTGATGTATCGGGAGAAGGAGTTCAACAAGCTCTCTTGAAAATTATTGAAGGAACCGTTGCTTCTGTTCCTCCACAAGGTGGCCGTAAACATCCGAATCAAGAAATGATACAGATTGATACCAAAAATATTTTGTTTATCGTTGGCGGTGCATTTGATGGTATTGAAGAGATTGTTAAGCAAAGACTAGGAGAAAAAATTATTGGCTTTGGGCAAAACAGTCGTAAAATCGATGAAGATGCTTCCTATATGCAGGAAATTATTTCTGAGGATATCCAAACCTTTGGTTTAATTCCAGAGTTCATCGGGCGGTTACCAGTTGTTGCTGCCTTAGAGCAACTTAATACTAAGGATTTAGTGAAAATACTAACTGAACCAAAGAATGCTCTTGTCAAACAATATCAAACCTTACTATCTTATGATGGTGTAGAACTAACCTTCGACCAGGAAGCTTTAGATGCCATTGCAGAAAAAGCCATTGCCCGTAAAACGGGAGCGCGTGGATTACGCTCAATCATTGAAGAGACAATGTTGGATCTCATGTTTGAAATCCCTAGCCAAGAAGATGTAACTAAAGTACGTATTACAAAAGATGCTGTTGATGGAACTGCGAAACCAATCTTGGATATAGCTTAAGGAGGATTGGCTATGGCAGAAGAAAACCTACTGAATACTCACAATGCTGCTCTCTTACTTAGTGCAGCAAATAAGTCACATTACCCACAAGATGATATTCCAGAAGTAGCATTGGCCGGACGGTCCAATGTTGGTAAGTCAAGTTTTATCAATACTATTTTAGGACGCAAGAACTTAGCCCGTACTTCAGCTAAACCTGGTAAAACCCAGCTACTAAATTTCTTTAACATTGATGATAAGATTCGCTTTGTTGATGTTCCTGGATACGGCTATGCTAAAGTTTCAAAAACAGAACGGGCAAGATGGGGAAAAATGATTGAAGAGTACTTAGTCAATCGTGAAAATCTCAGAGTAGTTGTTTCTTTAGTGGATTTACGCCATGAACCTTCCGGAGAAGATGTTCAAATGTATGAATTCTTGAAATATTATGAGATACCTGTTATTGTTGTTGCGACAAAGGCTGATAAAATTCCACGAGGCAAATGGAATAAACATGAAGCAATGGTTAAAAAGAAATTGAATTTTGATTCAAGTGATCAGTTTATTATCTTTTCGTCTGTGAACCGACTAGGAATTGATCAAGCTTGGGATAGCATTTTAGCAATGATTTAAAAAATACTTCACTAGAAGTATTTTTTATGTGATGAGTCTTGATGGGTAAAGGGAGAAAAACAGCAGATTCTTGACCCGAAAATGAGGAAATGGTACCATGCTAGTGGAGGAGAAACATGTTATGAATAATCATGCTATATTAGATATACAACCCCAAAAATCGCAAAAACGTTTAAAGGTGCTTAGCTTTTTGCTCCTTATTTTTCTTGTCCTTGGGACAGGGGCTTTTGCTTATTATAAGTATCATAAGGGAAGCTTAGAAGGAACATGGAAGGCTAATTCTGTTAAGGGAGTTACTGATAAAGAGTTCGGTAATGAATTGAAATTATTTGATAAGCAATTGGGGATACCAGTTGAAAAGAGTATTTCAGAGCCTCAATTAAAAATGACTGTAAAAGAAGATAAAGTAGAGATGGCTTACTATATTACGGTTAAGCGTGATCTTTTAAGTCAACAGGTTTTAGATTATTACAACAGAGAAATGGATAAGATTTTAAAAGATAGCAGCCTTTCTTTGGGGGAATTGGACCCAGAAGCAAAAGCGGCCATTGAACAATCAATACCGACAAAAACAGATATTCAAAGACAACTGGATGAGAGATTTATGAAAAGTGCTTATGCTATGAATGGTGCCTATGATAAAGCGACAGGAGTCATCTCATCACAAGTTGCTAGTGGCAAGGTCAATCGTTTCCTGAATCGAGTAGAGTTCAAATCCCTTAACAAGAAGGCAAAAATCTTCATGAGTCGGGGAAAAAACGTAAGTTTGAAGTATAGTAACACTAATCAAAAAGTCGTTTTAACAAATCAAAAAGATAAAATGGTATTTACAAAATAAAGTTGTCGCTTACGCTGACTCTTAAGGGAGATGGTTTCAAATGATAACTACAAACAGAAAAAAAGGATTTAGCTCCTCGTTTTACAGTGCTAAATCCTTTTTTTACTTGAATGTGGTTAGTTATGTAAGCAGAAATGTTGCACTTGTGGAAAGACACGAGTGACATTAGTCCTATAAAAAACATCCTAATCCTTAGAGGAAAACAAAGGACTAGGATGTTGGTCAATAACTGAATAAGTTTTTTTATGGAGTAATGGTAATCTTTCCATTTTTCAACTGAGCATGGAGTTTTTTGGCTTCAGGATGGTCTAAGTAGTAATCTGTAATATTGTCACGAATTTCTTGTTCGATAACACGTCTAAGTGGACGAACTCCCATTGTTGGATCATAGCCAAGCTCAATTAGGTGATCTTTAACATCGTCATCTACTTCTAATGTGATTCCTTTTTTTACAATCGTCTTATCAACTTCGGCTAACATCAGATTGACGATAGCTTTCAGATCATCTTTTGTCAAACTCTTGAATTCTATAAGAGCATTGAATCTATTAAGAAATTCTGGTCTAAAGTAGGGCGCAAGTCGGTCCATGATTGGTATTTCTTTGTCTTGCTTGTCAAGGTTATGCTCATAACCAAATCCAGCATTGGATGTGGCAATAATAACAGTGTTTTTGAAGTCAATGGTATTTCCCTGTCCATCTGTCAGACGACCATCATCTAAAACTTGAAGTAAGAGCGTAATAACTTGTGAGTCAGCTTTTTCAATTTCGTCCAAAAGGATAATGGCATAGGGATTACGACGTACTTTCTCAGTTAAGGTATTTTTGTTATCATCATAGCCCACATAACCAGCAGTAGTACCAATTAATTTTGAAACAGCTGTTCGGTCACTGTATTCTGACATATCTAATCTTATAATGGACTCTTTAGATCCAAACATATCAAGCGCGAGCTGTTTTGCGAGTTCAGTTTTCCCAACCCCAGTCGGTCCTACAAATAAGAAGGATCCAATGGGACGATTCCCCTCATCAAAGCCAGCCCGGTTCCGACGAATAGCTCTTGCAACCGCAGAAACAGCTTGATCTTGACCGATGACATGTGCTTTTAAGCGGCTAGCAATTTCTTTTAGACGTTCTAAATCACTTGCGCCCATCTTGGAAACAGGGATTCCGGTTAGTCGTTCAACAGATTGAGCGATGTCATTAATATTGGCAGTCACTTTTTGACCTTCTGTATGGTTTTCAATCTGTTTTTGCAATTCTTCAATTCTAGTTTTTGCTTTGAGAGCTGCTTCAAAGTCTTCTTTTTCTACAGCCTGTTCTTGAGCCTTTTTTTGTGTTTCAATTTCTTTTTCGAGGGATTGAAGATCTGTCGCTGGATGTTGGGCAGCTAAATGTGCAGCTGTCATATCTAATAAATCAATAGCCTTATCAGGGAGGCTACGCTGTGGAATATACTGGATAGAATAATCAACTGCTGCCTTTAATACGGAGTCGGGAAGAATAACATTATGATGTTGTTCATAGAGATTTCGTATTCCCATTAAGATATGGAAAGTGTCCTCAGCATTTGGAGCATTGACCTTAACTTCATTAAAGCGTCTTGCTAAAGCAGCATTTTTAAGGATAGTATTTCGATATTCATCTTGAGTTGTCGCACCGATGACTGTTATTTCTCCACGTGATAAGGCGGGTTTAAGGATATCAGCTAAACCTTTAGATCCAGATTCGCCACCTGTAGAGCCTGCTCCTAAAATTTGATGAATTTCATCAAAGAATAGGACAATATTACCTGATTCTTTAACTTCAGTAATTAACTGCTGAATATTTTCTTCAAAACTACCACGGTATTGGGTACCTGCTTCTAGACTAGAAATATCAATTGAAATGATTTCTTTCCCTTTAATCGCAGTTGGGACATCCCCAGCTACAATAGCCTGAGCTAAGCCTTCAACAACAGCAGTTTTTCCAACTCCCGCATCACCAACCAGAACAGGATTATTTTTTGTTCGTCGAGATAGAATTTCAGCAGTATCTTGAATTTCCTTATTGCGTCCAATAACAGGATCTAGATTTCCTTTGCGAGCTTCTTCCGTTAGATTGGTTCCTAATTTTTCCAAAATACCGTTACTAGCCGCTTGTTGTTTAGAATGGCCAGTCTCATTACTTATTTGATTTGGTATCTTACCAGTTTGGCGATAGTGATTGAACTCTTCCGGAGTCATCTCACGACCATTGACCAAATAGCGACGATTTTCTGTCTGGTAACCACCAATATTTCCCATTAGTTGATTGAAAATATCATCCATATTTCCAAAAGAATCTCTTCCATAATTTTTTGTCATTAATTTTACCTCTTTAACTATAATATAATTTTTATGAAGGAAAGGGCCATTAGTCTATACAAGAAGCAGAGAGATCAGATTTAAATGGCCACTATTTAGGGCTTATCAACCACCTTCTAATAGTATTATACTCCAATGGTCAGTAAAGGTCAATAAAAAACTGACCTTTTTTGACCTTTGTTTTGTCATAAAATTTATAAATATTATTGACAAAAACTATTAAATGGGGTACACTGATATAGGTTTTGAAAAAAGCTGACCTAAGACAGTAGGGGAGCATAGCTCGTAAATTTCCTACCGAGGCACAAAACGATATTGTTTAATAACGTATTTGTACTTTCGTGTCTAGGTTTAGAGACGATTTTTTTCTGTCTCTAGACAAAAAATAATTACGGAGGTAAAACTAATGAGTGAAGCAAATATTGCTAAAAAAGCTGAGCTAGTCGACATCGTAGCTGAGAAGATGAAAAATGCTGCAAGTATCGTTGTTGTTGATTCACGTGGTCTTACAGTTGGTCAAGATACTGAACTACGTCGTTCACTTCGCGAAAGCGGCGTTGAGTTCAAAGTTATCAAAAATTCAATCTTATCTCGTGCTGCTGTTAAAGCAGGACTTGAAGGAATGGAAGATGTTTTCGTTGGACCATCTGCTGTAGCATTCTCAAACGAAGATGTTATTGCACCAGCTAAAATCATCAATGATTTCGCTAAAACTGCTGATGCACTTGAAATTAAAGGTGGAACAATTGAAGGCGCTGTTTCTTCTAAAGAAGATATCATGGCTCTTGCAACATTGCCAAACCGCGAAGGTATGCTTTCTATGTTACTTTCAGTACTTCAAGCACCAGTTCGCAACGTTGCATATGCTGTTAAAGCAGTTGCAGAAAATAAAGAAGACGCTGCTTAAGGCGTCAGGTCGTAACCTTGGTTACCAATTAACTTAAACAATTATCTATTTGGAGGAAAATAAAAATGGCATTGAACATTGAAAACATTATTGCTGATATTAAAGAAGCTACAATTCTTGAACTTAACGATCTTGTAAAAGCTATCGAAGAAGAATTTGGTGTAACTGCTGCTGCTCCTGTAGCTGCTGCAGCTGCTGGTGGTGCTGAAGAAGCTGCTAAAGATTCATTCGACGTAGAATTAACATCTGCTGGTGATAAGAAAGTTGCAGTTATCAAAGTTGTACGTGAAATCACAGGTCTTGGTCTTAAAGAAGCTAAAGGTCTTGTTGACGGAGCACCTGCTAACATTAAAGAAGGCGTTGCTGCAGCAGAAGCTGAAGAAATCAAAGCTAAACTTGAAGAAGCTGGAGCTTCAATCACTCTTAAATAAGAGTCATATCATAATTAGATTGCGGAATCCCTATTTACCAGTCTTTGAGAGCGATAAGCGATTGATAGAAACTGATAAATTGATTTGGTTTCCTGCCAAAAATCCTGCCAAAAATTCTTTGGCAGGATTTTTGTTTTAATAAACTTTCGGGGGTAGACACTAGATTGTCTACCCCATTTTTGCGTTTTGGAGGTAATTATGCAAAAGGAAGAACAGTCATCACGTCATATCGTGAAGAGCCATATCATGACCATCATGGGAGTTGATAATCTAAAAGCAACTCAACTGGTAAATGAAATGGAACAAACAGGTTTAATCCGATTTGATGAATTCGGGAATTTTGGACTTTTAGTCTTGGAGGGACAATCATGAAACGTATTACCGCTAATCAATATCAGACATCAGAGCGTTATTATAAACTCCCTAAAATTTTGTTTGAGAGTGAACGTTATAAGGATATGAAGCTGGAAGTTAAGGTAGCCTACGCGGTTTTAAAAGATCGGTTGGAGTTGTCTTTGAGTAAAGGCTGGATTGATGAGGATGGGGCTATTTATTTGATTTATTCCAATTCAAATCTGATGGCACTATTAGGCTGTTCAAAGTCAAAACTACTCTCTATCAAGAAAACCTTACGTGAATATGGCTTAATTGATGAAGTCCAACAGTCCTCTAGTGAAAGAGGTCGAATGGCAAATAAAATTTACTTGGGGGAATTAGAACATGAACCTACCCCAGTCTTACATACAGACGGGGCTAGTGTTAAAAAAACACTAGGGGAGTCTCAAAGAAAGACGGGGCCGGTCTTATATTCAGCCCCTAGTGAGACTGAAGGAAGTGAGACTAAATATAGTGAAACTGAAGGGAGTGACTTAGTTATGAAGGACGAGGAGGAGAGGCAGCTAGTAGATGAGAAAAAAGAAGAAAACTTTACTTCAAAAGTCGATGGCGTGACCAAGTACGATCGAGACTATATTTGGGGTTTGGTTCATGACCAGTTAAGACAGACAGGTCTATCTCAGTCTGCTAGTGACTATGCCATGATTTATTTTAGTGACCGGTATCAGTATGCATTGGAACAAATGCGATTTGCTCGGTCAGCCGAAGTAATAGCTGAATACGTATTTAATGGTGTGCTGTCGGAGTGGACCAAGCAACTGAGACGACAAGAAGTAAAAGGAGGTGAATAAGATGATTTGGTGGATACTAGGTGGAATCTATCTGATTTCTATCATCATTTTGATTGTTGAAATCATCCGTGCACCAGAAATGGATGATCATATATAAGCAAGAGTTTTACAAGTGTAAGGCTCTTTTTTAGTTGGAAAGAGAGGAAAAATGAAATTTTTAGATTTATTTGCTGGGATAGGCGGTTTTAGGCTAGGGATGGAATCACAGGGTCATAAATGCCTGGGCTTTTGTGAAATTGATAAATTCGCTAGAACATCTTATAAAGCCATGTTTAACACAGAAGGGGAAATAGAATACCATGACATTAAAGAGGTCACAGACCATGACTTTAGACAATTTAGAGGGCAAGTGGACATCATCTGCGGGGGATTTCCTTGCCAAGCATTTTCACTCGCAGGCAGACGATTGGGATTTGAAGATACTCGAGGGACTCTCTTTTTTGAGATTGCTCGAGCGGCCAAACAAATCCAACCACGTTTTCTATTTTTGGAAAACGTCAAAGGCCTACTCAATCACGACGAGGGACGGACGTTCGCCACAATCCTCTCCACGCTGGATGAATTGGGGTATGATGTCGAATGGCAGGTGCTTAACAGCAAGGACTTCCAAGTCCCGCAAAACAGAGAACGGGTCTTTATTATCGGACATTCTAGAAGATACCGTTCCAGATTCATATTTCCTCTCAGAAGAGAAGACAGCCCAGCTCATCTTGAAAGGCTAGGAAATATCAATCCCTCTAAACATGGTTTGAATGGTGAAGTCTATCTGACGAGTGGACTTGCTCCTACACTAACAAGAGGTAAAGGAGAGGGTGCAAAAATCGCCATTCCAGTCTTAACACCAGATAGACTAGAAAAACGCCAACATGGTCGTCGATTTAAGGACAATCAAGACCCTATGTTTACTTTGACCAGTCAAGACAAACACGGAGTTGTTGTCGCAGGAAATCTGCCGACTAGCTTTGACCAGACCGGTAGAGTATTTGACATTTCTGGCTTGTCACCGACCTTGACCACCATGCAAGGTGGAGACAAGGTGCCAAAGATTTTGCTGAGGGAGGAGCTGCCATTTCTGAAAATCAAGGAAGCCACTAAAACAGGGTACGCAAAGGCAACTCTTGGAGACTCTGTCAATCTGGCTTATCCAGACTCAACCAAACGTAGGGGACGTGTGGGAAAGGGAATATCCAATACTCTGACGACTTCAGACAATATGGGAGTAGTAGTTGCTGCTCTGGAATATCGACAGGATAAGTGGTATGAAGTCACAGGCATTGTCTTAGAGGGGAAACTTTATCGCCTGAGAATAAGACGACTGACACCAAGAGAGTGCTTCAGACTTCAAGGCTTTCCTGATTGGGCTTATGAAAGAGCAGAGAGTGTTTCTAGTAAGAGCCAACTATACAAACAGGCCGGCAATAGCGTGACTGTCACAGTTATTGAAGCCATTGCCAGAGAATTTAGAAGAACGGAAGAGGAAGAAAAACATGAACTTACTACATAAGAAAAGTATCCTAGATTGTACTGAATTAGAAGAACGTATTCACCAAGCTGAAACCAATCAGCTATTACAAAAGATACTGTCGCTCCCCAATTTTGATTGTGACTTTGAGGTAACTTTTGAAGATGATTACCACAAAGAGATGAATGATCCCCTATTCTACGAATCCAATCTTCATCAGATTTCGGATTTTATGGAAACTAGGGATATTAAAAATGGTGTAGATACACTATTGACGAAAGACAATCACCTGGCCTTTCGTGCCTTTGGTGAAAATTATTCTGCTAGGGGAAAGGAGGGCATTTTAACGACTCTAGTGACGGTCAAGTGCTTTGGTGAAGGACGGATGCCCATTGATATGAGTCGCTATTTCTCAACTCCTGAACCAACAGTTGAAAATAGCCTAACCCTATAAGGAGGTGCCTATGCTTGAGGTATATCTAGGAAATAATACCAATACAAATCAAGATTTACTAACCATTTTGACGACCTATGGAGTGGCTTATCGTTGTACAAAAGCATGTGAGGTAAACCGTGAAATCATACTGTCACTCTTTGCCAAAACCACGGATTGTTTTGAGTTGCTGTCGCCACGATTTCTTCGCTTTAAAAGTCAATATTCGATAAGTTTGAATGAGATGATTCAGCTCATTCTCCAAAAGCCAGACCAAAACCTTCGTCTGCCTCTCATTGTCTGTCAGAATCACGTCTATCCAGCTATTGGGCTAGACGAAGTACGTACTTTTCTTCCCAGACAGGTAAAAGAAGAGTTGTTTCAGGCCAGTCTGATGAAACAAGTGACAGGGTAGGTGTGAAGATGAATGAACGATTTTGGGACAATTTAGAAATCATTCTGGCTGAAAAAGACCTCACTTGGGCAGAACTAGCTCGCAAAGTATTCAACGGTCAATATGTTTATCCAAGTGAATTTAATCGCCTCTATCAAAAATTACGGCATTACAAATCTAATCGTCTGATGCCACAAATAAGATGGGTTGAGCGTATTGTTCTAGTCTTAGATATTGATTATGAAGATTTATTTAAGAGGTGACAATGATAAGGATAGTGTTGTTTTATCTAGCCATACAGCTTAACGGTCTTCTGGTGAGTTTATTCCTGAAAGAGTATCTGACAATAGAGGGTATAGTCTTGCTACAATTGGTCCTATTAAGTGTGACTTGCTTAGAGATTGCCCGTCATAAAACTGTTCCATTAAAAATTGTGGGCGTACAAAATCGCCTAAGTTGGTTGCTTCTTGGCTTTGTGGCTATGGTTGCTTTTGCAGTCTTCATCAGTTTCCTATTTCCAGTTCAGACTAGGAATCAAGCAGTATTGGTACAAGTAGGAAAACAGGTTCCTCCTATTATCTTTTTATTGTTTCTGGTCAATGCAAGTATTCTTGAAGAGATTGTTTACAGGCAATTGCTGTGGGAAAAATTGACATTCCCTTTTGAACAAATAGGCGTGACCAGTTTTCTCTTTGTTCTATCCCATGGACCTAATCAGTTAGGGAGTTGGCTCATCTATAGCTGTCTTGGCTTGACCTTGGCTGTTGTTCGATTGAAAACTGATTGTATGACGGCAATCGCCTTACATTTACTTTGGAATAGTTTGGCTTATGTCGTAACTTTCTTGTGATACCAAAATCAAGAGTGCTTCCGTATTATGGAAGCACCTTATGTTTGATAGGGAATCGAAAAAAGAGGAGGCCACTATGTCATCTGAACAACAAGAACGTCAAGCGATGCAATACGTAGAAAGAAGTAGTTTATTGACAGTCAGAACCCTCTTAAAACTCTTAGAATGGTCGGCTAGGCAAGCCTTAGCTCAAGATTCAGCTTATAAGATTGGGGTTCAAAAAATGGAAGAACTCCTTCAAAGTCCTTACGCCATTGAAGCGATTGATGTTAGTAAAGACATACTGGATAAGCCAATCGATGTGGAGAAATTTAAGGAGTTGATGGAGTCAGAAAAACTGCCAATCGCAATTAGTTGGCAAAAAGACTATCTCTACTTTTATGCCAAGGATAAGACCTTGCTCGATCATCACTTGGATGAATTGTTGAAGAAACTGATGTCTAATCCAGAGAAGCTAGAAGGTTTAACCTTTGATAAAACCTTGGACCAAGAGATAGAACTGGCCAAAGAGAAAATTAGAGTGACAGAACTTTCGGCAGTAAAAACCAAGGAGGTGACCTTGTAATGTATTCCAGGCAAAAAGCATTTGTCTTTGGACTCTTGGGTCTCGCCTTTGGCTATTTCTGCCATCGTCTAACCCTACTCTATGATAGTTTAACTAATGCCCCACCTATGGAACGTATTGCCTACCTCTTAGGAGAGGGGTTAAATCAGGTTTTCAATCCTTTATGGCTATTTTCCTTTACTCAAAAATCTTTTCTTGCCTTTATCCTTGGGGTTCTAATGATGACGCTAGTCTATCTTTATGTATCGACAGGACAGAAAGTCTATCGGGAAGGGGAAGAATATGGTTCTGCACGATTTGGAACCAGTAAGGAAAAGCGGAACTTTTACAGTAAGAATCCTTTCAATGACACGATTTTGGCTCGTGATGTTCGTCTAACCTTGTTGGAAAAGAAGAAACCCCAGTTTGACCGAAATAAAAATTTGATTGTCATTGGGGGTTCTGGGGCAGGTAAGACCTTTCGCTTTGTGAAACCCAACCTTATCCAACTTAACTGTTCCAATATTGTCGTAGATCCGAAAGACCATTTGGCTGAGAAGACAGGTAAACTCTTTTTAGAAAACGGTTATCAGGTTAAGGTTTTAGACTTGGTTAATATGACCAATTCAGACGGTTTTAATCCCTTTCGTTATGTAGAAACAGAGAATGATTTGAACCGTATGTTAACGGTCTATTTTAATAATACCAAAGGAAATGGTTCTCGCAGTGATCCGTTTTGGGATGAGGCTTCCATGACATTGGTGAGAGCTATTGCCTCTTACTTGGTGGATTTTTACAATCCTCCAGGAAGTTCTAAGCAAGAGCAGGAAGCAAGACGTAAGCGTGGCCGTTATCCAGCCTTTTCTGAGATTGGGAAACTCATCAAACTCTTATCAAAGGGAGACAATCAGGACAAAAGTATACTTGAAGTCCTGTTTGAAGACTATGCTAAGAAATATGGTCATGAGAACTTTACCATGAGAAACTGGGCAGATTTTCAAAACTATAAGGATAAGACCTTGGATTCGGTGATTGCGGTCACAACAGCTAAATTTGCCCTCTTTAATATTCAATCGGTGATTGATTTGACGCAAAGAGACACTATGGATTTGAAAACGTGGGGCACTCAAAAGACCATGGTCTATCTTGTTATTCCAGACAATGATACGACCTTTCGTTTCCTATCTGCTTTATTTTTCTCTACGGTTTTCTCCACTTTGACCAGACAGGCTGATGTTGACTTTAAAGGGCAACTGCCTATTCATGTTAGAAGCTATCTGGATGAGTTTGCGAATGTCGGAGAAATCCCAGACTTCGCTGAACAAACCTCAACAGTCCGCTCTAGGAATATGAGTCTTGTGCCTATTCTCCAAAATATCGCTCAACTCCAAGGACTTTATAAGGAAAAAGAAGCTTGGAAAACTATACTGGGGAACTGTGACAGTCTCCTCTATTTGGGTGGGAATGACGAGGAAACTTTCAAATTCATGAGTGGACTTTTAGGCAAACAAACCGTTGATGTCAGAAGCACCAGTCGTTCTTTTGGGCAGACGGGTTCAAGTTCTACCTCTCATCAGAAAATTGCTCGTGACTTGATGACGGCTGATGAAGTTGGAACTATGAAACGAGATGAGTGCCTCGTACGCATTGCAGGGGTTCCTGTTTTTCGAACCAAGAAATATTTTCCTCTCAAACATAAACATTGGAAGTTGCTCGCTGATAAGGAAACCGATGACCGTTGGTGGAACTATCACATCAATCCCTTGGCTAAAGAGGAAGAATTGGACTTGTCAGACTATCAAATAAGGGATTTAAGCACAGAAACGTCACTACATTAATAGAAATGAGGAAAAATATGAATCAAAAACTAACAGGCTTTGTTTACGGAGTGGACGCCAGCTCCATGTTCTCCCAGGCCATGTCTCTATTACAAAAAGGCTTGATTGCAGTAGGAGCCTTTCTTGTAGTCATGGGCATTATCAACCTTTCAACCAACATTAAAGATGGTGGGCCAGGCGTCCGAAATGCCATTTTAGAAATTGTTGGTGGTGTCATGGTGGGAGCCGCAGGTGCTTTTGTGACACAGATTACCATTTAGAGGAGGTCAGAACATGACATGATGATGAATTTTACGTCACCTTTTGTATTTCTAGCCTCTGAAAAAGTGTCAAGCGATAGCCTTTTTGAAGGGTTTCAGGTCGATTTAGAATCAACTGCTAACTTGGTTAAGTCACTGGCGGACTTTAATCCGACGGTTTGGTCTTACATGACAGCCATTACCAAGGGTATTATGCAGCCCTTGGGAGTAGCTATTCTTGCGGTAGTTCTTGTACTCGAATTTTCAAAAATGGCCAAGAAAATCGCAAACTCAGGCGGTGCAATGACCTTTGAAGCCATAGCACCTATGATTGTCAGCTACATCATGGTCGCGGTCGTGATTACCAATACGACGGTTATTGTGGAAGCCATTATTGCCATTGCCTCATATGTTATTGAACAAGTGGCAAGTCTTGTCACGAATGGTGGTGCTAATTATGATACCATCTCAGGCATTAAGGGATCTGGAATTGTAGGAAAAATGATTATTGGCTTTTTTGCGATTCTCATTTGGTTGGTACGAATGGCCAGTATTATGGTTGTCAATATCTTGATTACCATTCGCTTTATCCAACTCTATCTGATGATTCCTTTTGCCCCTGTTACCATTCCGACCTTCCTTAGTGATGACTGGAGAAGTGTTGGGATTGGTTACCTTAAAAACATCATGGTCTATGCCGTTCAAGGTATTTTGATTTTTCTAATTGTATCTCTTGTTCCCTTGTTTGAATCGGCTGGAAAGATTGCCGTATCAAATGGAGCTGGAGTGATGGAATCACTCGCCATTATGTTTGGTGGCTTGGTACAGGCCATATTGTTAATCATTGCCTTGGTTGGCAGTCAACGAACCGCCCGAAGTATTTTGGGGATGTAGGAGGAAGGGAGTCACTATCTCGCCTCCTCTTTTTATAGCTTATTTAGATTGGAGAACATTTATGAACACACGTGTCTTTAAGGACATCTCAAAGGTTCAACACAGGGCATGGCTGGGATTTACAACTAGACAGGTTATTTTTGTATTTCCAGCTGTCGCCCTAACCATTTTGGTTTTGGGCTTGAACCTATTTTATTGGCAATTTGGGGATTGGTTTGTCTATGGTTTTGTTTTTAGCTTTACCATTCCACTCATGTTATTTGGGGTCTATCGCCCCAACGATTTACCATTTGAAATATACCTCAAGTACCGTTTTCATTATGAACTAACGGTGCCAGACCGCACATTTACTGGAAGAAAAGGAGACCAACGTGAAAAAATTAAAACACTCAATGAAATCAAAGACCTCTTCTAATGACAAAAAGCAAAAGACGAAAACACAGAAACAGGAAATCAGCCCTTCTACCGTAAATACGTTAGCCTATCAAGGACTTTTTCAGAATGGCCTTATGCAGGTCAGTCCAAGCTATTTCTCACAAACCTATCTCTTAGGAGATGTTAATTACCAAACAGTTGGCTTAGATGATAAGGGAGCTATCGTGGAGAAATATTCCGATTTAATCAATTCACTGGATGATAAGACCAATTTCCAACTGACTATTTTCAATCAAAAAGTTAATTTGGAAAAATTTCGTAAGAGTATTCTCTATCCCTTGCAGGAAGATGGGTTTGATACTTATCGTGATGAATTGAATCGCATGATGGATGCCAACTTAGAGGCGGGTGAGAACAACTTTTCAGCTGTCAAGTTTCTTTCATTTGGCAAGAGCGACCAAACACCAAAACTAGCTTTTCGTTCTCTGTCACAGATTGGGGAATATTTCAAGAGTGGCTTTTCAGAGATTGATGTATCTCTTGGTTTACTTGGTGGAGAGGAGCGAGTGAATGTCCTTGCGGATATGTTACGAGGTGAAAATCATTTACCGTTTTCTTATAAGGATTTGACTCTCTCAGGTCAATCCACCAAACACTTTATTGCCCCAACCTACCTTTCCTTTAAACACAAGAATCATATTGAATTGGACGATCGATTATTACAGATTGTTTATGTTCGCGACTATGGCATGGAGTTAGGGGATAAATTTATTCGAGACCTCATGCAGTCAGATTTGGAAGTGATGATTAGCCTACATGCCAAAGGCTCTACTAAGTCTGAAACCATGACCAAGCTACGAACCAAGAAGACCTTGATGGAATCACAAAAGATTGGTGAACAACAAAAAATGGCTCGGACTGGAATCTATTTGGAGAAGGTCGGCCATGTTCTTGAGAACAACATCGATGAAGCTGAAGCTCTTCTTCAAACCATGACCCAAACAGGAGATAAACTGTTTGACACCGTATTTCTAATTGGCGTGCTAGCGGATACTGAAGACCAACTCAAACAATCTCTTGATATTATCAAGCAAGTGGCAGGGTCTAATGATATGATTATTGATAACTTGACCTATATGCAAGAAGCTGCCTTTAATAGTCTCTTGCCATTTGGGAAGAACTATCTCGAAGGTGTTTCTCGGTCTCTATTGACTTCAAATATTGCCGTGAATGCACCTTGGACTTCCGTAGATATTCATGACAAGGGTGGGAAATTTTATGGCATCAATCAAATCTCAAGTAATATCATCAGTATTGACCGTGGCAAGTTAAATACTCCATCAGGTTTGATTTTAGGGACTTCTGGAGCTGGCAAAGGGATGGCGACAAAACACGAAATCATCTCAACTAAGCTCAAGGAAGCAGATAGTGATACTGAAATTATTATTGTTGACCCAGAAAATGAGTACAGTATTATCGGTCAAGCCTTTGGTGGGGAGAGTATTGATATTGCCCCAGATTCCACTACCTTTTTAAATGTCTTAGATCTATCAGATGAGAATATGGATGAGGATCCGGTCAAGGTCAAGTCCGAATTTCTCTTGTCCTGGATTGGAAAGCTCTTGGACCGCAAAATGGATGGTCGCGAAAAGTCGCTGATAGACCGTGTGACACGCCTCACCTATAAGCATTTTGACACACCATCCTTGGTCGAATGGGTCTTTGTCTTATCTCAACAACCTGAACAGGAAGCTAAGGACTTGGCACTGGATATGGAACTCTATGTGGAAGGGTCGCTGGACATATTTTCACATCGGACCAATATTAAAACAGACAGTCATTTCCTGATTTACAATGTCAAAAAGTTAGGCGATGAATTAAAACAAATTGCCCTTATGGTTATCTTTGACCAGATTTGGAACCGTGTGGTGAAAAACCAAAAACTAGGAAAGAAGACCTGGATATACTTTGATGAGATGCAGCTTCTCTTATTAGACAAGTATGCCTCTGATTTCTTCTTTAAACTCTGGAGTCGTGTCCGTAAGTATGGGGCGATACCGACAGGCATTACTCAAAATGTAGAGACTCTTCTTTTAGATGCCAATGGCAGACGTATTATTGCCAATAGCGAGTTTATGATTCTTTTAAAACAGGCTAAGAGCGATCGCGAAGAGTTGGTGCATATGCTTGGGCTTTCCAAGGAACTGGAGAAATACTTGGTCAATCCTGAAAAAGGGGCTGGCCTAATCAAGGCCGGTTCCACAGTTGTTCCTTTCAAGAATAAGATTCCACAACACACCAAGCTCTTTGACATCATGAGTACGGACCCTGAAAAAATGAGGACATGAGATGAAAGAGGATAAAAAGCTAGTCAAACAAGCCAGGCAAAATTTTCGAAGCAACTTAAAATCAGCCCGTATGCATTATCGGAAAGAAGTTAGAGCCTTAAAACAGACTGTTCCTAAAAAAGGACGATTTCGTAAACCAGCCCAAAATTCTCTGTTTCAGGAAAAGAAAACAGAGTTAAAAGAAAATCTACTCAGTAGCCAACAAGAAGCAGAAGAGAAGTTTCTAAAGAGAATTACCCATGTGTCTCCTAGACTGTTGAAGGTAAAGGAAATCAAGAACTATCGACTTCCTCAAGCTCAAGAGCGTTTGCGGACGGCAAGAAAACATTTGTCAGAAGTGAAACTAAGTGAGAAGCAAAAGGCAGTTAATCCCAAGTTTACCTTCCAAAAAGATAAATCTTCCTTGAAGTCTCGCTTTCAGTTTCACCAAGAAAAGTCATTCGATCGACTCAGTGCAGAAAAAGAAGTAAGTTCTGCCAAACGTGAGGTCAAACAACTCAAGAAAGTCCAAAAGTCTAAGAAAAACTCCACCAAGTTCAAAGTTGGATTAGGCTTAGCTGCCTCTGAATCGCTTGACTTGGTGGCACAGGATGATGATTTAGATGGTCTAAGAACCTTAAAGGATACTAGCTTGAAAGCCAGACGCTATGGCAGGTTTACCTATCAAGCAGGTAAAGTGGCGGTGAAAAGTGGTCAGACTGGTGTGAGTTTTACAAAGACAAAAGTGGCTCATGGAAAGGAACGATTCCACAACTTCAAAAAGGGAAAAGGATTCACACGGCAGAAACCTCTTAAACCACAAAGACGCTATCAAACCTTTTTAAAGCATGCCAGAAAGCACAGTCTAGCAGGAGTTAAGGGGATTGCCCAAGCCATTAAGGGAAGTCTGACCTTCTTTTCTGCAATTGCGGGAAATCCTTTGACTTGGATTGTCTCAGGCATTTTCTTGATACTCCTTTTGATGATGAGCTTTTTCATGAGTGTCTCAGGTAGCAGTGCCATTCAACAAGATGAGATGGAATTGACCAAGGCCTATACCCGCATGACGTGGGAAGATGCGGAACATACGAGAACCAACGAAAAAGGGATTGCCTACTACACCAAAATTGATGAGGTCATGGTTTACATGAATCATCAATACCAAGACTACAAGCTTGACGATTTCATGGAAAAAGGTGGTGCGACCTACAAAGCATTTCTCAGTCAAGTGTGGATGGACTTAAATGGTGGTGATTCTATTAAATCTATGTCTGACTTGTATAAAGAACCTGCTTACAAGCTGTCTGAGGAGGACCAGGAAGAGCTAAAGGAATTGACCGAAGAAGGCAACTATTTAGCTCTTCAAGAATTGGACAATCCCTTTCAGGGCCGGACTGACGAGGATAGCTTAAACATGACCTACCGATATGGTTATGAGGTCATTGATGAGAAACCAACGCTTCATCACCATATCATCTTAGAAGCAAAAGAAGGTCAAGTCATTGTGTCTCCGATGGATGGCAAGGTATCTCTTGATGGAGAGAACGTTGTTTTGACATCTGGTAAGGGAGTGAATAAGACTAAACTAACCTTGTTTGGCATTCATTCAGGCCGAGTGAGTGAACATCAACAAGTCTTGGCAGGAGATATTATTGGTCAGACCAAAGACGGAACGGGTCTAAAACTCACCTATCAAAAGATTGATGATGACACGGATAAGTTGGTCTATGTCAATCCAGCATTCTACTTTCCAAAAGTGATTCAGGTTCAGACCACCATTCTTCCAACTATCGGTCAGTTTGGCGGCGATGAGTTCGAGAGAGCCAAGGCAATTTATGACTATCTTAAAAGCAAAGGTGCGACCAATCAAGCTATCGCAGCCATTCTAGGTAACTGGTCGGTAGAATCCTCCATTAATCCAAAACGAGCTGAAGGCGACTATTTATCTCCACCTGTTGGTGCGACAGATAGTTCGTGGGATGATGAGGGCTGGCTCACACTTAATGGTCCAACTATATACAATGGACGTTACCCAAATATTCTCAAACGTGGTTTAGGCTTAGGCCAATGGACAGATACCGCGGATGGTTCACGCAGACATACTTTATTGTTGGAATATGCCAAAGGAAAACATCAAAAATGGTATGACTTAGGCTTACAACTGGATTTCATGTTGTATGGGGATAGTCCTTATTACACCAACTGGTTAAAGGACTTCTTCAAAAATTCAGGCAGTCCAGCTAGTCTTGCCCAGCTCTTTCTCATTTACTGGGAAGGAAATAGTGGTGATAAGCTACTTGAACGTCAAACACGAGCCAGTGAGTGGTATTACCAAATTGAAAAAGGCTTTAGTCAACCTAACGGTGGGACAGCACAAAGCGATCCAAAAGCACTTGAAGCTGTACGAGAAGACCTTTTTGAAAACTCTATTCCAGGAGGTGGTGACGGTATGGGTTACGCTTACGGCCAATGTACTTGGGGAGTCGCAGCCCGTATCAATCAACTGGGTCTAAAACTCAAAGGTAAAAACGGTGAGAAGATTCCAATTATCAGTACCATGGGCAATGGCCAAGATTGGGTACGAACAGCCGCAAGTCTCGGTGGAGAGACAGGGACAAGTCCACAAGAAGGAGCTATCCTTTCCTTTGCGGGAGGAGGACATGGCACCCCAACAGAATACGGACATGTGGCTTTTGTGGAGAAAGTCTACCCAGACGGTTCATTCCTTATCTCAGAAACCAACTACAATGGCAATCCAAACTATACCTTCCGTAAATTATCTGGAGTGGATAGTAGCTTGAGTTTTGCTTATACGACGAAATAAAAAAGGATATGCTAACAATAACTTGATTAGTTAGCATATCCTTTTCCTTTAATGTCACGATTACCTAGTGGGGCAGTTAAAAGTTTTAATCAGAGTCAGTAGAAATAATAATTGTAATAAGACTAATCATCTCATCAAGCACATTTGCAAGTGAAATTCCTTTTGTATAACTATATTTTTTTGAATAATTTTGCCATTGTTGATTCTGAGTAGGATCAGATTTGAATCTCTCGAGTAGTTCAATAATTTTTTCGAAATCGAGCTCAGTTTCGCGATAGGAAAAAGTTCTTTGGCAAGCATTTTTTAACTGATTGAAATCAATATCTTTTTTCTTCAATTTTGAAAGAATATAAACATCGTAAAAGTCTTTGCTTCTGCTGTTCAAGAAGTTTCGTGAATAGATGGTTTGGAGTTTTTCAGCTAGAATTGTTTCAATTGTATAAGCAATGATTGGAAAATTGTCTTCATCAAAAATAGCTTTATAGTCGTATGTTATCGGCTGAGGAGTTACAACATCACCTGTCGCAATATCCAAATGGATAACTTGTTTAATATTCTCAAGTTGGCACGAAATTGTTGCTCGATAGCCACCATAGTCATCACTTTCTTTAATAGTTGTGATTGATTGAATCACAAAAGATATACCTTCTTCGGAATCTGCTAAAATTTCCTTGAGTTGCTGTTTAACAGTTTCTTCTGAGAGTGTTATTTGATGGAATAAAAAGTCAATATCAACAGTGCTACGAGATTCAACTCCGATGACATTCGACAGTAGGAATCCTCCTTTGAAGATATAGTGATTTGAATAAGAACTTTGACTTAATTTTTTCAAAATGACTTCTAGGAAGTAATAGGTCATCACGGAATTAAAGGTTAAACCAGTATTCTTTGATATTTTATGACAGAGTGCTGTTAATTTAGCTTTGTTCATATTAGAACCTCCAGAGTTTGTTTAACTTTTTCTAAAGTATTCATTTTTGTCGCATATTCATAGAGTTTTGCTAGATTTTTTTTAGGATAGTTCCCATAAGATTGAAGTGTCTTGACAAAGAGTTCGGAATCAATCTTTTCTCGATGTATTACAAAATCACAAATAATACGTTCAAAATCATATACCCTTACGTTGTTTCCCATAGGAGTAGGTACAGTAGTCATTCCCAGCTCGCTGTATTCTTTAGAGACAAAGTGAATGTTTAGATTAGCTGGAGGAGTATTAAAGCGGTAGCCTCTAGGAACTGTCACATCAAAATATTGTGGAATTTCATCTGTAAACTGTTGTAGATACAGTGCCGAAATATAAGAGAAAATAGCCTTAGGAAAACGATATTGAAAGAAGTAGTATTCATCATAGTCTCCGTTTTGGGTTAGGAAAATACCTTTTTCAACTCGGAAGATAATGCCTTCTTTCTCTAGTCTTGTCAGATATATTGTTGGAATACCTAGTGCTTTACAATCTTTGTTTGTGACAATGCCATTGTTCTTTTCTATAAAATCGAGTAGAATCTCTTTTTTTGACATACGGCCCCCCACTTGTTGCTTTTACACTACAATTTTACAATATTTGTGGTATAAAAGCAACATTTTCTTTTCCCTCAATTTATTGTGATAACAAAATCAAGCCTTCTTTTTTATGATGGTATTGAACTTGGGCTACGAGCTGTACAAAAAAAGAGAGTTTCTCATAGAACGGAAAGTTCTTCGTCAAAACTCCTATTTTTGTCGTGCTCGCTAACGCCCTCGTATCTAATAAAGAGTGACAGTTTGTTGCTACATAAAAAAGAAAAGAAGGACTATTTATGACCAAAACATGTAATCATCACTTTCTTGTCAATCAGGAAAAAGGCGAGAAACACGTCTTTCGCAAGAGTAAAAAATATCGCACTCTATGTTCCGTTGCCCTTGGAACCATGGTGACGGCTGTTGTTGCTTGGGGAGGAACGGTTGCACATGCCGATGAAGTTACAACTTCAGTTGACACCACCATTCAACGAACGGAGAATCCAGCCACAAATTTACCAGAAGCACAACCAAACCCTGTATCTGAACAAACTGAAAGTATGGCATCAACTGGACAATCTAACGGTGCGATTGCTGTTACCGTACCACATGATACGGTAACACAAGCAGTTGAAGAAGCAAAGGCTGAAGGTGTTTCTACGGTTGAAGATAGTCCAATGGATTTAGGAAATACAAGATCTGCGGTAGAAACCAACCAACAAATTTCAAAAGCAGATGCAGATACCCAAAAACAGGTTGAGACTATTAATGAAGTCACTAAAACCTACAAAGCTGATAAAGCGACATACGAATCGAATAAAGCTCGCATCGAACAGGAAAATAAGGAGCTGTCACAGGCCTACGAGGGGGCCAACCAAACTGGTAAAGAGACAAATGCTTGGGTTGATACTAAAGTCAATGACCTAAAAACTCGGTATGCAGATGCTGATGTGACAGTAAAAGAACAAGTAGTTTCATCAGGAAATGGGACATCTGTCCTTGACTATACAAACTATGGCAAGGCTGTTGAAACCATTCAATCAACTAACGAACAAGCTGTAGCGGATTATCTAACAAAGAAAACAAAGGCAGATGATATTGTTGCGAAAAATCAGGCCATTCAAAAAGAAAATGAAGCTGGACTTGCTAAGGCAAAGGCAGATAATGAAGCCATTGAAAGGCGTAATCAGGCTGGTCAAGCAGCTGTTGATGCTGAAAACCGTGCAGGTCAAGCCGCAGTAGATCAAGCTAATCAGGAGAAACAACAATTAGTTTCAGATCGTGCAGCCGAGATTGAAGCTATTACAAAACGTAATAAAGAAAAAGAAGCCGCAGCCAGAAAAGAGAATGAAGCGATTGATGCCTATAATACCAAAGAAATGGAACGCTATCAACGTGACTTGGCCGAGATTTCAAAAGGTGAAGAAGGTTATATTTCTGAAGCCCTTGCTCAAGCCCTCAATCTCAACAACGGTGAACCCCAAGCACAACATGGGGCCATTACCCGAAATCCTGATCAGATCATTTCAACTGGCGATGCTTTGCTGGGAGGCTACTCAAGAATATTGGATTCAACAGGATTCTTTGTCTATGACATGTTCAAAACAGGTGAGACTCTTAGTTTTAACTATCAAAATCTTCAACATGCACGATTTGATGGTAAAAAGATTAGTCGTGTGACTTACGATATTACCAACCTTGTATCACCAGCTGGAACCAATGCCGTGAAATTGGTTGTGCCAAATGATCCAACCGAGGGTTTTATTGCCTATCGAAATGACGGAAACGGTGACTGGCGAACAGACAAGATGGAGTTTCGTGTAGTTGCCAAGTATTACTTGGAAGACGGTTCACAAGTTACCTTCTCCAAAGAAAAGCCAGGAGTCTTCACACACTCTTCCCTCAATCATAATGACATTGGTTTAGAATATGTCAAAGATTCATCTGGGAAATTTGTGCCGATTAATGGTTCAACTGTTCAAGTGACTAATGAAGGTCTAGCACGTTCTTTGGGTTCCAACCGTGCAAGTGATTTGAATTTACCTGAGGAATGGGATACCACATCAAGTCGTTATGCTTATAAAGGAGCTATTGTCTCAACAGTTACATCAGGTAATACCTACACAGTAACCTTTGGCCAAGGCGATATGCCACAGAATGTTGGCTTGTCATACTGGTTCGCCTTAAATACCCTACCAGTGGCACGTACAGTAACACCATATAGTCCCAAACCTCATGTAACGGTGGAACTTGAACCCATTCCAGAACCTATTACGGTAACACCAGATATCTATACACCAAAAACATTTACACCAGAAAAGCCTGTAACTTTCACACCAAAGCCTTTGGATGAAGTAGTGCAGCCTAGTCTAACTTTGACCAAGGTAACCTTGCCTGTCAAACCTATTCCAAAAGAACTTCCAACGCCACCACAAGTACCAACTGTCCATTATCATGCGTACCGTTTGACGACAACTTCAGAGATTATGAAAGAAGTGGTCAATAGTGACCAAGCTAATCTTCATGAGAAAACTGTCGCAAAAGATTCAACGGTGATTTATCCCTTAACAGTTGATGCCTTATCGCCCAATCGTGCCCAAACGACTAGTCTCATTTTTGAGGACTACTTGCCTGCTGGTTACCTATTTGATAAGGAAACAACACAAAAAGAGAATGGAAACTATGTCCTTAGCTTTGATGAGACTAAGAATTTTGTGACCTTAACCGCAAAGGAAAACTTGTTGCAGGAGGTAAATAAAGATTTAACTCAGGTTTATCAATTGACCGCCCCAAAACTCTATGGTTCTGTTCAAAATGATGGGGCAACCTATTCCAATAGTTACAAACTCCTTTTGAACAAGGGTACAACCAATGCTTACACAGTCACTTCAAATGTTGTAACGGTTCGTACACCAGGTGATGGGGAGACAACCACGCTCATTACACCAGATAAAAACAATGAAAATGCGGATGGTGTCCTCATTAATGACACGGTCGTAGCCCTTGGTACAACCAACCACTATCGTTTGACTTGGGATTTGGACCAGTATAAGGGAGATCGTTCTGCTAAAGAGACAATTGCACGAGGCTTCTTCTTTGTGGACGATTACCCAGAGGAAGTGCTTGATGTGGTGGAAAATGGCACGGCTATCACAACCCTTGACGGTCAGAAGGTATCAGGAATTACAGTTAAAAACTATGCTTCCCTAAATGAAGCCCCTAAAGACCTTCAAGATAAATTGGCTCGTGCTAAGATTACACCGACAGGTGCCTTTCAAGTCTTTATGCCGGATGACAACCAAGCCTTTTATGACCAGTATGTTCAAACAGGAACTTCTTTAGCTCTTTTGACCAAAATGACGGTTAAAGATAGTCTCTATGGTCAGACAAAGACCTATACAAACAAGGCTTATCAAGTTGATTTCGGCAATGGCTATGAAACCAAGGAAGTGACCAACACCCTTGTTTCACCAGAACCCAAGAAACAAAACCTAAACAAGGATAAAGTGGATATCAACGGGAAGCCCATGCTAGTGGGAACTCAAAATCACTATACTCTTTCATGGGACTTGGACCAATACCGAGGGATTAAAGCAGACAACTCTCAGATTGCACAAGGTTTTTACTTTGTGGATGATTATCCAGAAGAAGCTTTATTGCCAGATGAAGCAGCTATTCAGTTTGTCACATCTGATGGCAAAACAGTTTCAGGAATCACGGTGAAGTCTTATTCTCAATTATTAGAAGCTCCTAAAACGCTACAAGCAGCCTTTTCCAAACAAAAAATTCAGCCTAAAGGAGCTTTTCAAGTTTTCATGCCTGAGGACCCACAAGCCTTTTTTGAATCTTATGTGACCAAGGGGGAGAATATTACCATTGTCACTCCAATGACGGTTTTGGAAACCATGCTTAATTCAGGGAAGTCTTATGAAAACGTGGCTTATCAGGTGGACTTTGGGCAAGCCTATGAAACCAATACGGTGACCAATTTTGTCCCTAAAGTAACTCCACATAAGTCTAATACCAATCAAGAAGGTATTTCAATTGATGGAAAGACTGTTCTTCCGAATACGGTCAATTATTACAAAATTGTCTTGGATTACAGTCAATACAAGGATATGGTCGTGACGGATGATGTTCTTGCCAAGGGATTTTACATGGTAGACGATTACCCAGAAGAAGCCCTTACCCTAAATCCTGATGGCATTCAAGTTTTGGATAAGGATGGCAATCGTGTATCTGGTATCTCTGTCAGCACCTACGCTAGTTTGTCAGAAGCTCCGAAAGTTGTTCAAGATGCCATGGCTAAACGTCAGTTTACACCTAAAGGAGCCATTCAAGTTCTTAGTAGCGATGATCCAAAAGTCTTTTATGATACCTATGTGAAGACTGGTCAAACCTTAGTTGTCACGCTTCCGATGACGGTAAAAAATGAGTTGACCAAAACAGGTGGTCAGTATGAAAATACAGCCTATCAAATTGATTTTGGCTTGGCCTATGTCACGGAAACAGTGGTTAATAATGTTCCAAAATTAGACCCACAAAAAGATGTGGTGATCGACTTGTCTCATAAAGATGCCAGCCTTGACGGGAAAGAAGTGGCCTTGCATCAAACCTTTAACTATCGCTTGGTTGGAGCGATGATTCCAAGCAATCGTGCGACTGATTTATTTGAATATGGCTTTGAAGATAACTATGATGAAAAGCATGATGAGTATAATGGTGTTTATCGCAGCTATCTGATGACGGATGTCATCCTCAAAGACGGTTCTGTCTTAAAAGAGGGGACAGAAGTCACGAAATACACCTTGCAACAGGTAGATACAGAAAATGGCCTCGTGTCAATTTCATTTGATAAATCCTTCTTAGAGACTGTCTCTGATGATTCAGCCTTTCAGGCAGATGTTTACCTTCAAATGAAACGGATTGCGGCTGGTCAGGTGGAGAATACCTATCTCCATACAGTGAATGGCTATGTCATTAGCTCAAATACAGTTGTAACACATACACCTCAACCTGAAGAACCAAGTCCAAATCAACCCACTCCACCTCAACCACCAATTGAGACTATTGAACCGCCTGTTCCAGCAAGTATTTTGCCAAATACAGGGGAACAGGAATCCCTTTTGGGCTTGATTGGAGCTGGTATTCTACTTGGTACGGCTTATGGACTGAAGAAAAAGGAGGAGAAGTAGATGAATCCAAAAACTATTTATGAAAAGGATTCAGACCAGGATGGTCTGACAGATGCTCAGGAACTAGCTTTGGGAACCGATCCGCAGTCTGTTGACACAGATGGTGATGGTCAAGCTGATTTAGAGGAGCTACAATCTGGACATTCACCATTAGTCCCACAAAAGGAGTTGTACAATGACTTGGAACTTTGACACCATGAAAGAGGCTTTGTCTGAAATGGAGAAGGTCGATTACCAAGAGTTTATCAAGGCTTTTCTCTCTTTGGAATTAAGTATTTCTAATAGAACAATCCTCAATCAGGTTTATCAAGATTATATGGATGAGGATGACCTATCCTTGATAAGTGATGAGCTACGAGTTAAAGTTGATAGTTATCAGGATGAAGTACAGGCAGATATGACTGACATTCTGGAAAAGCTGTACCGAACAGGTGAAGGCTCTAATTTTATTATGGATTTAATGTCCTCAAATAGTCTCTCAGAAACCTTGGAACAGTATGAGGTTTTGGATAGTGACGATTATTCACCACTTAGCCTTGAAACCTTACAGGCCATGATCCAACAGGACTTGGCTATTTCCAGTCAGGATTATTTTGGAGATTTGGTTCACCTTGCCTTGCAAAAAGATTTACTAGACCAGAAAAGTCATTTCTTACAACACTATGTGGCAATTGTAATGGAAGGTATTCCACAAGAAAGAGACCAACGAACCTTGGTCCTAGATTAACTCAAAGGGCTGAGAAACACTCTCAGCCCTTTTAAAATGGGAGGGAAAATGAATCAAGAAGTCTTACTACAAATGATGAGAGCCACTATTCCTCGTGATAGAGGCTTGCTTGAGGCATTTTTATATTACCAAGCAGAGCATTTTGATGAGGAGTGGGATAGTCTTATTCATCAGTTTATGACCAATAGGCAAGAAATAAATAAGTCTGTTCAAGTACTTCACTTTGAGACAGATGTTTCAGCTTTTGTCCAGGCTAGTCCTTATGATACTGCTCATGATCTATTGACCTATACACAAGTTTTCGGCCAAAGTGGTCTTCAAAAACTAGATAAACTATCGCCGTCTGAAAAAAACTTGGTGATAGAAGTGGCCTTGTTCAATCTGGCCACTCGTTTTCAATTATTGGATTCCAATGGACACTACCAAACCATATCGCCGGATTCACTCTTACAAAAGAGTAGGGGAGCTAATTTGGTCAATGTGTATCGTGTGGCTAATAATTTATCGGATCGTATTAGTCGAGATATTGAACAGTTTCTCTTAACTTACGAGCCTGAGCTTGAAACTAGAGCTGATGAAACTGTTCTAGAAAATGAAGAAACTGTTGATGAGCACAAAACAAGTGTTCATCAAGCAATATCTTTTCGAGAAGAGGGCTCTCTGGTTATTGCTAGTTTGGATGTAGATTTGTCTCAACTAGATGTTCAAATAGGAAAAACCAGTCATCTGCCAGCTTATGAAGAGTTATCCTTACGACGTAAATTTGAGATTCTAACATATTTTGACCAAATTCGAAATGAACGTTCCAAAGTCCCAAGTTTTAGACGAGGTGATTTTGACACAGAGATGGAAATGACACCAGTCTTTGATGGCGAGGAATTACTTACTTATCTCGAAGCTGATGGCAGTCCCTATGAGCTGAAACGAACGCTGACTACAGTCGAAGAAAAGGAATTAGAAAAAATTGGACAAGCCATTAGGATAGAAAATCAAGAAAAATTGACTCAGCTAGGGATTGATTTATCTCAGTTTGACCCAGACCGAGTCGGTATTTTATTGGATGCAGCAGGTCGTTTTCGTTTAAAAAATGCAGACCTTGCTTTACTAGGTGGTTATCCCAAAGCCTCGGTAACTCAACTAGCCCTTGCGACAGAACTACTCCAAATGGGACTAAGTCATGAAAAGGTTGAATTTTTCTTTGGTAGCCAGCTTTCCATTGAAGAGCTGCGACAAGTTGCCTACGCCTTTTTACACCAAGAACTCAGCAGAGAAGATGCGGAGCAATTTGAAAAAGATAAAGGTAATCAGCCAGATTTAACTCTCAGAGATTGGAAAAGCAAGCTAGAGAAAGCTGAGGGAAAAGAAGTAGTTGATGAAGAATTCGCGGAAAATCCACTGGTTCAGAGAGTATTGGACACTTATCCTCTGGGGTCATTGGTTTCCTATAAGGGACAGGACTTTGAGGTCATGTCGGTCAGCGATGCTCGATTGAACGGTTTGATTCGGATTGAGTTAGTCAATGACTTTTCGGATATCATTGAACAAAATCCAGTTCTTTATGTGAGGACCTGGGAAGAAGTCAGTCAGGCACTTCATCAGCCAAAGGCAGAACCACAAACAGAGTTAGAAGAAGCGGACCAAGAATTAAACCTATTCTCATTTCTGGAAGAGGAGCCAGTTCAGAGTATTGGACTATTGGAACCAGATGATTCAGAAAATGGTCATAACGATACTGATCTTGAAGAAACAGATAATCAAATTCCTGAAGAGGAAGTCGTCGAAACAATTCCAGAGATTCCAGTAACGGACTTTTATTTTCCAGAAGATTTGACGGACTTTTATCCTAAGACTGCTAGAGATAAGGTTGAGACAAACATTGTGGCCATTCGTTTGGTAAAAAATCTAGAAGTAGAGCACCGCAATGCTTCACCAAGTGAACAAGAACTCCTTGCCAAGTATGTAGGCTGGGGTGGACTAGCCAATGAATTTTTTGATGACTATAATCCAAAATTTTCTAAGGAACGAGAAGAACTGAAGAGCCTAGTCACAGATAAAGAGTATTCGGATATGAAACAGTCCTCCCTGACAGCCTATTACACAGACCCATCCCTGATCCGTCAGATGTGGGATAAGTTGGAAAGAGATGGCTTTACAGGTGGCAAAATCCTAGATCCTTCCATGGGGTTTCGTGTCATAATAGTGATAGAGGCAAATAGTTATGTAAATATAAGGAGTTCAAGACTTCTACCAAATTTTAAAACTCAAAAAATAAATAGTTGGTGTGCTGCTTAGAGTAATTATTATATAATAATTATTGTAAAGAGCACATCAGCATAAGGAGGTAGTTAGATGCCAAGAAAAGGAGTAACCATATATGATTTATTATTATCTTGTCCAGGTGATGTTACAGATTATTTAGAAATAATAAAAGAAAGTGTTGAAAGCTTTAATAGAACTTTTGGTAATTTAAATAATATAGAAGTAGTTACTAAACACTGGTCCACGAATAGTTATCCTGAATCAGGTGATAAACCACAAGAATTATTAAATAAACAATTTGTTAGAGATTGTGATGCTGCCGTTGCAGTTTTTTGGACAAGGTTTGGTACACCAACTGATAAGTATGGATCTGGTACAGAAGAGGAAATAGAAGAGATGTTGTTAGCTAAAAAACAGGTATTTATGTATTTTTTGAATTCTCCTATTAATCCATCTGAATTGAATCAAGATCAATATCAAAAAGTGTTAGAATTTAGAGAAAAATATAAGGATAAAGGAATATATGCTATAGTTGATGATAAATTTGATTTTCAGCGACAATTTACCAATCATTTATCATTATATTTTTTATCATTAATTTCAGAAGTAGGACATTCTAAAAGTGAAACTTTAAATCCTATATTAAAAATAAGAGATTTGAACACATTTTCAGAAGAATATTGTTCAATAAATATGAATCATCTGTTAGAATCAGAATTTATTAAAAATCAAAAAGATAAAATAATAGAGAGTATTGAGACTTTAAATAACTTTATTCTGCCAGAACGTAGTAAAGATATAAGCTCAGAAAAATATAATTTCAATGAATTGACTAATATTGCCAAATCATATGAACAAATTAGTAAACTTAGTGGAATGAATGATTATATAGAAATTAGTGACGTATGGATAAAAGTTATTAATGAGTTTGCTAAGAAAAACCAAATTAACATTGAAGAAAAATTTTGGAATGTAGGCAACTTAAAAAGTTATTCTCCTCAGTTACAGCTTCCATTTGGTAGTAGTGGACTTTCGTATTATGGTACGGATGAGGAGAAAAAACGCTATTCGTTATTAAAAAAACTTTATCTTAGTATAAAAAAATATAATGAATATAACGAGTATTTTGGCTATATAGATAATGTTAAAGTTATGAAATTAATGATCTCAAATTTAGGCAATGCATTTGATGAAGATATTGATATTAAATTAATAATACCAAAAGGATACATTCTTAAACATAAAGATTTACCTTATCCAGGCATAAATATTATAGAAGACTTACTTGACATGAAATTTTTTGATTTCATATTTTCAATTCAAGAGAGTGATACTGTTAATAGATATGAGGATTCAAATGTGGATAAATTAAATTTTAGACATGTTAATAGACTTAGTCCAATTTTAACAAAAAGCATTGAGGATGAATATGAAGATAATAAATATGATTATCAAAATTTATTAGATAATATATTTTCATATAAGCAATTTGAAAACTCAGATTCTGATATTTTGATTTTCGATATAAAGTATTTAAAACACAACTCTTCAATGGCATTTCCTTCTATTTTGATGTTTAAAAACATTCCAGAAGCAATAGAATATGAGATTACATCAAAGCATATACCTGAAATTATAAAAGGGAAAATATATATTAAAGACAATATTATTGGATGAAAAAGAGTTTTTAAGGTTATCTAATGATGAAAATTTAATACACATATTTTAGACGATAGAAAATAATAATTCTGTCGTCTTTTTTATTTCAAAGAAAGGAGGCAGGAATGAATTTTGATTATTTTTATAATAGGCAATCTGAAATGTATAACTTCATTAGGTTGCCTATGGTATTAATGGAAGATGAGATTTTTGAGAGCATTTCTATTGAAGCTAAAGTTTTGTATTCATATATGCTTAATCGAATGGGTCTTTCATATAAAAATGGCTGGATAGATGAAGATGGAAAAGTCTTTATTTATTACACAATTGAAAGTATAAAAGATCAATTTAATTGTGCCAGTGAAAAAGCAAATAAATTAATAGCTGAACTTGATATTAAATCAGGGATAGGACTAATTGAAAAGAAAAGACAAGGACTGGGAAAGCCTAACAGAATTTATGTTAAAGATTTTATGAGCATATTTAATAATATAGAATTAAAAAATCAAGAAGTTCGAAAAACAAAATTCCAGAAGTTCGATAATCGAAATTCAAGAGATTCGAATATCGAAAGTCAAGATTTTCGAAAATCGGAAGGTAACTATAACAATATTAATAATAATGAGTTAAGAAATAATGATTTTAGTAAAGGTCAAAAGCCTTATGGAATATATAAAAATATATTTTTGACTGATGAAGAATACAAGGACTTAACAAATGAGTTAGGAAGTAGAATTAGTGACTACATTGATAGATTGTCGTCATATATGAAAGCGAATAACAGAGTTTATCAAGACCACAAGGCAACGATAATCAATTGGTATCTTAATGATCAGGCAAAAAACATTAATGATAATTCAACAAGGAAAATGAATTACGATATAGGAGAGAGTTTATGAAGAACTTAAAAGATTTTGTATTAAGAGAAAATGATATTGAAAGAAATGGACATATTTATTGCAAGGTCTGTGGTAAAAGAGTAGATGGAGAATTAGTTGACCTTGGATTTACAAAGTTTATTCCCAGAATTAAATGTGAATGTGAAATAAAAAGAGATAAGGAAAATGAAGAAAGAGAAAGACTAATGAAAATATCATCTCTGAAAAGAGATTGCTTCTCATCGCATATCCAACACCAATATAATTTTGAGAAATACTTAAATGAAAAAGGTCAAGCCTACAAGGTTGCTTATAATTATGCTAAAAGCTTTGAGCAAATGAAAAAAGACAATGTAGGACTTTTATTTTATGGAGATGTTGGCAGTGGAAAGACTTATCTTGCTTGTTCAATTGCAAATGAATTAATTGAAAGAGAACAAGTTAAAGTTAAGATTATGAATTTATCTCAGGTTATAAACCAAATACAAAAATCAGCATTTAAGCTAGATTCAAATGAAATTATAAGTAACCTCTCTAATATTCCCTTGTTAATCCTAGATGACCTTGGAATTGAAAGGGATACATCTTATGCAAGAGAGCAAGTATATAACATTATAAACTCAAGATACTTAAAAGGCAGGCCGACAATTTTTACTACAAACTTATCATTGGAAATTATTCAAAATCCTAATATTGAACTTGAGTATCAGAGGATATATTCAAGAATACTTGAAATGACAATACCAGTTAAAGTTACGGGAGAAGATTTTAGAAGAAAAATTCAACAAGAGAAGTTAAGAAAATACAAAGAATTACTTTTATATGGAGGTGGAATAGATGATTAATGAAGAAGTATCTAGGTCGAGTCTTAATCTTGAAGTAAGACTTGCAAAAGCAACAAGTAAAGCAATTCTTGATGCCTTAAAGAAAGTTCACAAGCAAATAGAAGAACAAGGAGGTTTGAAAAATGTAATAAAAAATAATGGAGAAGAAGTAAAACTAAAAGATATGGTTAAAAAGGGACAGTTAGAAGAAATTAATCTAAAGGATCCTGAGTTAAAAGAACTAAAGAAAATTTTAAATAAACACGGAGTGAAGTTTTCTGTTATGAAAGATAAGGAAACTGGAAACCACTCTGTGTTTTTTCAATCTAAGGATATAAAAGTAATGGAACATGCCTTTAAAAAAGCAGTTAAGGAATCTGAAAGAAAGGCCGATAGAAAAGATTCAATAACGAAGACTATAAATAAGTTTAAAGATATGGCTAAAGACACCATTAGTAAAGATAAAGTTAAAAATAAACATAAGGAGCAAAGCTTATGATAAGTAATTTAAAAACATTTGAAAATAAGAATTTTGGGAAACTCACTGTTATAGAAAAAGACGGTGAGTTTTTCTTTATAGCAAATGAAGTAGCAACTATGTTGGGATATGTTAATCCAAGAAAAGCTGTTTATGACCATGTAGATGAAGAAGATAAGGGTGTAACGAAATGGAACACCCCTGGAGGAATACAGAATATTTCAATAATCAATGAATCAGGATTGTATTCACTTATCCTTTCATCAAAACTACCACAAGCAAAAATTTTTAAAGCTTGGGTAACTAGAGAAGTCTTACCAAGTATTAGAAAGAACGGAGGATATATAGCAGGACAAGAAAAGAAAACTAACGAAGAGTTACTTGCAGATGCAATTTTAGTAGCCAATAGAATTATTGCTGAAAGAGAAGAAGAAATTGAAGAATTGAGACCAAAGGCAGACTATTATGACAAACTAGTAGATTATAACCTTCTTACAAACTTTAGAAATACTGCCAAGGAGTTAGGAATACCACAAAATCAATTTATAAGTTTTTTAATGGATAAAAGATTAATTTATAGAGATAAGAAAAAGAAACTCTTACCTTATGCATATAAGAATAAGGGATACTTTGAAGTAAAAGAATGGGTTGATCCACTAGGTACACTTGTAGGAATACAAACATTTATAACACCAAAGGGAAGACACTACCTACTAATTTTATTAGATAGCGAAGGTTTCTACGATGAATAAGGTATTAGAAGCCATTCTTTCTGATATTAAAAACTTAATTAAAATAGATAACCCAAAGAAATTTATATTATCAAACATCCCTTATATATCCTTTTTCTATATTGGAAATATCTTTTCTAAGCACATAAACTCTTATGTAGGAGGAGATATTATTGATAGAATAATGGTGGGAATTTCTGATATAGGAACTTTATCTTATACACCAAGCCTTAATCCAAGAGACTTGTTAGTAGGTATTTCAGTTGCTGCTCTTGTTAAGCTAATTGTTTATAGCAAAGGTAAAAATAAAAAGAAATATAGGCAAGGTAAAGAATATGGTTCAGCAAGATGGGGAGAGAGCAAGGATATTGCTCCATATATTGACCCAAAGTTTGAAAACAATGTTCTTATAACTAATACCGAAAGACTTACAATGAACTCAAGACCTAAAAATCCTAAATATGCTAGAAATAAAAATGTATTAGTAATAGGAGGTTCTGGATCAGGTAAAACGAGATTTTATGTAAAGCCAAATCTAATGCAAATGCATTCTTCCTATGTAGTAACAGACCCAAAGGGGACACTTGTGTTAGAGTGTGGAAAAATGCTCTACGAAAATGGATATGATATAAAGATTTTAAACACAATAAACTTCAAAAAGTCCATGAAATACAATCCCTTTGCTTATTTGAGAAGTGAAAAAGATATTTTAAAGCTTGTCCAAACTATAATTGCTAACACCAAGGGAGATGGAGAAAAGGCAGGAGAAGATTTCTGGGTAAAGGCTGAAAAGTTATATTACACTGCCCTCATCGGTTATATTTATTATGAAGCACCAGAAGAAGAAAAGAACTTTAAGACACTTTTAGATATGATTGACGCAAGTGAAGTTAGAGAAGATGATGAAACCTATATGAATCCAATTGATAGGCTCTTTGAGGCTCTTGAAAAGAAAGACCCAAGTCATTTTGCAGTTAAGCAATATAAGAAATATAAACTGGCAGCAGGAGTAATAGAATTAAGGAGAACACTTAATCACTATTTTAGTGAAATATGTACTTCTTAATTCTTTTTTTATTGAAAAATTAAGAGAAAGGGGGTAAAAATGAGGAATTTTGAAAAGATAACAGCACTCTATGAGAGATTAAGTCGTGATGATGAACTGCAAGGAGAGAGTAACTCTATCATCAATCAGAAAAAAATATTGGAAGAATACGCAAGCAAAAATAATTTGTCAAACATCATTCACTTTACAGATGATGGAATCAGTGGAACGCAGTTTGACAGACCGGGATTTATGGCAATGATGAACGGAGTCAATCAAGGAAATATTGGTTGTATCATTGTAAAAGATATGAGCAGACTTGGCAGAGATTATCTCAAAGTCGGTCAATGTATGGAGATACTAAGACAAAAGGGCGTAAGACTAATCGCTATCAATGACAATGTAGATAGTTTTTACAGAGAAGATGATTTTACCCCTTTTAGAAATATCATGAACGAATGGTATGCAAGAGATACATCAAGAAAAATCCAATCGACTTTCAGGTCAAAAGGCGAAAGTGGGAAACATACTGCAAGTACACCGCCTTATGGCTATATCAAAGATGAAAAAGATAAAAACAAGTGGATAGTAGATGAAAAAGCAGCAGAGATAGTAAGGCGAATATTTAACCTGACCATGCAAGGAAATGGTCCGTATCGAATAGCAAAGATATTGGAGAGTGAAAAAGTAGATATACCAGCCTATCATCAACAGAAATTAGGCTATGGACTATATCAAAGCAAAAACTTTGAACATCCCTATCGTTGGTGCAGCTCAACCATAGCAAGCATTTTAAAGAAACAGGAATACTTGGGACATACAGTCAATTTCAAAACAAGAAAACACTTCAAGGACAAGAAAAGCAAATATGTATCCGAGGATAACTGGCTTATTTTTGAAAATACACACGAGCCAATTATAGATCAAGAAACCTTTGACAATGTGCAAAGGATAAGAGGAAATGTAAAAAGGTATCCTGACGGTTGGGGAGAATATCACCCACTCACAGGACTGATGTATTGTGCAGATTGTGGAAGTAAAATGTATGTTCATAGAACAAGCAATTACAAAAATATACCCTATTACACTTGCAGTGCCTATACTAAAACACCTTGTGGCATGCTTTGTCCATCAGCACACAGAATAAAAGCGGAAGTAGTCTTAAATTTAATACAAGACACACTAAAAGATATTAAAAAATACCTTGATGAAGATAATGAAGCCTTTATCTGTTCCATTCAAAATGAAATGGAAGAAAAAGAAAAAATAGAGATAGAAAAGAAAAAGGTAAGATTAACGGAAAGCCAAAACAGACTTAGGGAACTCGAACGACTTATGTGCAGAATTTACGAAGATATGATCCTTAACAAAATACCAAATAGCAGATATGAGATACTAAACAATCAATATGAAACAGAGCAGATAACTTTAAGCAAAGAGATCAAAGATTTAGAGCAGCAGGTATCAAGATATGAAAAAGAAACAGACAGAGCAAGAAAATTTATATCTCTTATCAGTCGTTATGAAAACTT
Organism: Streptococcus pseudoporcinus LQ 940-04; assembly: GCF_000188035.1. Classification (GTDB taxonomy): domain Bacteria; phylum Bacillota; class Bacilli; order Lactobacillales; family Streptococcaceae; genus Streptococcus; species Streptococcus pseudoporcinus. The sequence continues at coordinate 200,226 of NZ_AEUY02000003.1, forward strand.
TGATGAACTTACAACTACAATGATAAATGAGTTTGTAGAAAAGATTATCGTACATGAAAGAGATAGAAAAGGAAGTCAGACATCAAAGCAAAAGATAGAAATTTACTTTAATTTCATAGGTAATTACGAACTACCACAGGCGGAGTTAAGCGAAGAAAAAAAACAAAAACTTGAGAAAGAAGAAAGAAAAATCGAAGAAAGAAAAGACAAGCTACATCAAAATTACCTAAAGCGTAAAGCGAGTGGAAAACAGAAAGAGTATGAAGATAAATATAAGGCAAGAAGAGAACAGAAGAAACAGGAGAAAATAAAGGTTTTGAAAAGAGTGGGGATACCGGTGAGTGAGTATATAAAAACAAATATTTAAATCTATCTTGACAAATATTGAATTTTAATTTATTATTAAATATAGATTCAGTATTGGAATAGAAAGAGGTGTGCTATGGCACAAGTATTAAAAGAAGAAGTTAGAAATAGAATACTCGAAGCAGCAGAAAAAGTATTTTATAAAAAGGATTATAGAGGTGCCAAATTAACAGAAATTGCAAAAGAAGCAGATATTCCTGTGGCACTAATTTATACCTATTTCAAAAATAAGGCAGTTTTGTTTGATGCAGTAGTAAGTTCTGTTTATATAAACTTCGAGTCAGCTTTTAATGAGGAAGAATCTTTGGAAAAAGGTTCTGCTTCTGAAAGGTTTGATGAAGTTGGAGAAAATTATATTCATGAACTTTTAAAAGATCGTAAGAAGTTAATTATTTTAATGGATAAAAGCTCAGGTACAAAGCATACAGAAGCAAAACAAAAACTCATATCGCAAATGCAGGTTCATATTGAAGTAAGTTTAAAAAGACAATCGAAACAGGAATATGATCCAATGCTTGCCCATATTTTAGCCAGTAACTTTACAGAGGGACTTCTTGAAATAGCAAGGCATTATCAAAGTGAAAAGTGGGCAAAAGATATGCTAAAACTTATTGCAAAGTGTTATTACAAGGGAGTGGAATCATTGTAAGTTGATTTGATATTTAAATGCGATAAATTTAAATTTTTGGAGGAGATATTTTGAAGATATATAAAGATAAAGAAGAACTGAAATCTGAGATAAATAAAAGTTTTGAAAAGTATATTTCTGAATTTGATATTATTCCTGAATCTCTCAAAGATAAGAGAGTCCCTGAAGTTGACAGAACACCAGCAGAAAATCTTGCTTATCAACTCGGATGGACAACATTAGTTTTGAAATGGGAAAAAGATGAGAAAAACGGTTTTGAAGTAAAGACACCGTCGGATATGTTTAAATGGAATCAACTTGGAGAATTATATCAGTGGTTTACCGATACTTATGCTCATTTATCGATAGAAGAATTAAAGAAACGATTGAAAGAAAATATTATATCTATCTATACAATGATTGATACACTAAGTGAAGAAGAATTATTTCAACCGCATATGAGAAAATGGGCTGATGAAGCTACTAAAACAGCGACATGGGAAGTTTATAAGTTTATTCATGTTAATACGGTTGCCCCTTTTGGAACGTTTAGAACTAAGATTAGAAAATGGAAAAAGATTGTGCTATAATTTTTGATTTGCTGATACAGTAATTTAAAAAAATATAGTGATCGGATAAAATAGACTTTGCGTAATCAGCAAAGTCTTACTTTAAACCTTAATACTGAATTAAAATTCAATATTATTCAATTTTGAAAGGAGAGTTGTTCATGCCGGAAAAAGAATTAAGGAAAAAAGTGATTGGGAAAAATAGTTTATCCAATTCACTTCTTGCTTTAAAAATAGTATTTGATTTGATACCACAAATCTTACTTGTATATTTGATTAGTTCTTTAATCACAAACAATATTAACGAAGGTAATTTAAAGTATATATTCTTGGGAATCTTTATATCGTTTGTATTAAAAGGAGTGTTTTATTATTTTGCAACAAAGGTTGCCCATGAGAAAGCATACGAAAAATTAACAGAACTTAGGTTAGATATTATCGGTCATCTGAAAAAACTAAGTTTGGGATTCTTTAAAGAACATAATACAGGAGAGCTTACCAACATTGTTCAACATGATGTAGAGCAAGTGGAAGTATACCTTGCCCATGGTCTTCCTGAAATAATGGCAGTTACACTTCTGCCTACCATTATTTTTGTAGCTATGATTTTTGTTGATTGGCGTCTTGCTCTTGGAATGATTGCTGGAGTTCCACTCATGTATTTGGTAAAAGTTCTTTCACAGAAAACAATGGATAAAAACTTTGCTATTTACTTTAACCATGAAAATAAGATGAGAGAAGAGCTAATGGAATATGTAAAAAATATTTCTGTGATTAAGGCTTTTGCTAAAGAAGAGGAGATTAGTGAAAGAACATTAAAAACGGCAAGAGAATATATTTACTGGGTTAAAAAGAGCATGGGAGCAATTACAATTCCAATGGGACTCATTGACATATTTATGGAAATTGGAGTAGTTATTGTCATGATTTTGGGAAGTATATTTCTTTACTATGGAAATATTACAACCCCTAATTTTATACTTGCCATTATTTTATCGTCTGCTTTTACTGCATCTATAAGTAAGACGGCTACATTGCAACATTTTTCTATTGTGTTTAAGGAAGCACTAAAGGCGATTGGAAAAGTTTTAACAGTTCCGCTTCCAAAGAAAAAGACAGAACAAGGTTTAGAATTTGGAAATATAGAATTTAAAGATGTGAATTTTGCATACGGAAAAGATAGCTTTGAGCTTAAAAATATCAATTTGAATTTTAAGAAAAATAGTTTGAACGCCTTTGTAGGAGCAAGTGGTTGTGGGAAAAGTACTGTATCTAATTTGCTTATGGGATTTTGGGATGCAGATGAAGGACAAATACTGATAAATGGAAAAGATATAAAAGAATATAGTCAAGAAAATATCTCAATGCTGATTGGTAGTGTGCAACAAGAAGTTATCCTTTTTGATTTAAGTATTTTTGAAAATATAGCAATTGGAAAACTAAATGCAACAAAAGAAGAAGTCATAGAAGCTGCTAAAAAAGCAAGATGCCATGATTTTATTTCAGCATTGCCAAATGGATATGAAACACGAGTAGGTGAAATGGGAGTTAAGTTATCTGGTGGAGAAAAACAAAGAATCTCCATAGCAAGAATGATACTGAAAAATGCACCGATTTTAATATTAGATGAAGCAATGGCAGCTGTTGATAGTGAAAATGAAAGACTAATCGGCGAAGCAATTGACGATTTAAGCAAGGATAAAACCATTATTACAATTGCTCATCATCTAAACACAATTAGAGATTCAGACCAAATTATAGTTATGGATAAGGGTGTTGTTCTTGATGCAGGAAGCCATGAAGAGTTGATGAAAAGATGTGAGTTCTATAAGGATATGGTTGAAGCACAGAACAAGGTAGATAGATGGAATTTGAAAGAGGTGGTAACAGAAAATGTTTAGAGAAATGTTAAAGCTGCTTACAAAAACCGGCAAGAGAGATTTGATTATATCAAGTGTATTCTTTGCCCTTTATGGACTAAGCTCCATAGCCATGATTGTTATCGTATTTTCTATACTGTTTCAGATATTTGATGGGACGAGTTTAGCAAGTTTATATAAAGGTTTTATTGCAATTGGGTTACTTGTAGTATTCAAAGGCATTTGTAATATGGTTGCAGATATGAAAAAGCATAGTGCAGGTTTTGATATTGTTCAGCAAATCAGAGAACGCATGATTATTAAATTGAAAAAATTCAGTTTGGGATTTTATACCAATGAAAGACTGGGAGAGATCAATACAATTTTACACAAAGATGTTGATAATATGTCTCTTGTTGTAGGACACATGTGGTCGAGAATGTTTGGCGATTTTTTGATAGGTGCAGTCGTATTTATCGGTCTTGCAAGTATTGATTTCAAACTTGCTATTCTAATGGCTGTATCTGTTCCGATTGCACTTGTCTTTCTATATCTGACAATTAAGCAATCTGAAAGAATAGAGAATCAGAATAATTCAGCACTTCTTGATATGGTTAGCTTATTTGTTGAATATGTTAGAGGAATACCTGTACTAAAGAGTTTTTCAAACAATAAAAGCTTGGATAATGAGCTTATGAACAAGACAAAAAAGTTTGGAGAAACAAGCAAAGTAGCTTCAAGATTCAAGGCAAAACAGCTATCTATATTTGGGTTTTTACTGGATATTGGATATTTAGTTCTTTTAATTGCAGGAGCAATACTTGTTATAAAGGGAAGTCTTGATGTACTTAATTTTATTATCTTTGCAGTAATTTCAAAAGAGTTTTATAAGCCGTTCGCTTCTATGGAACAACACTATATGAACTATGTTTCGGCGGTAGATAGTTACGAAAGACTTTCAAGAATTTTATATGCAGATGTAATCCCGGATAAAGTGAATGGAATTGTTCCGATGGATAATGATATAGCTTTTGAAAACATAGATTTTTCCTATGAAAAAGATGAATTTAAAATGGAAAAATTGAGCTTTTCTATTGCTGAAAAAACTATGACAGCCTTAGTTGGAGAATCAGGTAGTGGAAAGACTACTATAACCAACTTGCTTTTAAGATTTTATGATGTGCATAAAGGAAAAATTACCCTCGGAGGAACTGATATAAGGGATATTCCTTATGATGAGCTTTTAGATCGTATTAGTATTGTCATGCAAAATGTTCAGTTGTTTGATAATACCATTGAAGAAAACATCAAGGTAGGTAAAAAAGGAGCAACGAAAGAAGAAATCATTGAAGCTGCAAAGAAAGCGAGGATACATGATTTCATTATGAGTTTACCAAAAGGTTATGAAACTGATATTGGAGAAAATGGTGGGATTTTATCAGGTGGACAGAGACAAAGAATATCTATTGCAAGAGCTTTTCTAAAGGATGCACCTATTTTAATTCTTGATGAAATGACAAGTAATGTTGATCCTGTAAATGAATCTTTGATACAAGATGCTATTACAGAACTTGCAAAGAATAGAACTGTACTTGTAGTGGCTCATCATTTAAAAACCATTCAAAAAGCTGACCAAATTCTCGTATTTCAAAAAGGAAATTTACTTGAAAAAGGAAAGCATGGGGAACTTCTTGAGAAAGATGGTTACTACACAAAATTATGGAAAGCTCAGTACGAGGTATAATCATGATTTTGTTAAAAAATGTTTCTTATGAATGGGAAGATGGGCGAACTGCTTTAAAAAATATCAATCTTGAAATTAAAAAAGGTGAATTTGTTTTAATTTCAGGGAAAAGTGGAAGTGGTAAAAGCACTCTTGGAAGTGTAATGAATGGTCTTATACCACATTATTACAAAGGCAAAATGAAAGGAGAAGCCTTTGTGTCCGGAAAAGATATAAGCAAATTATTACTTCATGAAATAGGGCATATTGTAGGGACTGTATTTCAAGATCCAAGAAGTCAGTTTTTTACAACAACTACAGATGAAGAAATAGCTTTTGGGCTTCAAACGATCTGCAAATCAAGATATGAAATCAAACAGAGAGTAGAAGAAGTATATGCAGAACTGGATATTGAGGAACTGAAAGGAAAATCTGTTTTTGAATTATCAAGCGGACAGAAACAAAAGATAGCTATTGCAAGCATCTATGCGATGAATCCGAAAGTTTTAATTTTGGATGAACCTTCAGCAAATTTGGATATGAAAGCAACATTTGACCTGTTTTTAATTTTGGAGAAATTAAAGAAAAAAGGAACAACAGTTGTTCTAATTGAGCATCGTTTGTACTATGTAAAATCTTTATTTGACCGTTTTCTTTTGGTGAAAGATGGAGAGATTGCACAGGACTTGAGTCGGGAAGAAGTTATCCGTCTTGAAGGGGAGTTTTGGGATGAAAATGGGCTAAGAACTCTTGAATTAGAAGAATACAGGATAAGTGAGAAGAAAGATTCATATCAATTAAATGATGAAAGTATCAACGGAAAAGGCTTGAGATTTTGCTATCCGAATGTAGCTAAGGATGGAAAGAAACAAAACAAGTACATCTTAAATCATCTTGATTTCAATATGGAGTGTGGAAAAGCCATTGGTCTTATAGGCTTAAATGGTACCGGGAAAACCACCTTTGCAAGAGTGATTTCAGGACTTGAGAAGATAAAAGAGGGAACAATATGGGCTGGAAAAGATAAGTCGCTTAATCATAAAGATTTAATGGATATGTCATATTTTGTCTTTCAAGATTCAGACTATCAGTTGTTTTCGGAAAGTGTACTTGATGAAATGCTACTTGGTATTTCAAGTAAAGATAAAAAAGAAAATACTCAAAAGGCAAAGTCTATTTTGAGTGTACTTGGCTTAGACAAATACATTGATAAGCATCCGTTTGCTTTATCAAGAGGAGAAAAACAAAGACTGACAATAGCTTGTGGAATGATGAAACAGGCAAAAGTTTTTATCTATGATGAACCAACATCAGGTTGTGATAAAGACTCAATGCTTTCGGTGGCAAAATTGATTGAAGAACAATTAAAAAATGGGACAACAGTCTTGGTAATAAGTCATGATTTTGAGTTTTTAGCAAACACAGTAAGCGATCTGTGGGTAATGGGAGATGGAAAAATAGAAACTGTTTTAGATATGAGTGAAAGTAACAAATTTCTCATATTAGACAAGATGAGAGGAGGTAGAGAACTTGATAGATAGAAAAACAGTCGATCCGAGAATAAAACTTATTCTACTTCCAATTGCCTCCTTTACCAGCTTTTTTATAAGCGATACAATCCTACTTTTCGGACTGATTGTCTTTGCCTTTTTTCTGTATGTATACAGTAGTATGTGGAAAAGAGCATTACGCTTTATTTTGTTTTTTGTGCTTTTATACTGCATAGAGTTAGGGCTTGGAAAGTTTCGTGAAGCAAGTATCGTATTTGCAATATATATGTTTATTTACTTTGCATCAAGGATGACCTTAATTGCTATGTTTGGTGGATATATAACAAAGACTACAAGTGTAAGTGAAATGCTTGAAGCATTAAATAGAATGAAAGTACCAAGAAGCATTGGTATACCTTTTAGTGTTTTGCTTAGGTTTGTACCAACTATAAGAATAGAACTCAAGGCATTAAAAGAGAATATGAAGATTCGAGGAATCGTAACAAGTAGATTTTTCCCGTTGCTACATCCATTTAAATATATTGAATATACGCTTGTTCCACTTTTAATGAGGATGATTAAGATTTCAGATGAACTGTCAGCTTCAGCACTCATTAGAGGACTTGATAGTGATGAGAACAGGGTTACATTGACAAAATTGAGGTTTAGATGGGCGGATTTGTTGATTGGACTATTAGGAGCTTTGATGATTGCTCTTGTGATAGTAATACAGAAAATTTATTAGGAGGACTTTTATGAAAAACAAATTAAATGGTCGTGATTTTATTACAATCGGAATCTTTAATGCAATTGGAATTGTCATATACATGGTGGTTGCATTTGCTATGGCAACAACAGTGATTGGAGGATTTATTGCTTCAGGAGTTAGCTTTATGGTAGCTGCTACCGTTTATATACTTATGGCTTTGAAAGTTAAAAAGAAGGGCGTATTTACAATATCAGGAACGCTTCTTGGTTTAATTGCATTGTCAGGAGGACATTTGCCTCATGCAGTCTTTGCTGTAATCGGTGGAATTATATGTGATTTGATTATAGGAAATTATGAGAGCAAGGGACGAATGATTATTGGATATGGGATATTTGCATTAGCAGATTTTTTAGGAACAGTAATTCCTGTGATTTTATTCGGGACAGCTTCTTTTGTGGAAAGAGCATCAAAATGGAAAATGAGCGAAGCACAAATAAATGAAGCATTATCTTATTTCAAAGTTTCGTGGGCAGTAGGATTTGGCTTGATAACTTTTGTTCTTGCTTGCATAGGAGCATTCGTTGCAACAAAGATACTCAAAAAGCATTTTGAAAAAGCAGGAGTGATTTAATAATAAATTTACTTAGGAGGGAAAATAATGGAGGGATAATTATGTCAAAACTTATAGTTTCGGTTTTCACAGAACGATATAATTATCCTTTTTTATTCTTGGAATTGCTTACACATAGCAATAATACTTTACCAGAAACAACAAAATAGAAAATTATATAAAACATTAGTTTTTAAGCCGAGAGGACTTTTTACGTCAAAGTGTAGAAGTCCTCCTTTTTTATTCTCAAAACCAAAACAGAGAACTTAAAAAGGAGGATGACTAAGTGGCAAAGAAAGAATATTACCTTTATGTAAAAGGCAAAGCCGTACCTGTAAGTGAAGAAGTCTACAAAGCCTATTGGAAGATAACAGAGCATGAAAAGTATCTCCAAAGAAAAGATTGGAAGCATAATGTAATACCATTTTCGGCACTGGATCATGATGGACACTTTGTAGATAACATCATAGATGAAAAGATAGACTTAGAAAAAATTGTAGAAGTAAAAATGCGAATTGAAGAACTTCATAGAGCATTAAATACTCTTTCAAAAGAAGAACGAGAGTTGATGGAAGCCATCTTCTACAAAGAAGAAAGTCTAAGGTCAATCAGCAGAAGAGAGAAAGTTACACATCAAGCAATCAGTGGGAGGAGGGATAGGATTTTAGAAAAACTGAGAAAGATTTTAGAAGATAAAATCTAAAAACTTGGAAAGGTTAAGTGTCAAAAAAAGGTGCTTAACCTTTCTTTATGGAAACAAGCAGATACCAAAACGGAGGAATGAAAAATGAAGAAAGAAAACACATTACAGGAAGTACAGGAACAAATTTCTGAACTTCAGCAAGAAAGAGAAAAGTGCGATGTGAAGCTGAAACAATTACAAAATCAAGGCAAGAAATTAGAAAAACTTGCAAACGAAAAGGAACGAAAAAGAAGAAATCATAGGCTCATACAAAGAGGCTTGATAGTAGAAAGAGTCATTAAAAATCCTATCATGTTTACTAACGATGAGATAGAAGAATTACTTAAAGTTGCTACTCACACAAAAGAATACAGACAAGCCTATGAAGAAATGATAAATGGGAAAGATATGGAAGATGAAACAGAGATAGAGTAGATAAAATAAAAAACCATAGTTTTTTCAGAAGCTCCCTGCAAGGGCAAAAAGCTTCGCAGAACGCAAAGCACCCTTTAGGGTGTATAATTGCGCCCTTAGAAAAACTAAGGGATTTTAGCAAGTCTTTAAAAATCCAAAACTTAATAAAAACATACGGATAAAGTAGATAGGAAAAGATACAAAAAATAACCTGTCTGCTTTTTCCTTTACCTGAAAACAAACAAAAAATGAAAGGAGCTTAAAAGTGGCAGAAACATTTCACTTTAATATTTCTATGATAAGCAGAGGAAAAAGTAAATCGGCAGTTGCAAGTGCAGCATATATCTCTTGTGAGAAAATCAAAAATGAATGGGACGGAGAAGTTCACGATTACCATAATAAAAAGGGACTTTTACATTCAGAAATCTTCTTGCCGGAGAATGTTCCCATAGCATTAAAAGATAGAACTACTTTATGGAATAGCGTTGAACTAAATGAGAAAGCAAGTAACGCACAGCTTGCAAGAAACTTCATTATCGCCTTACCAAAAGAATTATCATTTGAAGAAAATAAGAAACTCATTACCGACTTCATACAAGAAAATTTTGTATCAAAAGGAATGATAGCAGACCTTGCAATCCATGATGAAAGTGATGAAGAAAATAATAATATCCATGCACATATTATGACTACCCTCAGACCAATCAATGAAAAAGGAGAGTGGCAGGCAAAAAGCAAAAAAGAATATGTTCTTGATGAAAAGGGAGAAAAGATAAAATTAAAAAGCGGTAACTACAAAACAAGAAAAGTAGAGCTGACAGACTGGAACAATAAAGGAAACGCAGAGAAATGGAGAGAGAATTTTGCAAGTCTTTGTAATCAGTATTTAGAAAAAAATCATCAGGAAAAGAGAGTGGATCATCGCTCCTACAAAAGACAAGGGATAGAAGAAATCCCAACCATTCACATGGGAGCAAGTGCCAGTGCCTTAGAGAAAAAAGGAATAGAAACCGACAAAGGAAATATCAACAGAGAAATCAAAAAGCATAACTCTTTAGTAAAAGTTATCAAGAACAAGATAAAAGAAATCACTTCTTGGATAGACTCTTTACTTGGAAATCTGCAAGCAAAATACGATGAGTATAAACAGACCAAAAAAGATGAACTGGAGAACAAAGCGGAACTCTTTAACCTCTATGAGTATATTTCTATCTACAACGAGATACAGGGAGAAAAAACAAAAAATTTATCCTACTACGGACAGATAAAAAAGGGAAATGCAGACCTAAAGAGATTTGTAAAAGCAATATACTATTTGAAAGATAATAAACTTCAAACCATAGCAGACCTACAAGGAAAAGTCTTTGAACTGGCAAAGCAAAGTAAAAATATAAGTGGTGATATTCAGAGTAAAACACAAAGAATTAAAGACCTAAATCAGTGTGTAAGCTGCATAGATTCTATCAAAGAAAACAAAGAAGTCTATCAGGAATACAAAAGCAAAACCATATTCAAAGACAGTTTTTACAATTCTCATAAAAAGGAAATAGACAGATACCTAAGAGCAAGAAAGATTATAGAAAAGTTTACCGGGACATCAGCCATAAAATTAAATGATTGGCAAAAAGAAATATCAAGCCTTGAAAAAGAGATACAAGACTTAAGCGAAGATAAAGCTAAAGTACAAGATGAATTTAAGCAGATAGACCATATCAAATATGCAGTAAAGATTGTCAATGATGAGTATGGAATAGATTTATCCATAGAGATAGACAAGGCAATTAAGAGAGGAGATAAACCAAGTGTAATTGCACAACTGAAAAAATTCCAAGAGCAAGAGGAAAGAAAGGGGCAGTACAAACAAAAAGCCAAGGAAAAGGCTAAAGAAAATTATAAAAATAAAGGGGAAGAAAGATAAAGATGGCAGACAACAGAAGATATTATTGGTTAAAATTGAAAGAAGATTTTTTTACAGATAAGAGAATCAAAAGGCTACGAAAAATATCAGGAGGAGATACTTATACAATCATCTATCTTAAATTGCTTTTGCTTAGCTTAAAAGACAGTGGGAAACTGTATTATGACGGAGTAGAAACAGACTTTATCAAAGAGCTTGCCTTAACGATTGATGAAACGGAAGATGATGTAATGGTTACAGTAAATTATCTTGTAGCACAAGGATTGATGGAGATAATCACAGAAAATGACGAGTATTTTTTAACAGAAATCCCAAGTCTTATAGGTTCAGAAACAGCGTCTACAAGGCGTTCGAGGAAATCAAGAGGACAAAAAGCGTTGCAATGCAACAATGGTGCAACACCTTGCAACCTTTTGCAACAAAACTGCAACGGAGATATAGAGATAGATAAAGAGATAGATATAGAGTTAGAAAAAGAGGGGGAGATAGAAAAAATATCCCCCTCCCTTTATGGAGAATATAAAAATGTTTCCTTAACTGATGAAGAATATGGAAAATTAAAGGATAAAATGCAAGGGCATAGGGAAGAAATGATAGAGAAGCTGTCAACCTATTTGCAAAGCACGGGAAGAAACTATAAAGATCATTATGCGACCTTAGTTCATTGGTACGAACAAGACAAAGGGAAATTAAAGGAGAGCAGTAAATCAAAAGTATATACCTTTGAAGATTATGACAAGGGGGAACACTTGTAGGCCTCGTATAAGACGGTGGAAAGGTGTTTTTAGAGCGTTAATGATAAAATAGGTATCAGACTATAGCTAAGTGTAAAATAGGGCTCAAAATTGCAGTATGGAAAAAATATCGTATTTATGATAAAATGATAATGATATGGTAATAAACTCAGTTATAAGGAGAGGATATATAAATGCGAATTCAATTTACTGTAACCGATGAAGAACTTGAAATCTTAACTAAAAAAGCAATAGAGGGAGGTTTCCCAAGCGTTACTGAATATTGTAAGTGTAGCAGTTTACAAGAAAATACAAGCTATGCTGACCTATATACTACCTTATTAAACAAAATTAGCTCTTTACCGAAGGGCAAAGAATTTGTTTTAAGAGAGTTAATCGCAACACCTCCGGCATTGATTGGTAGATGGTTTTATGAAAATGTAAATAAGGGACTTGTAAAAAATGTGGAACACATCGGAAAAGCTGAAGGTGGAGTAGAAAAATATAAAAGAATTTAGATAATGTTGGAGGTGCATTTCATGGCAGAAGAAAATAAAGAGATAGTTATTGTGGATAATAAAACTATACAAGAAAAAATATATCTTATTCGTGGGCAAAAAGTAATGCTTGATTCAGATTTAGCCGAAATATATGGGTATGAAACTAAAAACTTTAATAGACAGGTGAAAAACAACGCAGAAAAATTTGAAGGTGAAGACTTCATGTTCCAATTAACGGACGAAGAAATGGTAGAACTTTCAAGGTGCAAAAATTTCACCTTGAACAGAGGGACTGGTAGAGGAAGTAATATTAAATACAATCCTTATGCCTTTACAGAACAAGGTATTTATATGCTGATGACTGTATTAAGAGGTGAACTTGCTGTTAAGCAAAGCAGAGCTTTAGTTAGAACATTTAAGCAAATGAAAGATTTTATCATTGAAAACCAAGATTTTATCGGTTCAAAAGAATTAGTTCAAATAGCAGTACAGACAAATCAAAATACAAAGGATATAGCTGAAATAAAATTGCAAATGGCTACAAAAGAAGATTTGAAAAAGGTTATGGATAATTTTATAGATCCAGACACTTACAAGCATTTCCTTTTAATGAATGGAGATAAGATTGAAGCAGATGTTGCTTATACAAAAATATATAAGTCTGCAAAGGAAAGCATTTATGTTATAGATAACTATATAGGTTTGAAAACCTTGGAATTATTAAGGGCTGCAAAAGACAATATTGAGGTTATAGTATTTAGCGACAATGTGAAAAACAAGGATATGCTTACAAAAAATATCCTAAACGATTTTAGAAAAGATTACCCTAATATCAATCTTAAGATGAAAGTTGCAGGGAAAAAATATCACGATAGGTATATTGCTATTGACTATGGAACAGAAAATGAAGCCTTTTATCTTTGCGGAGCTTCATCAAAAGATGCAGGAAATAAAATATCAAGCATTACAAAGATAGAGGAATCTTCCAAGGATATGTATCATATGATGTTTGGCGGAATGCTGAACAATAAGGATTTGAAACTTTAATATGTAAATGCTAAAGCGTTATTCAATGAATAGCTATAAGACTTGCGAAAGGCGGTAGAAATAAAACTCTATCGTCTTTTTTAATTGCAACTAATAGGAGGAAAATAATATGAATGAAAACAGAAATGAACATAATACAGGAACAAAGACTATAAAGAAGATTGGAAAAGTAACTTATGAGGTTATTGTCCATTTTAATGAAAATGCGACTGAAACCATGCAAGATAAATTGAAAAGGATAATGCTTAGAGAAATGGAGCGAGAAAAAGATAAAAAACCTCATAAAAATGATTAGAAAGTCCTTGACAAGTTGTTACAGGAAAAACTGCCAAGTCTATTCTAATATCTTGTGGAGCAAGACTTGCTCCTTTTGACATAAGAGAGCTTAGAGAACTAATGAGTGAAGATGAACTTGAGCTTGATACACTTGGAGATCGAAAGACAGCACTCTTTGTCATTATCTCTGATACTGACGATACTTTTAACTTTGTGGTATCTATTATGTATTCTCAGCTATTTAACTTGCTATGTGATAAGGCAGATGATGTGTATGGAGGAAGATTACCTGTTCATGTAAGATGCCTACTTGATGAGTTTGCAAACATCGGCTTAATTCCAAAGTTTGAAAAGCTAATAGCGACAATCCGTTCCAGAGAAATATCAGCAAGCATAATTCTCCAAGCACAATCTCAGCTAAAGGCAATCTACAAAGATAATGCTGACACAATTGTGGGCAACTGTGATAGTACCTTGTTTCTTGGTGGCAAGGAAAAGACCACATTAAAGGAACTTTCCGAAACACTGGGAAAAGAAACGATAGATTTATATAACACATCGGAAACAAGGAGTAATCAAAAGAGTTTTGGACTTAATTATCAAAAGACAGGTAAGGAGCTTATGAGCCAAGATGAAATTACAGTCATGGATGGCGGTAAATGTATTTTTCAGCTTCGTGGTGTCAGACCTTTTCTATCGGATAAATTCGATATTACAAAGCATAAGAACTATAAGCTATTGGAGGATTATGATAAGAAAAACTTGTTTGATATAGAAAGCTATATGAAGCGAAAAGGGAAAGCAAAATTAAATAGAGAAACAGTTATTACAAGAGTGCAGTAAATCTAAAAAACATAGCTTTGCTGCTTTTTTATTACTCAAAGTTAGGAGGTAATATGTTAAGAATACGAAGCCCCACTAAGAAAAAAGTAAATAGTATGACCATTAGCGATTGGAAAAGAAAAAACTCCAGTCGCTTTTTTATTGAAAAGAAAAGGAGAAATTTTTAATGAAGCAAGAAATGATTAACATCAATGCCAACTTAGTGGCGGAACCAACTTTTTCAAGTTTTGACAAAGAGGGAGAAACTGTTGAGGTTGCAAACTTCACGCTTGTAAAAAAGTACGGGAAAGGCAAGGAGTATATCAACTGTGCAGCCTATGGAGAAAAATTGGAGAAAGCAAAGGACTTTGAAAAAGGCGATTTGATTCATATCTTTGGCTACTTTAAAAAGCGTGAAAAAGAGGGAAAGACTTACAAAAACTTTGTAGTGAAGTCATATAACAAGATTGAAAAGAAAGAAGAAAACGAGGAGGAATAAATTATGGAATTTTTTACACAGGCAGTTAATGTATTAAAGATTTTGGTAATGGCAGTAGGTGCAGGACTTGGAGCATGGGGTGTTATCAACCTGATGGAAGGATATGGCAATGACAATCCGGGTGCAAAATCTCAAGGTATTAAGCAGCTGATGGCTGGTGGAGGAATTGTACTAATCGGACTTAAGCTTATTCCGCTACTTGCAAATGTACTCAAGTAAGAAGAAAAGGAGAGTTTAAATGTTTGGGATATTCGACAAGATAGAAGAATTCTTTAAGGAGCTTCTACTGGGCGGTATCCAAGCAAACTTAGAGTCCATGTTTCTTGACATCAACGATAAAGTTGGTGCAGTGGCAGCAGATGTAGGTAAAACACCTATGGGGTGGAACGGACAGGTTTTCAGCTTCATCAAAAGCATTAACGATTCCGTTGTCATACCTATAGCTGGGCTGATTATTACGGCAGTCCTTTGTATCGAACTTATCAATATGGTAATGCAGAAAAACAATATGCACGATACGGACACCTTTGAATTTTTCAAATACATCATCAAGATGTGGATTGCCGTATGGTTAGTATCTCATGCCTTTACCTTTTCGATGGCGGTCTTTGATGTGGCACAGCACATGGTAAACAAAGCGGCAGGGGTAATCAATACCTCTGCCGTTATCTCCGGAGATCAGATTGTGGCGATGGTTGATTCCTTAAAAGATAAGGGGCTGGGGGAGCTGGTTATGATTCTCTTTGAAACCTCACTCATAAAGGTTGCCATAGAGGTAATTTCCATTGTAATCATGCTTGTGGTTTACGGAAGAATGTTTGAGATATATGTTTACTCATCGGTTTCAGCCATTCCATTTGCCACAATGGGAAATAAAGAATGGGGACAAATCGGTACAAATTACATCAAAGGGTTGTTTGCCATAGGACTACAAGGACTCTTTTTAATGGTTTGTCTTGGAATATACGCAGTATTGGTTAAGACAATAAAAATAACAGATATACACACAAGTACCATGACGATACTTGGATATGCGGTTTTGCTGGGGTTAATGATGCTAAAGAGCGGAACTCTGGCCAAAAGCGTATTAAATGCACACTAACAGAAAGGAAGGATAGGATGATCAAAAGAAAAACAGTATTTACAGCAGTAGTAATCGGAGCAGGTGTTATAGCGGTGATTGATAGAATCAAACTTTTTAGCAAGATTAATGACTTGGAAGAAAGAACAAAAGACATCGGTCGCTGCCATAATGACTTTTGTATTTTGCAGGAAAGATATAACAAAAATACAGATAAACAGATAGAAAGCATTCAGGAAGAAATCGGCTCTGTTTATGAACACATGGCAGAGCTTTCAAAGGAAAAAGAAGATGGGAGGTAAGTTATGGCGTATGTACCAATCCCAAAAGACCTAAAGAAGGTAAAAACAAAGGTAGCTTTTAACTTAACCAAAAGGCAGATGATAGGCTTCACACTCGCAGGACTGGTAGGATTACCAGTCTATTTATTTATGCGAAAGGTCGTTCCAAACGATATAGCCGTCATATTTCTCATTGTGTCCACACTCCCTATATTTTTCATCACTCTTTTTGAAAAGGACGGACTGACATTTGAGAAATATTTTAAATATATTTACCTTCATAAGTTTTATCAGCCACAAAAAAGAGTGAGAAAGGAGGTTTACCTTGAAAGACAAAAGAAAGATTCAGCAGGTAAAGTTAGAACAAAACAAAAAGATGTTAAAAAGTCAAAGACAGGACTTAAAGCAAAATAAGGGAAAATCTAAAAAAGATAAAGGCGGGCTACTTGACCTTATTTTTAGAAAAGAACCAAAAAGATATACTGTCGAAGATACCATTCCCTATCTTAGACTCTTAAAAAGCGGCATATGCCAGCTTGATGAAAAGCACTTTAGTAAAAGCATAGCCTTTCAGGATATTAACTACCAACTTGCCTTAGATGAAGATCGAGACTTGATTTTTAATCAGTTTGCAAATTTTCTAAATTCCTTTGATCCAAGCATCAGTATTGAGTTTTCATATATCAATCAACTCGGACGAAACGAAGAAATGAAGTCGGCAATTCAGATACCGGATAAAAAGGACGGTTTTGACGATATACGTCTTGAGTTTAGAGAAATGCTTAAAAGTCAGATTGTAAAGGGAAATAATGGACTGAAAAAATCAAAGTATGTAACATTTACAGTAGAAGCGGATAATTTAGAGCAGGCAACATCAAAACTTGAAAGACTGGAGATAGATATATTATCTAATCTAAAGAGTATGGGTGTTCGTGCGGAAAGTTTAAGTGGAGAAGAAAGACTCAAGATTCTTCACGATATATTAAATCCCAATAAGACCTTTGAGTTTTCATACAAAAATCTGAGGAAAAGGGAAAGCACTAAAACATACATTGTACCTGATGAATTCAACTTCACACCTTCAAGGTACTTTAAGTTTGGAAAATTCATCGGGGCAGTAAGTCATTTTCAAATTCTTGCCAGTGAGCTTTCAGACCGTATGCTTGCCGAGTTTTTGGATATTGATGATAACATCAATATTTCATTTCATATTAAGGCAATCGACCAATCGGAAGCCATTAAAATGGTAAAGAGAAAAAATACCGATATTGACAAGATGAAGATTGAGGAAAATAAGAAGGCGGTAAGAAGCGGTTATGATATGGACATTCTTCCATCGGACTTAATCACCTATGGAGAAGATGTAAAGAGTCTCTTAAAAGACTTGCAGACAAGAGATGAGCGAATGTTTGTGGTAAGTATTGTCTTTATGAACTTTGCAAAAACGGTGCAAAAGCTTGATAACACAATCTCTCAGATAAGTTCCATTGCAAATAAGCATAACTGCAAGCTGAAAAGACTTGACCATACGCAAGAACAAGGACTTATCAGCGTGTTACCTCTTGGCGTAAACAAGATTGAGATAGATAGAGGACTAACCTCATCATCTACGGCAGTTTTTATGCCCTTTACCACAGAGGAGCTTTTTATCAATTCAAGTAACAGTCTTTATTACGGACTAAATGCCTTAAGCCATAACCTGATTATGGCAGATAGGAAAAAACTCAAAAATCCAAACGGTCTAATCCTCGGAACTCCCGGAAGTGGTAAATCCTTTAGTGCTAAAAGAGAAATGGCAAATGCAATTTTAGTAACGGACGATGATGTGATTATCTGCGATCCGGAAGGAGAGTATGGAAACCTTGTAAGACAATTTAATGGAGAAGTCATTAAAGTTAGCAGTAAGTCCAAAGATTACCTGAATCCCCTTGACATAAATATGAACTACGGTGATGGGGATGCACCTTTAAAGGATAAAGCGAACTTCATTATGAGTATGCTTGAACTTGTAGTTGGCGGCAGTGGACTTACGGCAGAAGAAAAGTCCGTTATAGACAGGTGCTTACCTAAGATTTACGAAAGGTATTTTGAAAATCCAGAACCTTGTAATATGCCTATACTGAAAGACCTATACGATATGTTAAAAGGACAGGAAGAAAAGGTCGGTAAAAAGCTGGCAACGGAGATGGAAATCTATGTATCAGGTTCTCTTAATGTTTTTAATCACAGGTCAAATGTGGACTTAAATAAGAAGCTCCTTTGCTTTGATATTAAAGAGCTTGGAAGTCAGCTAAAGAAAATCGGTATGCTTGTTATACAGGATCAGGTGTGGAATAAAGTATCTCAAAATAGAGGAAGCAAGGCTACAAGGTACTATATAGATGAGTTTCACTTGCTATTAAAAGATGAGCAGACAGCATCTTATTCTGTGGAAATATGGAAGCGTTTTAGAAAATGGGGAGGTATTCCAACAGGTATTACGCAAAATGTTAAAGACCTACTTATGAGTAAGGAAATTGAAAATATCTTTGACAATACGGACTTTGTCTTAATGCTTAATCAAGCGTCAGGAGATAGAGAAATTTTAGCAAGAAAACTTAAAATCTCACTTCCTCAGCTTAGATATGTTACCAACTCCAATGAGGGTGAGGGACTACTGTTCTTTGGAAATACTATTGTTCCTTTCCTTGATAAGTTCCCGAAAGATACAATTCTCTATCAGAAGATGACTACCAAGCCTGAAGAAGTGAGGTAGCCGATGGGAAAAAAGATGAAAAAGGATTTTAGGGAAAGGCATAAGGCAAGTCTTGAAAGAGAAATGCTCCATAGTGAAACATTCACTACATCTGAAGAAAGTAAGCTAAAGCATAACGATGATTACAGAGGAAAAATTGTCCATGACAAAGACAGATTTCAGGACAAGGTTCATAAGAAAATAAACAAGGTAAGTTCTGATAATGAAAAGGCTTATGGAACATCCAAGAGAAACGCAAGATATAGATCTTCTGATAAGGATAGTGTAGCTGATGTAAGTGAAACAGGAAGATCGGATTATATTACGGAGGTAAAGGATGGAAAAATCTATGATCCTTTAGGAAAAGACCTTGATAATGACGGGATTATAGACAGATACGATAATGACTTTAGGGACAGCGACTATTTTGAGTCAACTTATGATGTGGATGATAATCTCCATAAAAAAGATGAGTTTATTGGAAGTTCCCCTAAAAGTTATGAGGCTAAAAAGAGAAAGTATAAGAGGAAAAACTACACCGAAAGCCTTTATACAAGAAAAAAAGAAGATGTGCCAAAGGAAAATAAATCTGAAGGTAAAAAGACTGGAAAAGATGCTGCAAGCGAAAAAGTTCATAGTAGCTTTTCTAAAGAGCAGAGGAAAAAGCTAAAGAAAGATATGGTAAAGGTATCTGCCCTTTCAGGACTTGCCAAAGGAAGTGAAACCGTAAGGGATTATCTTTCTCATGGAAGTGATGAAAATAAAGGGGTGGAAGCAGGAGAAAAGACAGCGGACGCAAGCTCGAAACTCATTCATGGCATAAAGAAATATTCTGACAAGAAAAAGGCGAAGAAAGGATACGATCTTACAAATAAGGATTATAAAATCAGGAAGCGAAAATCGAAGCTTGAATTTCGTGATGTCAAAGAGGAACTGAAAAAGACGAATGAATATAAAAGAGCAAATGCCTATAAAAAATTTCAAAAGAAAAATCAGGTAAAGGCAGCCATTCGTCGTGAGAATAAGTCAAGGCTCAGAGATCGGATTAAAGAAAACCTTATCGGCTCGTTGAAAGGTTCAAAGAAATTTATAGTAAGAAAAGCAAAGGGACTTATGATTATTTTCATAGGTCTTATTATTTTGGGAACTTTCTTTATCAACTTTGCAGGAACGGGAATGACAGGCTTTATGAACTCCACAAGTTCTGTTCTTACAACAAGCTATTTGTCAAAGCCAAATGTCCTAAATGAAATCAATCAGAACTTTTCAGCTATGGAGAGTGAGCTTCAAAATGAGGTTGATCATGTCAAAAATAACTATCCCGGCTATGACGAGTACATCTTAAATAATACAGAGTATATTGGTCATAATGTCCATGAGCTTTTATCCTACATTACATCAAGATGTGGAGAGGTAAAGAGTGTATCGGAAGTAGAATCCATATTAAAAGAATTGTTTGAGTCTATGTATGACCTTGAATATAGGGAAGAAGTTGAAATCAGATACAGGACAGTTACAGAAACCTATACCGATGAAGATGGCAATGAATATACCGAAAGTCATGAAGAACCTTATGAGTATAAAAAGCTCATTGTAACGCTGTATAAAAAAGAGATGGACAGCATTATCCGAAAGGTATTTGCTGATTATCCCGATAACTTAAAGCACTATGAAGCCTTATTCCTTGCGCAAGGAAATATGGGAGAAGCCTTTGGAAATTCTGACCTTATCAGTGCAAATGGTGGCGTAGGTGGTGGAGTTGAGTATGAAGCATCAAGTGAAGTTCAAAAGAAGATTGTTAATGCTGCATACATCACGCCATCTCCGGGTGCAGGCTGGTGTGCCATGTGGGTATCACAGGTCTATCAAAATGCAGGGCTTGGATATATTGGCGGAAATGCCTGCGATATGTACCGAAACTATACTTTTACATCAGACAGGTCAAAACTCAAGGTGGGAATGCTTGTAGCGGTGGAAAGCAGTAGTAGCGGAAGCACAGCAGGACTTACCTATGGTCATGTAGGAATTTATATTGGAGATGGTAAAGTTATGGATAATATTGGTCGAATAAGAGTAACCACTTTAGACAATTGGATTTCGTCTTTCTGCAAGCATCATCCTGTAGGATTTGGATTTCCACCAAACGTAAAGAAATAGGAGGTAACAATGTGAAACGAGAATTAACGGTAGTGAAAAACAAAATAAAGAAGTTGAAGGATAAAAAGGCTCTGATTGATGAAGAATTGGAGCCTTTATTTATTCGTGAAGAAGAACTTGAAAACGAAGAAATTATTGCCATTTGCAGAAAGAACAACATTACAATCGGTGATTTGATGGCAAAGGTAAACAGACAAAGAGTAGAAATGAAAAAGGAGAAATCAAATGAAAACCTGTTGGAAAAAGAATAAGAAGTTTTGGACAGCAGCACTTGCAGTCGTTGTAAGCATAAGCTGCCTTTTGGGTCTTTGGACAGTTGTTTATGCTCATGAGCAAAGCTTAGCGGAAGCACCTACAAGCGATAAAGCTGTCCAAACACAAGTGGAAGTAAATGTAAAGTATATCTTTGAAGATGAAAAAGTTTATAAGGAAGAAAAGATAAAGGCTGAGAAAGGACAGCTTCTTGATAGTGGCGATCTGCCGATGCTCCCTGATAATATGAAATTTATTGATGAGTTTCTATTTTATGAAGTAAAAGGCGATGGAAATGATGAAATTATCCGAAAGGTAGCAAAGACTGAGGCTAAAGATAAAGAGACTCAGACAGAAGAAGAAAAGCCGAAAGAGGATGAAAGCTTGCAGATGAAAACTCCAAAGACGGAAGATAAATCAACGCAGACAGAGCTTTCTAAAGATGATATTTCTAAAATGGAAAAAGATGCAAAGGAGCTTCAGGAAAAACTTAATAAGTTAAATAGCGAAATCAAGGATAAAGACAAATTAAGCGATAAGCAGAAAGAAAAAATTAAAGAACTTGAAGCCCAGATTGAAAGCTTGAAAGAAAAAACAAAAAAAGATAAGGAAAATAAGGACTTATCAGAAGATATGAAGAAGGAAATGGATAAGCTGAATAAAAAGATGAAAGAGCTTGAGGAAAAGGCAAACGAAGCAAACAAGGCTCCCGTAATATCTAATCCGTCTGCACTTAACAGTCCTATTTCCGGAATTAAGACAAACTCAGGCATTTCAAATCAAACACCTGTAAATAACACAGGAAAAAGCACAACTACACAGGCGAGTCCAGAAAATACTGTAAAAGATACAAGTAATTCTGAGACGAAAGAGAAAGATATTCGCTATCCTAATAAGCTCACACCAAAAGTTCCTGCCAATAACAATCAGGATTCATCTATGGACGGGACAAGTAAGACTGTAAATACTAATAAGGGAGTAGCTTCTGCTCCGTCAAAGGCAAGAGGAACCGTTACGGAAAATAAGGACAATGCGAATAAGGACTACCCGATTCATCATGGGGATAGCGGCGATAATAAAGAAACGGATCAGTATTCTGCTGATGCAAGACAGTTTATTACCTTTCAAACGAAAAACGGTAAGACCTTCCATCTCATCATCAACCACGATGAGACACAAGAAAATGTAATGCTTTTAACGGAAGTATCTGAAGATGATCTTCTAAATATGGTTGAAAAGAAAGAAGCTCCGAAGCAGGAGATTAGCAAAGAGGAGCCAACTAAGGAAGAAGTAAAGCCTGAGAAAAAAGAAGAAAAGAGTAATTTAGGAACATACATTATTCTGCTTCTTGTTATAGGCGGAGCATTAGGAGCAGGTTATTACTTTAAGGTCGTAAAAAAGAAAGAGGATAAGGAGCTTGAATCATTAGAGGAAGAAGATGATGATTTCTTTTCGGAAGCAGAAAGTGAGGAAGAAATAGGAGAAGCAGAAGAAACAGAAGCTTATGATGAAGAATAAATGCACCTTAAAATATATTGTTATGGGTGCAAACGCAGGGCGGGAGAGTAAATTCTTTCGCCCTTTTACAATGAAAGCAGGAGGAAAAATATACATGGAACATATACTTGTGATAGCAGAAAAACCGAGTGTAGCTATATCAATTGCAAAGGTAATAGGAGCTACAAAAAAGAAAGATGGATACTATGAGGGAAATGGATATAAGGTATCTTGGTGTGTAGGTCATCTAATTCAGATGGCAAATCCGGACGCTTATGATGAAAAATACGCTAAGTGGAATATATCGGATTTACCGATTATTCCGAATCAGTACAAATTTGAAGTGGCAAAGGCTACAAAAAAGCAGTTCAATATCCTTAAAAAGCTGATGAATGATAAGGAGATTGAGACAGTTATCAATGCGTGCGATGCAGGAAGAGAAGGAGAAAGTATTTTTAGACTGGTATATAACGAAGCTAAATGCAAAAAGAAAATGCAACGTCTTTGGATTTCGTCAATGGAAGATAGTGCTATCAAAGAGGGATTTTCCAATCTAAAGAATGGTGAAGATTACGATAAGCTCTTTGAATCGGCACAGGCAAGAGCTATTGCAGACTGGCTTGTTGGAATGAATATCAGTAGGCTCTATTCTTGCCTGTATAAGCAAAATTACAGTGTCGGGAGAGTTCAAACCCCAACACTTTACATGATTGTAAAAAGAGATGACGAAATAAATAATTTTAAGAAAGAAAAATACTACACCGTAGAGCTTTCCATGAACGGCTTTACATTATCGACAGACAGAATTGATGATGAAATAACCGCAGAGCAGCTAATCAATTTAATAGGTGATAATATTGAAATAACTGATGTCATTCAAAAAGAAAAAATTACAAAGCCGGATTTACCCTTTGACCTGACAACACTTCAAAGAGAGTGTAATAAATATTTTGGATATTCAGCAAAGCAGACGCTTGATTATGCTCAAAGCCTATATGAAAAGAAACTAATTACCTATCCAAGAACAGACAGCAGATGCTTAACGGAAGATATGATTGTAAGTACGGTCAATAACATTTTAGGAAAAAATGATTTTGATACAGAGCGTATCAAGACGGTATTTAACTCAAAAAAGGTTACGGATCATCACGCTATTATTCCGACAGTAAGCTCGTTGAGTAAAGATTTATCGAGTATCCCTGATAGTGAAGCAAAGGTATATAGGCTTATTTCTAATAAGCTTCACGCAAGTGTAGGTTATCCATTAGTGGAAAATACAACAAAGATTGTAGCCGAATTTGACGGATTTGAATTTACAAGCTCAGGAAGGGTAATTAGAGACGAAGGCTTTAGCAAATACCTCAAAGAATACAAATCAAAAAAGAGTGAAGATGCTGTATTGCCTGATGTAAGTATTGGTGATGTTTTAAGCATTGAAAATAAAGAGATTAAAGAAAAATTTACCCAACCACCGAAACACTTTACTGAAGATATGCTTCTAAAGTCTATGGAGATTGCAGGAAATGAAGCCTTAGAAAAAGGTGTAGAAGTCGAAAGAAAGGGACTTGGAACACCTGCAACAAGGGCAGGAATTATAGAGAATTTGATTTATAAGGGTTTTGTCGAAAGAGATAAGAAAAACTTGATTGCCACGCATAAGGGGATCAGCCTTGTAACAATAGTATCCGATACCTTTAAGTCAGCGGAAACAACTGCAAAGTGGGAAATGGAATTAGCGGATATTGCCAAAGGGAAATCTTCCAAAGAAAAATTCTTGAAAGATATCGAAAGCGAGATACAGGAGGCAGTTTTAAAATATCGCAAGTAAGTGCCTGCTGATTTCAGAGTGGATAAAATCCTCTGGAAATGGTATAATATACAGATAAAATTTTTGAAAAGAGGAGGTATTATGCAGCTTTTAGATATAAAAAGAATGGCTCATAACATTCTTGAAAATCAAAACATAGAAAGCAGTTTTATCGAATATAAAAAGTCGGCAAATTTTAAAGATAAAATTCTAAAAACTGCTTGTGCCTTTGCCAATAACTATATGAACAATGAGATTGGATTGTTGTTTGTTGGAATTGAAGAAGTTGACGATAAAGAAACGGGAGAAAAGGCAATTCCGAAAAGACCGATAGAGGGGATAAAAGAGTCTAAAGTTGAAGGGATTGAAAATGAATTAAAATCTCTTCTTTCCAATATCCATCCTAAAATAAACTACCATATTATTACGGACAAAATTGATGATGAATATTATATTGTCGTTGCGGTAGAAAGTGGTAGTAACGGTCCGTTTCAAACAAGTGAAAGGGCAGAAAAAGATAAAGATATTCGATTAAAGGCAGGAAGATATATTAGAGTCGGTAGAGATTCAAGGCTTCCAAATCCAACCGAAGAATTTGAACTTTTGAAGAAATTTGCAAACTTTTCTTTTAGCTCAAACTTGAACGATACAGCTACCATAGATGATTTAAGCTATGAATATATGAAAGAATATCTGCTTCAAACAGGAGCAAAAAAAGATATTAGAGAAATGTCTAAGCTGGATATAGCAAAGAGTATGGGGCTTGTCAGTGAAAGTGAGTATGGCGGTTATAGAGCTAAAAATTTTGCTGTGCTGATGTTTGCAGATACACCAAATAAATTTATTCCAAATGCCCATGTTGAAATCATAAGAGAAATTGATGGAACTGATAAAATGGAATCAAAGAAATTTGATGGTCCGGTTTGGATACAGGCAAAGCAAGTCAGCAAATATTTTGAAGATAATATTATGGCTTCATATACCATAAGGGAAGCGGATAAAATCGAGCATAAGATTATCTATAACTATCCTCTTACGGCATTTGAGGAACTTGCTACTAACGCTATTTTGCATAAAGAATATGATACGCCTGAATATGTAGGGATATACATTTACAAGGACAGAATTTCTTTTGTGAATCATAATAGACCGCTCCCTCCTGTAACCATTGAGGCTCTTAACAGGGACAGAAGTTTTGATAGAAGGCAGTATCTTAATAAAGAACTTAAAGATATGTTCTTTTCCCTTAATCTGATAGAGTCTTACGGATCAGGAATAAGGCGTGCAAAAGATGCACTATTAGAAAATGGTTCTCCTGAGCTTAAGTTTTATCCAGACAATGAAGAAGATAACTATACCAATGCAGTGATGGGAGTGAATGAAGAATTTTTGAAAGAGTTTAATGGTAGTACTACCAAAGAAACTACCAAAGAAACTACCAAAGAAAAAAACAGCATCCAAGAACAGATAGTGCTTCTTATGAAAGACAATCCAAGTATTACTGCGGAACAGATAGCAAATGAGATTAAAGAAATAACAGCAGATGGAGTGCGATACCATATAAGAAATCTTAAAGCTCATGGAGTTATTAAAAGAGAAGGCTCTACCAAATCAGGTAAATGGATAGTGTTGAAATAGAATAAATAAGATCATAGAACCAAAAGGTGATTAGAGTAAAATCTAACCGCCTTTTTTGTTTGGAAAAACGAAGGAGGTAAAAATGCGAATAAATGATTTTCATAACATTTTGGAGCTTGTAAAACAAGATGTTTTGCAAAGCGAAGTAGAATATCTGAAGCTCTTAAAGGTTGTCGGAAACAATCAAAGATACGATTTTAGAAGTCAATTAAGTATCTATGATAAAAATTCTGAAGCGACAGCCTGTGCCAAGTTCGACTACTGGAGGGAACGTTTTAATCGAACAGTAATGCGAGGACAGAAAGGTATCCCCATTTTAGAGAACTATGGCACATTCAAAAAAGTGGACTATATTTTTGATATAGGTCAGACAGTTTCAAGAAACAGAGATGTCAACGAAGTAAATCTTTGGAAGTTTGACAAAGAAAATCATCAAGATGTATTAAAGGAAATGATAAAAAGCGAGGGCTATGAGGAAAGTGAAAGCACACTTGAAAACATCTTTTCTTTAAGCAGACTCTATGGTGATGAAAAAATAGATACCTTAATGAATGAACTTAGAGTAGCGGATGAGGATAGAATATCCTTTATCAAGTTTGTAAGGGACTCGGTAAGCTATGCGGTAGCGTCAAGATTTAAGTTAGATTATTCGATAGATTATGAACTTTTAAGAGAGAATTTTCAAAGACTTGACAGCATATCTCTAATGAGTCTTGGTGAAAGCGTATCGGATATTAGCGGAAAGATTATTGATGCGACCATTCAAAAAAGCAAAGAACTTGAGCTTCAAAAAGAAGTTTTAAGAGGAAAAGAAGCGGGATATAATAAGATTAAAGAAGAATTAGAGGAGGTAGAAGAATATGTACTTCGACGAGATGATCAGGGAAGAAATGAAAACGAGCGAGTTCTCCGAAATGGAGAGTACAGACGAGATAATAGAGAAAATCAGGGAGAATACGCTAAACAGCTTGGAGGAAGAGACGGACTTCATAAGGAAGTATCCAAATCCGACCTACGCAGTGATGAGGCTGGAGTTTCTTTCACAGAGCGAGGAGCAGAGCCACTTCGAGATGTTAGTAGATCTATACAAGGAGAAGAAGTTGACAGGACACCTGATGGACATTCAGAAACAAGCGATAGACTTTATGAGAACGGAGAAGCCGAAATTAATGGTAGCTTGGAAAATAGAGGACGAGAACGATCCGCAGTATGGGGCAATGATTTCAGCCCTCAAAGAAATGACAATCAAGGAAGTAGTGGAAATCTAAAAGAAAACACTGAGGTAGAGGTAAGAGAAGCTGATAAGGCTTCTTTTTCTTTACCTGAAAATTCTTATGGGCAGATACTACTTACTATCCCACTAACTGAGAAGGATATAGATACCGTTCTTGTTAACGGAGGAAATCACGATGGCGGGAGACTTCCTGTTATTGCTGAGTTTTCCAAAGAAAAAACAGTAGAAGAATTGGGAGAATACCTCAAAGATACCTTTAAAGGCGGAAACGGGTTTTACATTGATGAAAGAGAAGTATCTTCCTGGTATTCGGATAAAGGCATTCATTTAGCCTATGGAACTTCTGCAAGAGAAGATGATACGCAGGTTTTAAGTTGGAGTGATGCTGCAAAGAGGATAAATGAACTTCTTAATAGTGGGGAATTTGCTACAAATGTAGAGCTTTTAGAAGCTCTTGATTATGAAAGAGATCGGCTTTCAGAATCTCTATGGTATCTATCGCATGATTTAAGTGAAGAAGGAAAAGAGCAAGGATATTTTGAACTTTTTGAAAGAGGCGGGGGCTTTCCGGAAGAAACAAAAAGATTATCTGAAGCATTAAAAAATCCTGAGTATCTGAAAGAAACAATCAGAGAATATGACAGATTTTTAGAAGGATACAAAGAAAATAGGAATGTACTAAGGTTTCACTATCACAAGGTAGATAGCCTTTATCAGAAACTACAAGAACTTGAGCTGCCACGAAAGGAATATAGCACCAATTTGACAGAACTTCCGAAGGTAAAGTCCTTTATTACAGAAGATGAAGTCCTTGAAAGTCTTTCAAGAGGAAGTGGCGTTGATAGAGAAAAAGAACGAATCACCAAGTTTATTAAAGAAAATCATACGCTTCAGGAAAAAGCGAATTTCTTAAAAGACGAATATGGAGTTGGAGGACATTCCCATGCTG
The DNA here is from genome assembly GCF_000188035.1 of Streptococcus pseudoporcinus LQ 940-04. Lineage (GTDB taxonomy): Bacteria > Bacillota > Bacilli > Lactobacillales > Streptococcaceae > Streptococcus > Streptococcus pseudoporcinus. Next base: position 228,702 of record NZ_AEUY02000003.1, read on the forward strand.
TTTCCGGAGCAATGGGAAGTGATGAATGGCACGATGCCAAGGGACTTAAATTACAGAAAAATGATTGTAATGATGTGTTTCTTACTTGGACAAGTGTTGCAAAGCATATCGACGAGCTGTTTTCTAAAAAACTTTATTTTGAAGAAAAGGAAACAGAAAGTACAAAAGAGATAGAAGAACCACAATATTATTCTAAAGATAATCCTGAAAACCTAATGACTGAAGAAATGCTTGAAAGAGTGCCGGAGCTATATGCACAGGAGGATGTAGCATTAGCGGATAAAGAGGTTCATGCTGCATATATTATACCTTTCCGTTCTAATTGGACTTGGTATATGACGGAATATGATAAAGAAAGCGGCGATGCCTTTGGACTGGTACTTGGGATTGAACCTGAATGGGGATATTTTAATCTTGAAGAACTAAAGGAATTAAATGCCCAAAGGCTTATTTTAGAAGATTTTCCAAAGACCTTTAGAGAGCTGAAAGATACAGACTTAAAAAGCAGATGGATGAGCGGGAGCTTCAATCCGTCTTTAACGGAGAACTTAGTTTTGAAAATAAAGCGGAACTTGAAGCATCTGAAGAAGCAGAAGAATTTACAAAGCCTGATGCAGTTCAAGCTACCTTATTTGATTACCTAAAGGATAGAGAAGAAGTAGAGCTTAATGAAAAAGAGGGAAACCATTTAGATGATTTTGCAGTTAAAGAGGGTAATACCGTCTATTTCAACCATGAAGAATATACTATAAAGGAGATTTCTAAAAACCAAATCACAGGAAGGAATGATTTATGGCTTGATCCGGTAAGAAGTGGAAATCATCAAATACCGGTTGTAACATTTGATGATAATGAGGACTTATTAAAGCAGGTAAGCCTTGAAAGACCAAACTTTATCGTTGGAGATGAAGTCAGATACAAGGATAAAGACTATACCATTACACGCTTTGATGATATGGGAAACAATCTAAAGACGGTAACGGTTAAGGACAATACAGAATATCTTGGCGGTATGATAACAGGCTCCGATGTGATTCCTTATCGTCTTGAAAGTGACCTTGAGAGGATATTTGAAAATCTGACATATCAGAATCCTGAAAAGACAACTGAAGAAATTGAAATAAATAAAGCTGATGCTCATAACTTCAAAATTAGAGAAGAAACGCTCCCTGAAAAGTTAAGTCCAAGCGAAAGGTTAAACCAAAACCTTGAAGCAATTTCTATGCTAAACAGAATCGAAAGTGGACAAAGAGAACTTGACAGTACAGCTCAGGAAGTTTTGGCAAAGTATGTCGGATGGGGCGGACTTGCTGATGTGTTTGATGAAAGTAAAGAGGGACAATGGGAAGTTGCAAGAAGTTTCTTAGAGGAAAATCTATCGCCATCTGAATATGAAGCTGCAAGAGAATCTACTCTAACGAGCTTTTACACACAGAAAACCGTTATTGACAGCATATATAAGACACTGGCAGGTATGGGATTTAAGCAGGGTAATATCTTAGAGCCATGTATGGGTGTCGGAAACTTTATCGGCAATATCCCTGATGAAATGAATAAGTCTAAGTTTTATGGTGTAGAGCTTGACTCGGTAAGCGGTCGAATTGGAAAACTCTTATATCCTGAAAGTGACATACAGATCAAAGGGTTTGAAGAAACTTCTTTTTCCAATAACTTTTTCGATGTAGCAATCGGTAATGTACCTTTTGGAGAATACAAGGTAAACGACAGAGAGTATAACAAAAATAACTTCCTTATCCATGATTATTTCTTTGCAAAGTCCATTGATAAAGTTCGTAACGGTGGTGTTATCGCCTTTATCACATCAAGCGGGACGATGGATAAAAAAGGACGAAAGTGTCAGACGCTACATTGCAGCAAGAGCAGAATTTTTAGGAGCCATCAGACTTCCAAATGATACCTTTAAGGGAGTTGCCGGAACGGAAGTAACGTCGGACATTATTTTCCTAAAGAAAAGAGACAGTATTAGAGAGCGTGATGAGGACTGGATACATCTATCTGAAGATGAAAAGGGACTTGTATATAACAAATACTTTGTAGATCATCCTGAACAGGTGCTTGGTTCTATGGAAGAAGTATCGGGAAGATTTGGAAATACTCTTGCTTGTCTACCGAAAGAAAATGCTGACTTAAAGGGATTACTTACAAAAGCAAGTGAAGGAAATCGTACTAAAGATGACAAAGTATGAAGAAATAGAGACTACTTGATGTATGAAATTACCTAC
>NZ_AEUY02000002.1 GCF_000188035.1 Streptococcus pseudoporcinus LQ 940-04
TTCAATTCCTGCTAGTGATCAAAAATTGTATCTATCACCAGTTCTTGATGGCTTTAACAGTGAGATTATTGCATATCATTTATCTACCTCGCCAAACTTACAACAACTTAAAACGATGCTTTCCGAGGCTTTTCCTGAACAAACTTATCAGGGCACTATTTTACATAGTGACCAAGGATGGCAATATCAACACACTTACTACCATCATTTTCTTGAGGAGCATGGAATGAGACCGTCCATGTCGCGTAAAGGAAATAGCTTAGATAACGGCATGATGGAATCTTTTTTTGGAACATTGAAGACAGAAATGTTTTATGGGTTTGAGAAGGAATTTACTTCCCTCGAAACATTAAAAACAGCTATTTCAGAATATATCAACTACTACAACACTAAACGAATCAAACTTACATTAAAAGGACTAAGTCCTGTGCAATACAGAACTCAATCCTTAACTTAAAATATAATGTCCAACTTTTGGGGGTCACTTCAGTCTCTAATCCTTCTAATTTAGCTTCTTTTTCTGTTAAACCAGTATATGCAACCGCTAAATCAAAAACTCGAACAATACCAGTTCCTAAAATACCACGATGTTCCAGTGTTCCTCCTGTGATGATATCACCAGCAATTCTACCCATCTTATTAGCAGTTGATCCAAGTGGACGATATATTGGTTTATCTGTAATGACAGAATAGCTCTCAGAAACATCTCCTACCGCATAAATATGTGGTACCGTTGTCTGCATTTTCTTATTCACTTTAATCGCACCAGATTTTCCCAATTGAATAGTTGTCGATTGAATAAGTGAAGTATTCGGAGTAACACCAGCTGCAAGAATGACTAAATCCGATTTGATTGTTTGCTCTTGATTGGTTGCTAATTCAGTAATATAGCCATCCTTCTCTATTACTTTTGTGATTGTTGTATTCAGTTGGAGCTTAACATGATTCTTTTCAAGCTCCTTTTGGACACGATAAGCCATATCAGCATCCATTTGTTTCATGACTTGATTGCCACGTTGAATAATAGTTACCTCTATTCCTTTATGGACCAATTGCTCTGCCATTTCTAATCCAATAAAGCCTGCACCAATAATAGTAGCTTGTTGTGGCTTTTCTTTTTCAATAAATGAGTGAATGGCAGCAGCATCTTGAATAGTACGAACATGAAAAAGATTTCTATTAGCTTGCTGTGCTTTAAAAATCTCTGGCACAATCGGTTTGGCTCCTGTTGCTAAAACCAATTCATCATAGGATTCGGTTTTCTTCTCCTTTGTTTGAAGATTCTCAACCTCAAGCGTTTGAGTTTCAGGATGAATAGCTGTCACTCGATGCTCTGTAAAAATATCTACATTATAACGCTTTTTAAACCATGCAGCATTTCTAGGGGTCAACTTATCTAACTCTTCAACTTCATCTCCTATATAATAAGGAATCCCGCAAATTGAATAGGAAATATCCTTGTCTTGGTCGTAGACAACAATCTCTGCTTCCTCTGTATTTCGTCTAGCCTTTGCAGCCACACTTGTCCCAGCTGCTACTGAACCAATAATCACAATTTTCATAAAGATGCCTCATTCCTTTTTTAAGTTTGCTTAAAATATTTTTGCTTAAATTTCAATGCTACATTTACTAAACCAATCAAAACCGGAACTTCCACTAGTGGACCAATTACTGCTGCAAAGGCTTCCCCTGAATTAATACCAAATACGCCAACTGCTACCGCAATTGCTAATTCAAAATTATTGCTCGCTGCGGTAAACGATAATGAAGCTGCAATTGGATAACTGGTTCCCATACGTTTAGAAATATAGAAAAATTTCTATCTATCAATAAAAAAAATAAAATGCTTCTAATTCAATATATTGTGTAGTGCTTCTCCAGAGATTTCTTCTGCATGCCATTCTACAACCCCATAATGATTATTAGATAATTCTGCTACTTTATCAATCCATGTATTTTCATTTTGTGCTCGGACTAGTAACATTGGATTTGTTGTACCACTTGTTAACATACTGTTATTCACGACCCACCATGTATGAGCAATGCCTGCTCGATCCAAGTCTTCCTGTAGTCGCATAGATTCATAAACAGGTGTTGTTTCAGGTAAAGTGACCATGACCACTTCGGTTTCTTTTCCATCTTGCAAACGAGGTAAGAGACGTTTCACTGATTCTGGTACTTCACCAGATGTCCGCTCTACTTCTTTATGGTAGCTTTGGGTAGAATCAAGTAATAGTAATGTATGTCCTGTTGGTGCGGTATCAATAACTACCACATCACAATCGGCATCATCCACAATCTCTGCAAAAGCTCTGAATACAGCGATTTCTTGTGTACAAGGCGAACGTAAATCTTCTTCTACATAAGCAACATCATCTGGTGACATCGTTTCACGAGCCTTGCTTAATACTTCTTCTGTATAATCTGCTAATTCCTTGTCCTCATCGATATGACTCACCTTGATTTGATCGGATTCAGAAATCACAAATTGTAAATGAGCAGCTGGATCGGTTGTAGCCAAATGAACTTTCTTGCCTTTATCTGCTAAACCAGTGGCAATTGCCGCAGCAATAGTCGTTTTCCCAACGCCACCTTTACCCATTGTAAAAATCACTTTTTTATCAGATTGATGCAACTCATTCACGATGTCTTTCAATCTAGGAAATGCTCTTGGTGTGACTATTTCAGTTAAAAATTCACCTTGATTGGATTTCAACAATTGGCGTAGATTTTCAACACCAGTCACATTGTAAGAACGTAAAGGAATACTGTACTCAGGAAAAGCTTTCAAACTATCTGGCATTTGTGCCAACGCTTCTTGTTGTCCATCATAAATCAATTGAGATACTCTATCTGTTGCTTCCTCTAAGACGCCATTCACTAATAAAACTTGATTTTCAATGCCTATCTCTTGTAATTCTTTAGAAGCTCGATCTGCTTCTAAAAGTGGTGCCTTTTGTGGTCTAGTTACAAGCATTAAAGTTGTTTTTGCTCCATCAGCTAATGTAGCTACAGCATGCTCATAAATTTCCTTTTTATCACCTAAACCAGATAATTGACCTAAGCATGAAGCTCCTGTTGTATTTTCATCCATAAAATTACTCCATGCAGACGGTAACTGTAACATCCTTAACGTGTGACCTGTTGGTGCGGTATCAAAAATAATATAATCATACTTTTTCTCTGCTTCTGGATCAGTTAAAAAACCAGAAAATTCATTGAAGGCAGCAATCTCTACTGTACAAGAACCAGATAATTGTTCCTCCATATTCGCTAAAGCAGAATCAGGTAGTTTCCCTCTAAATGGTCCTACAACACTTTCTTTATAGTCATCAGCTGCTGTTACAGGATCAAAATTTGCTACAGTTAATCCCGGAACTTCTGGAATTTCTTTCCCTTTATTTGTTAATTCTGTTTGAAAAACATCTTGTAAATTACTTGCTGGATCGGTACTGACTAACATAACTTTTTTCCCACTATCTGCTAAATAAGTAGCAGTGCCACAAGCAGTCGTTGTTTTACCAACACCTCCCTTTCCTGTAAAAAATAGATACTTTGTTAATGGTAGCTGATCTGGTTGGTACAATTTCATGTTTGGTTTCCTCCTTTAAATTTAACATCATCATTCTAAGCAGTTGTTACTCTCCATTTAACCTCACAAGAACATGCAGCATTATCAATCGTATGACAAATACAGTCATCTGTGTTTTGAATGATTGTTTGAATGACACCAGATAATACTTTCATATTCTCCGCATTCAATGAATAATTGTGCCATGTCCCTGATTTTCTGGCTTGAACAATCCCTGCATTCATTAACACTTTCATGTGATGGGAAAGCGTTGGTTGTGTAAATTCAAAATGCTCTAATAAATCACATGCACAACGCTCACCACAAGAGAGCATATCCACAATTTGAACCCTTTTTGGGTCTCCTAATGCTTTAAAAACTTTTGCTGTTAATTCATAATCCATCTTTCATCCCTCCATACATAGAAGTTCTTCTATATATAGTATAGATGTTCATCCATCTATTGTCAATAGATTCTGTCTCACTTAATAAAAAAGCCTATGAGAATCTCTTCTCATAAGCTTTAGTTTCTTAGTTTTAGCAACATCCAGATGATGGAGAGCAGCAACTATTTGATTGTTCTTCTTTCTTATCCTCTGAGAAATTAACACCAGTATAGACACTAAACTCCTCATTTGACGGATAACCAGCCATTTTCACAATTTCACCATCTAATAAAACAACTGGTAGTATGTCGGCTCCTTTAGACTGTAACAACTCCCCAATTTTTTCATTTTCAACGAATGCCGCAGGGTTACCTGTTAAATTAAAACGCTCTACTTCTACACCATCGGCTTTTTCCAATGTTTGAATAATAGAGGAAACTCGAAGCAATTCTGTATCTACTCCGGGACCACAAACTCCTGTGTCACAACACATTGCTGGTTCGTACAACGATACTTTACTCATTTTACATAACTCCTTCTTTTTGTTTTGTATTCAATATCTGATGTATTAATTCTTGAAATTCTTCAATGTTCTCTGTTACCAGAGAATAATATTGCCATTTGCCTTCTTTACGTGCGGTTACTACTCCCGCCTCAATTAAAACCTTCATATGATGTGATAGTGTCGGCTGAGTAAAATCAAAATTATCCAAAATATCACATGCACACTTTTCACCAGTTGAAATCATATCTAATATTTGAAGTCTATTAGGCTCTGCAATTGCCTTCATAATTTTTGATAATCCTAAATAATCCATATTCTCACCTCCACATAGAAATTCATCTATATTTAATATAGAACTTTATCTATATTTTGTCAATGAGTAAAATCAAAATTATCCAAAATATCACATGCACACTTTTCACCAGTTGAAATCATATCTAATATTTGAAGTCTATTAGGCTCTGCAATTGCCTTCATAATTTTTGATAATCCTAAATAATCTATATTCTCACCTCCACATAGAAATTCATCTATATTTAATATAGAACTTTATCTATATTTTGTCAATGAGTAAAATATGAGTTATATCCTATCGTAAATTATAAAATACCTCTTAAAGCATCTCCTGAAAGGTTCAGTTGCAAAGTTTTAAATAAAGAATAAAATCCCTTACGGTATCTATGATTTAAGCTGGGATTCCCAATAATACCTTGATTTCAGTACAGACCGAAAACTCGAAGAGAGTGCCTTCTTTCCGGGTTTTCTTATATAATCCTCGAATGGCTTCCATGCCTTTAATCGTGGTAGAGGCAGTGCGTAAACTTCGATAGAATTTATTGCGTCTCTTTACTGGACGATGGTCTTGTTCAATCAAATTATTCAGGTATTTAATGGTACGATGTTCTGTCCCTTGATAAAAGCCGTATTCTTTTAGTTTCTTAAAGGCACTTGTAATAGAGGGGGCTTTATCTGTGACTACAACCTTCGGTTCATCAAACTGCTTCACTAACCGCTTAAGAAAAGCATAGGCTGCTTGTGTGTCCCGTTTTTTACGTAACCAAATATCCAAGGTTAAACCATCTGCATCGATGGCTCGATACAAATAATGCCATTTTCCTTTAATTTTGATGTACGTTTCATCCATTTTCCATGAATAAAAGGATTTTTTATTTTTTTTCCAAATTTGATAGAGTAGTTTGCCATATTCTTGCACCCAACGATAAATCGTCGTATGAGAAACGTTAATGCCACGATCATATAAGATTTCTTGAACTTCACGATAGCTAAGGTTATAACGAAGATAGTAGCCCACGGCTACAATAATCACATCCTGCTGAAATTTCTTTCCTTTAAAAGGATTCATCGTCATTCCTCCTGCTATCTTTTTCTATTATTCTACCTTATTTGGTAGTAGATTTAAAACTTTGCAACAGAACCCTCCACTTACTTTCTTAACAGATGATATTATGCTTGCCATGGCAAAATCTCAAAAGCCCTATTTTAAGCTAAATAAGGAAAATTCGAAAGACCATCGTGACCATTATTTTATGTTCAATGTAGAACCTTCACGAGATAATAATCTAGTTAGACTATATTGTTACGATTCAACGATGACACATATTTCAAAAAACAGGCCAAAATAATTGGTCTGTTATTTGTTATTATTGCTCTCTCGCCTACCTTGTCTAAATCTCTCAATGTTTTTTTTCAACTGCTCAGTATTCAGTTTATTTTTCGCTTCTTGAATTGTCTTATCAAGATTATGTTCCTCTGTGTTTGTAATGTTTCGAGACACTTCTACGTTCTTGCTAGGCTTGAAACTTGGATCAAAAACCACATCTAGGAGTTGCTCTACTTTGGTTTGTTCAGTATCTGACATCTCTGATAGTCTATGAATCAGTCGTTTAAATTGATCCTGGTTCTGATTTTTCTTTTTAAAGAATTTCATTTTCTTCTCCTTAAATCGTAAAAAGGTAGCCCGCATAGGACTACCTGACTTATAAATCATCAATGGCTACTGAAATAGCCTGTAACTTTTTATTTTGGATTTTCTTTTCATCAATCAATTGATGAAGTTCTTCAATTTGCTTCTGACAGGCGGAAATATCCTTGTTGTTTTGTGCAATGGTATCAGCCAAGTGTTGTTTATAGTCACTTGTGATATTTACCTTCTTCGGCTGACTTTGTTTAATGGTTGATGCGAGCGTTTGTACATCTTTAGATTCTGACTCCTTTTGTTGCTGTTCAAAAGCAGCCACATAATCTACTTCTTCAATTGGTTTTTCATCCTGTTTATGGAAGAGTGCTGCGATTTTAGCTCGTTCTTCATGGGACGATGTTGATTTCACATCGTCTAGTGGCTGATCAAAATTCCATGTTTTACTCATTCTATATCCTCATTTCTGTAATTTAGGTGTAGTGTGGTTTCTTTACCAAAGGCTTGCTCTAGTGCTTCATGAAATGACAACTGACTAGATTGTTGCCGTTTAATAAAGGTGCTATACATTGCAGTTTGTAGTTGGTCACGATAGTGTTCCAATTTCTCAGTCTCACGTGAGACTTTTTCTTCTTGTCTAGCTACTTTTTCAGCCAGACGTTCAATCGCACTCATAGGGTGTCCTCCTTGTCACTTTCTAGATTATGATAGTGGACTTGATTTTGTTATCACAATTCCATAGCACGCTCTCGTTTTGGTGGAGGATGATTCTTAATGGCTTGTATATGGGCTGACTGAATAAGATTGCTTAAGGATATTTCTTTCTGTTGTTTCACAATATCATTCCAATCTGACTTTGTTTCAAGTCCCTGCAATGGTGGTAAATCTTTGGTGATTGGAAGTCCTTTATCTGACAGTTTCTGAAAAAATTCTCTTCCTGCTTCATCGTTATCAACAGCCATTGTTATGACGTTTGAATGAGTTTGAAAAAAGGTTGTCGTCTCTTGTATTGCCTGAAGATAATGGCTAAGTCTGCTTGGTTTTACTGTATCTAGAAATACCAATTTCCCCTGTTCCTCTGCTGCTAGACGCAAGGTCTGATAAGCAATCACAGAAAGTTTTAAGCCTTCCATTGAAATCAGGCGAACATCGGATAATTGCTTTTGGTGAAGCTGATAATAACTCATCATATCGATAACGGATTCACAAAAAATGAGTCGCTTGGGATTCCCAATATCGAAACTAATACCGACATGGCCATGAGATCCATTCATGATTTTCTTCAAATAACCACGTTTGTGTTTTTCTTCATTTTTGACGAGACCCTGAAAGCTTGCGGCCTGTAATCTACCATTATGGTCATAGCTTTTAAACACTAAAACTGACTCCGCTTGATAAGTAGCTTGAGCAAGCAATCCTTGTCTGCCAAAGGAATTGATAGTCTGATTACTTAGTCCACGGATGTCTTTCAAGTAAGTACGTGCTTGCTGAAAGGGTTCTTCACGCAAATAATAGTAAAACGGTTGATAAGTTTCTTCTATCACCTTAGCTTGTTCAAAATCTCCAGTTTCAAGATAAGACACAGCCTCTTTGAAAGTAACACCTGCTACTAATTGAACAAAGTCTATCACATCCCCTTGTATATCTCTTGAAAACCATTTGAAAGTATTGGTATCGGCAAAAATCCGAAAGGAATCATGGTCTGGGTGTTCAAAAATTTGTCCTGATAAACGTCTGAAGGAATAACCCAGACTTTCAGCCACATCTAAAATGGCCTTTTGTTTTACTGCTTTAATTCGTGTCATCTTGTCTCCCTATCAAAAAAAGCAGAAGACTGTCTCCTGCTAGTTATTCTCGCTTGTTGTAGTTCCTTGGATCGTTGGTATGCTGGAATTGGCTCCATCTGTTGCTTCTTTCATGTCTTCCAGTTTTCCATTCCAGATGGTTACTTGATTTACCAAGAGCTTGTCGGAAACTTTGGAGTAGGATAAGATAACCGTCTTGGTTTCTGTCTGAGTGGTTCGCTGTTGTTGCTCACTCAAATCAGAAACATAGCTCACTTGATATGAAACTTCCGCAAGTGCAACATTGCTTTCTGTATTGACATAGATACTGGCTGATTCTAATCGGTAGTCAAGCATATAATCTTTATAAACTTGATTGATCGCTTTATTCTGATTTGCTTCCTCTTCCGAAAATGCCGAGTCTGTCATGTAAGGCTTGATACGAGCGTTATTTTCACCCAGCTGAACCTTGGTGAAATATTGAGTGAGAAATTCATTGACAAGCTCATCTGATAAAACAGTTGCTTTTTCTTCCTGCTTTTCCTTTGTCACAAGTTTATTTGCTTCTGCTCGTATTTGGTTCTCTGTTTGTTTTGAAACGGATTGTGAGCCAATCGTGTAGCCAATCATGACCATAAAACTGACTGCGATTAAACCTCCAACTCCAATCAGAAATCGAGCTTTCACTTTGTTTAACATGGCTTACTCCTTTATTAGTGATAGCCACATCATAACAAGATTAACTTGGAGATTTTATCACAAGAAAAAGGACTACCATTTGGTAATCCTCCATGTTAAACTATTCTATTTTTCCACCACTTCATAATAATGCTAAAAACTAGAAATAGATTTAAAGCTATAAAAAATCCAGTAAAACTCCAAATACCATTGGTGGCTAAATCTTCTGTATAGAGACCTCTCTCTGTGAAAAAGAGGTAAATTCCATAGATTTCAATAAAGACTAATCCACTGATGAGTCCTATAAGAAACAAAGCACCTGAAACTTTCACAATCTGATAAAGGACAAGCAACATTAGTCCTATTGCTACGATAATCAGGAGGCTTTGTAGAATTTGTTCCAACATCCTACACCTCTTTCTAGGGCAACTGCTTACGGTAGTAGCTAGCCTGTTCCTGGTCAAGTTCATCAAGTTGGGCAACCAAGTCAAGGTATTCCGCTTTCATTACCTCATCTAAGCTTGGAAAATCACTCTCACGACTTGTGATGATGAGTTCCAGCTGTCCAGTGATTTCACGCTTTGAATAGCTATAATCAAGTGTTTCATCTTCATACTGTTCCTTTAAAGTTTGGTAGTTTGCCCTATCTTCTGGGCTTGTAAAGCCTTGTGTCAACCATTCTTCAAGTTGATAACGCATTTCATCTAGTGTTTGGGCCATGATCTATTCTCCTTTTGTGATTTCTTGACTTCATTTTACCGCGTTCAAAAATATTTGTCAGCCTTTTTTCTTATATCTCGAGTGCTATTTGTTGCTTCATTTGGGGTGTTGTATCTTCACTAAACTTGGCCAAAGCTGCATCTATCTCCTCAATTTCTGCTTCTTTTTCAACCAAGGGAGCTAAAACATCATACTTAGCCTTTACAAGTTGATAATCTTCTTCCTTTGGAAAGACTTTTTCAACTTCTACTTTGGCTACTCGTAGCTTATCTTTTAAATCCTTTACCAGCCCTTCTGTCTTTTCTTGGTCATCTATTATATGGTCAATGGCATTACTAATCCGTTGAATGGTTCCCACGTCTGATTTCAAATCAAGAGCGACTGTATATTGGTTATCACCTACAATCGTTAAAGAGACGGTCTCTTGTAAGGGCTCACTAAGACCTCGTGTAGTCATTTTTAAGTCAAATCCTCTAAAGCTTGCAAGTGTTCTGACTTCCTTGGTCTCTGAGCGGTTATAGGTAATGAGTTTTCGCAGATAGTCCCCTGCTTCTGCACGATTATCCATTTTCTGATTATCAAATCTCATGACAAAATCTTGCGACTTTGTTGCCAAAGATTGGGCAATATCTTTATCATATTGACTCAACCGTTTTTCCATAATAGGGAGGTGCTTCTCGCTATAGGAAATGGTATGGCGATACTCGTCTTTGGAGCGATTAAAGGCTCGTTTTTGATTCTCTAAAACTGTCAGTTCATTTTCCAACTCCATTTTGAGTTTGAGATAAGGGTTCCCAGTTGCCAATGCCTTAAAGTCTGAGGCGGTCATGGTTTGTTCATCAATGTCTTCAGCTGATCTCACAGGATCTTTTGAGGTCATTATCTGGGTGATATACTTTAGCTTATTCTCCTGCGTCTGCCAGAGGTAATTGTCAAAGCTCCCTTTAGTAATATAGTGATAAATATCTACCTCCTGGTGCATGTTTCCTTGTCGAATTAGTCGTCCATTTCGCTGGACAATGTCTGAGGGCCTCCAGGGAACGTCTAAATGGTGGACAGCTTTCATGCGAGATTGGACGTTTAATCCTGTTCCCCCTTTTTCCGTAGAAGCCATGAGAATCCGTACTTCTCCACTATTGACCTTGCGTGACAGAGAGTTTTTCTTCTCATCAGTATTGGCATCATGGACAAAGGCAATTTCTTCTTTTGGTATCCCTCGATCGACAAACAAGTCCTTAAGTTCATTGTAGACATCAAACCCTTCTTCCTTACTTTTAGGGGTTCCAATATCTGAGAAAATCATCTGAGTGGCTTTGTCTCCAGCTCCATCACGGTAAATCCGCTCGACATTATCGACTACTTGAAGGATTTTCTGATTATCCGATAAGGAGTAAGTAGGGTCAATCAACCGCATATCAATAGCTAGTTTTCTGGCTTCTCCTGTGATTTTAAGCATGTTATCTCTACTTGGATCAACACTACCTGACTTGATAGCGTCTGAACGCTTTACCAGCTCTTCCAAATAGTATTTCTGAGCTTGCGTTAACTCGCTTTCCACCGCAATAATCTTAGCTTCCGGTACTGGTAAATCAAGCATGTCTGAGGTCTGAATATCGGCAGTTTCCTTGTAGATTCGCATGAGTTCAGGAAGGTTGACAAATTTCTTGAACCGTTTCTTGGGTTGGTACTTATCTCCTGTCGGGGCTAGTTCCATGGAGTTTTCGATATTCCCAAAAGCCCCAACCCAGGAGTCAAAATTTGATACCAGGTATCGTTCCAAGACATCAGGTTGAATGTAATCCATCATGGTGAAAAGTTCACTAATAGAGTTAGAAACTGGTGTTCCTGTCGCAAAAACGACATTTCTATCTCCATGCTCTGCCTGTACTTGTCTCACCTTCATCTCCATATCCACGTTCTTTTTAGAAGTTGTGTTGGTGATTCCAGCTACATTCCCAAGTCCAGTGATTGGACGGATATTCTTGAAGTGATGAGCCTCATCCACAAAAAGAAAATCAATTCCAAGGTTTTCAAACTCAATAAAGGTATCTCGCTCTAGTTTTTGGAGTTCTTCCAACTGGTGTTCTAATCCCTTAATCGAACGTTCCGCTTCTTTCACCGTGTAATCACTGTCACTTCCTAGCTTGATTTCTCGGAGTTGCTCAAGTTTGTCATTGATATAGGTGACCTGTTTTTCACGACTCATCGGTATCTTCTCAAATTGTGAATCCCCAATGACAATGGCATCATAGTCCCCTGTAATAATACGGGACACAAACTGCTTGCGTTTGGCTTTGGCAAAGTCTTTCTTAGTAGTCACATAGACTTTCTTGGTAGGGAAAAATTTCATGATTTCTTGACCAAACTGAGCAGTCAGACTAGACGGCACCACATAAAGTGGTTTATGTACCATTCCGAGTTCTTTCAGTTTGAATCCTGCCCCAAGCATGGTAAGTGTTTTACCTGAACCAACTTCATGAGCTAGTAGAGCACGTTTTTCCTCGACAATTCGTTGAATGGCATTCTTTTGGTGAGGACGTAAGGAGATATTCTGAGCAAGTCCATCAATGGTTAAATGACTACCATCATAGGACTTTGATACCGTACGATTGTAGAGCCTATTATAGGTGTCTTCAATCATTTGTTGGACTTCTGGATACTTTGCTACAAAACCTTGAAAGAGTTCTTGTAGGTGTGTTTCCTTGGCACGCAGGACCGTTGTTTTCTCTACATCCGTCACATTCTTTTTCTTATCCCCTTCGACAACTTGTTTTGTGATGGTTGGTTGATTGGAATTCAGGAGATTTTCAAAGATTTTTCGACCACTATCATAGCGTGAAGCAGGGACACCTAAACTCCTATCCGTTGCGTTGGAATAGGTGTAGGCAAACTTAGATTGGTAAGTGATAACCCCGTCAATGGGACTGACTTCTAGGACTGTCGCTACTTCTTGGTCTGACAGTTCATAGGCTTTCCCCATAAAGGTTTCTTGGGCAAATTTTCCATAAACAGCCAGAGGAATCCAGCGTGAACCGATTCGATAATCAATGTCTGCCAAAGTAATACGGGCTGGTTTGATAGCTTCTAGAAGTCCCGCATAATGTGACCAGTTAAAGTCCTGATTGTCTTGTTTGACGAATAGATCTACCACTTCTAACTTAGTGACGACATCCCCTGAAAGAAAGTCTTGGCGAGAAACATAGGTCAATTCTCCATTCAAATACTTCTCAGGATCAGGCATAATGAGGTCGCCTAACTCCTCAATCAAGGTCATCTGCGATTCAACCTGATAGATAGACATCATATAAGCGAAATCAACACCTCGTCCGTCAGCCAAGCTCGAATTTAAGGCATCAAGGGCAGTATGCACCTTTTTAACCTCTTTTTCAGGACGCACTAGAGCCTTCTCAAAGGCAAGGGATTTAGTATAGATAACAGACTTTCCACTTGGATCCAGACTTTCATCTTCCAAACTAGCAAGAAGCGAATACTTATCATCACTATCAAAAAGATTGCGGTTCACAGCACTATTCAAATACCCATAGTGTTTGACAAAGCTATCATAGGTACGATTGAGTTTGCCTAACAAGTGGTTAAAGGTCTCCTTATCATAGTCATAATAGCGTTGAATGGCAATAACTTCTTGGTAGGCATTGCGAATATCGACCATTCCTTTGATACGTGCCACTTCTTTATAAGACAATGGAGCTTCATAGAAAACTGTCTTTTTATAATACCCCTTAAACTGACCACGTTTGGCTGCATCATCGGTCACATAGACATCCAGAGCAGTGTTATCAGTCACTTCTAAGGCATTAAAGCGATCAATCTGCTTTTGAGAATGTTTGGTGTCCCATGCTTTGAAGTTGCCCTCTTCATCGACATAGTAACTGATTTCTTCCGTCTTGGTTCCGACTCGAATGCCTTTGTTATCTCGATAGTAAACTGTAGACCCCTGATAACCAAAACTGTACTGACCTAGATTTTCCCTCATTTCAGCTGGAATGGAGGTATCATTGACTTGTTTGGTCAACACATCTGGGTTAATGATGACCTCATTTCTATCAATCTCTCTTGGGGCCTTAACGTGATTTAGAGCTGTTTCAACACTTGCAATCAAGTCATCACTAGTCCCCTTAACAGAAAGTGTTCCTCCGTTAAAATTCCTGACCTCGTAGGTTCCTAGCACCTGGCTATTGTATTCTCCATCAAAATAAGGATTGAGCCAAATGCGACTATCCTTGTCATAGCGAATGGAACCTGAAAAGGCTAAATCGTCTGCCACATATCCCTTGTCTAAGTGTTTCTGGAAGAATAACATATCCGTTGTGACACTCGTTCCTGCAATGGCCTTAAAGGCAGAGTCAGGCAGTCGAACCCCACCAAGAAATTCAGTTGTCTCACGAATATCTTGTAAGATGTTTTCTGTTCGCTTATCCATAGTTCCTGTGGAAGAGATAATCGCTACTTGTCCACCATCATGAAGCAAATCAAGTGACTTTTTGACAAAGTAGTCATGAATCATGTAAGGCCTATCGTACCTATTATCCGCAATTCGTATATTGGCAAAGGGCACATTTGAAATCACCAAATCAAAACTATTGTCGTTAAAAGCCACCGTCTCAAATCCCTTAATTTCAATATGACTATTAGGATGAAGGTGTTTGGCAATAGCTCCTGTAATAGTATCTAACTCTACGCCATACAACTCACTCTTTTCTCTTAAGTGTTTTGGCATAGCCGCAAAGAAATTCCCTGTTCCCTCTCATGTCAAGCTTATGACAAAAAAGAGGTTATTGTTATGTAATTTAAAAGAGAGTGATTGCTCACTCCCTTTGCTACTTCCATATTATGTTCAACACTTCGTTTCCTTCACAGAATACTGAGTCTATATATTTCTCCATCAATTCTCTGGTAAGTTTAGTGTTGTCTATTACTTCTTTTTCTTCTTTTGCTTTTTGTATTTTTTCTTTTATTGCTTGTATTTCTTCATCTATCGAATTTTTAGAGTCAATGAATTTTTGTCTATTCATCTTGCCCAATTTATACTTTTCAAAACTTTGCATTTTTTTAGCTTCAAGATCTTCGATAGATTTTTCCATAGGTTTAACTTTTACTTTTTCATCCTTGATTGGATCTTCTAAACCGTATTTTTCTTTTATTGCTTCAAATACTTGATCTTCAAGGCTTCCTGCTCTTGAGTTCTTATGTTTTACATTATTACACTTACATATCCTACAAGTAAAATATGTGTGAACTCTTATGCTTCCATCTTGTCGTTTTCTTTTTGATTGAACACATCCTAAAATGTGATTGCAAGTTGGACATTTTGCAAAACCTTGTAGCGGAGATTTCTTTCTCCATTCATAATCGGTATTTTTACCTTTCATAAACAGATTCTTCTCTTTTATCTTTTGAACTTTTTCAAAGTCTTCTCTAGAAATAATAGCTTCATGATTATTTTCAACTCTTCCCCATTCTTCTTTTGGTTTGAATTTAAAAGAAGATGGATTTAATACTGACTTATCTTGCATATTGAAAGTGTAAGTTCCAGTATAATTTTCATTTGCTAATACATCTATTACATTGCCATTAGTCCAAGTTGGTCTAGGTTTTTTTGCAGTTCTAATTATTGAATACTCAAAATCAAGATTTGTTAATTCACTCTTTCTTTTTGATGGTGTCGGAATTTTTTCCTCATTTAATATCTTAGCTATATTTCTTGAAGATATACCATCAAGTGCAAGTTTGAATATCTTCTTTACTATCCAAGCAGTTTCTTCATCAACTATGATTTTATGTCTATCATTAGGATCTTTCATATATCCCAATGGTGGACTCCAAGCTAAAAACTTTCCTTGTTTTTTAAGTGTGGTCATAGATGACTTTACCTTTTCAGAAATATCTTTTGTGTAGAAATCATATAATAGTCCTTTGAATTGAATATCTAAATCTGTTCCATTTCCTTTTTCTTTGTCACTATCATAGCCATCATTTATGGCGATAAATCTAACTCCTAGAAATGGAAATATATTTTCAAGATAATCTCCAAGTGTTATATAATCTCTCATAAATCTGGACAAGTCTTTTACAATTATCGTCTGGATATTATTTTTCTTTACATCTTCAAGCATTCTTTGAAAGGCTGGTCTATTTTCATTTGTTCCAGAATATCCGTCATCGACATATTCTTCTCTTGTGAAGTTCTTAAATTCTTCATTCTTGTCTAGATAATCGTTTAGATATGCTCTTTGGTTTATGATACTTTCACTCTCATCAGTCTTTATCATATCTTCAACAGATAATCTAATATAAAGAGCAATCTTACTCATCGTCTGTTCCTCCTACCAAATTATCTATATTGAATTTAAAGACTATTTCAAATTCGTGTTTATCATAAACTATTATTTTTTCAATTAAGCTATGGATTAAATCACCAGGTAGCTTTTCCAAATTCTTTGAAGCATATAAATCATTTATCCATTTTGTTGATTTTAATCTTTCTTTTTTAAGCTTTGAGATATTAACTTCAATTGCTGAAATTTCGTTATCAAATGTAGACATATGACTTTGAGCAATCTCTCTCCTTAATAGATACTCATCTCTATCAATCTTACCTAAACTGTATTCTTCATAGGCTCTTTGAATGATATTTTCTTCATTTAGATTTTTTCTTTTAAGATTTTCAATGTCTTTCTTAAAAGTATCTATTGATTTATTAAATCTAGCTTTAATTCGGTTAACAAATTTTGTCTTGCTAGTTGTCTTCATAATAAACTCAGAAATCTTATCACTAATAGCCTGATCCAAATCTCTTTCCATAATGAATACTGATTTTTCGGGTTTTATACTTCCACTAAATCTCTCATTCTGAAATGAATAGTAAAGTCTATCTCTATTCTTACCATAGATACGAGTTCTTCTATTAAGTTCTTTGCCAGTATTATTATTGATTACAAGACCTTTAAATCTGTTCTCATAGTCCCTATTTTCAAAATTGTGCATTGGCGAACTGAAAACATGATTTTTCTTTCTTTCTTGTCTTTCTCGTAAGATTCTTTCGTGAGCTTCCTTAGAAATGATTGCTTCATGTGCATTCTCACAAATTATATACTGACTTTCATCTACAAAATGTTGTTTAATTCCTTTTGCAAGATTTTGTTGTTTAACTCCTTGTACTAAAGTCCCCGTATAAGCTGGGTTTGTAAGCATTTTAGAAATTGTCCCTTTATTCCATTCAGGATCATCATCTTGTCGGTAAACTCTCCCAGTTTTATAGTAAATCATTCCAGGAGCATACCCTTTTTCATTAAAATGCTTTGCTACTTCATATTGGCTTTTGCCTTGAAGAGTTAAATCAAACATCTCTTCTACAATAAATCTAACATTTTCATCAATTACAAGCTTTTGACCTTCTTTTGTTTTTTTAATCTTGTACCCATAAGGAGGAACAGAACCAATAAAGTATCCGTTTCTTGCTCTATTGTGTTTTGAGGTCTTTATCTTAACTGAAATATCCTTAGCATACATATCGTTGATAATATTTTTAAGAGTAACCTCAAAAGATTTCTTTGAATCTGTTTCTTTGACTGTGTCCAATTTATCATTAACTGAAATAAATCTAACACCTAAAAATGGAAAAACTTTATCAATCAATCTTCCCATTTCGAGATATTCTCTTCCAAGTCTTGATAAATCTCTGATAATAATACAATTGATTCTTCTATCTCTAATATCTTGCATCATATTCTGAAATGATGGTCTTTCAAAGTTTGTACCACTATATTCATAGTCAGTGTAAACTTCTAAAACATCTATATTTTCTTTTAATGCATATTCTTTACAAGACAAGATTTGAGTTTCAATTGAGTATGATTTTTCTCTCCACTCTTCTGTTCTTTCGTTAGATAGCCTTGTATAAATTCCGGCCTTAAAAACTTTTCTTTCTGTCTTTTCGCTTTTCTTTTCAATATATCTTTTGGAAGTTCTTGCCATTATAAAACACCTCCAGCTAATTGCATTGGAGTCTTATTTTCAAGAGCATTTCCAAATACCTTATTTATTGAAATCAAATTCTTCTTTACTTCGGACTTACTTTCACTTTCTTCTTTTATAAGGGTCTTCAGTAAGTTAACTGTTTCCAAATTATTAAAGACAAAATTAATCTCATTATTTTCTCCGATTTCAATTCTATCTATAAATGATACAATTGTTAGTCTATTTAGACTGCTTAAATCAGTGGGAACAATTTCGGAAACCAAACTGTCCTTGTTTTTCATCTTTTCTTGCAAGTTGGCAAGTATATTTTTTTTTGTAGCAATTTGTTTCTCTATTTCCCTGATTTTAATAAGATAATTTTTTCTAAATCTTTCAAACTCTTCAGAAGTTATAAGTTCATCTTCTAAGTCCATATATAAAGATTGTCTAAGTCTTTCGTACTTTCTCTTTTCTGAGTTTAAGCTTTCAAAGTCAATATTAAATGTAACTTTTGATACATCTAACTTATTAACTTGACTTAGTAATTCATTGTATTTTTTTAAATAATCTTTAAGTGCAAAAAGAGTCATATCAAGTAGATAGTCTTCTTTTATACTATGTCTTGTGCAATCTCCTTTGTTATTATAGTGAGAACAAATATAAAAAATATTATATCCATTCTTGGACTTAACCTTTCTTCTAACCATTGAAGATCCACAATCTTTGCAATAAAGCATTCCTGATAAAATATGTGGTATATCTGCTGATTGTTTTACATCTCGGAGCATCATCTTATTAGCCAAAGCATAAATGCTTTTTGAAATAATAGGCTTATGAGAGTCGTTTATTACAATCCAATCTTCTTCATTTACTTCTACTTCTCTCTTAGACTTGTAATTTAGTTTTCTAGTTTTCCCTTGTTCAAGCACTCCTATATAGACCTTGTTTGTAATAATCCTATTGACCATTTTTGCGTCCCATTTAGAGTCTTTAACAATAAAACCAGTAGTATGATTATCACCAGAATTTTCTTTATGCTTAGATGGTGTTACACAACCTATGCTATTTAAAAAATCTGCAATAGCCTTAGACGAATAACCGTCTATCTTCATATTGAAGATTCTTTCAATTATATGTGAAACTTCTGTATCAACGACTAACTTATGTTTGTTTTTGATATCCTTCTTATAACCAAAAGGAGCAAATGCACCAATAAATTCACCATTTTTTCTTTTAATTTCTTTTGAAGATTTAACCTTCATAGAAATATCCCTACAATAAGAATCATTAATAAAGTTTCTTATAGGAAGAATTAGGTGTGTATCGCTTACATCTGCATTTTCACTGTCATAGTTATCGTTTACGGATATAAATCTTATACCTTTTTCTGGGAATATCTTTTGTAGATATTTACCTGATTCGATATAATCCCTCCCAAAACGGGATAAGTCCTTCACAATAATTGTCTTGAACTTCTTTTCTTCAAGATCTTGAATCATCTTCTTAAATTTTGGTCTGTCAAAATTAGATCCTGAAAAACCATCGTCTACATATTCAGCAACAACTTTAAA
The DNA here is from genome assembly GCF_000188035.1 of Streptococcus pseudoporcinus LQ 940-04. Taxonomy (GTDB): domain Bacteria; phylum Bacillota; class Bacilli; order Lactobacillales; family Streptococcaceae; genus Streptococcus; species Streptococcus pseudoporcinus. The sequence continues at coordinate 19,129 of NZ_AEUY02000002.1, forward strand.
ATCATTGTCCCTTGCATATGACTTGATAATCTGTCTTTGATTTGAAATAGAATTACTTTCTGTGCTATCTCCATCCTCTCTCGATAAACGAAGATACATACAAGCAAATTTTTCCATCACAAAACCTCCTTAATTTGTATTTGGGCAAATAGTCATTAAGGAGTTCTTCTACCACTTATATTTTACCGCACCCAAGTTTTTAAGTCAGCACCCCAGCTTATAGTCTTATACAAGCTCTACATAAATAAAGCTCAACAATATCTAGTAAGTCGAGGGACTCTTTATCACTTTGAGTGTAAGTAATTTTTTTAGAATAATCTTCTTTTGATATTTGCTCTTTAGGTTTATATTTCTTCTTTTCTTTTGTATTCATAGGTTTTACCTCACAATATAAAATTAAAGTTTTTTGACATTGACAAGTGCCTTGGATTAGCAACATAGGAATCTCACCTCCGCCTCTGTTCAGGATGAGCCGGCTTCAACCTTAGAAGTATCATTATCCTCATTTTCTTCATAGCGAATAGGGTATCCCTCCCTATATTCAAACTCTTACTTATCGCTCCCTTTCTTCTTCCCTTGCTTTTAGCTTAGCAGTACTTGTTTTGCCGAATTATTCGGCAGAAAGATCTTGGCGGATAGGTTATTACGCTCCAAAAATGATTAATGTCTTGTCTTGGTCTATTCAATTGTTAAGGTTCAAAATTTATCGAGAGTTATTAATCTTTTTAAAATTTGACCATCAGAAAATACTTATCTTGATGAAACAAAATTGTTTAAAATTACCCTCTTATACTTAACAGTGAAAAGAAGTCTTTCTTGGTAACCAATTTTCAAAAAAAATTTGGTTAAATGAAAAGGTCCAATTCCCACTGCATAAGTAACAGTGAAAATCAGACCCTTTTGGTAACTTTCATCTAAAAATCTTCTAACATTTCCTTTAGTTTTTCTAAGACTTTATTACGCCTTTTAATAACGGCTGGATGAGAAATATTCAGTTTAGCAGCTACTTCTCTAATTGTTTCTTCTTTATAAAAGAGACTTTCTATTAGGTCTCTTTCAACAGGGTTGAGTTTAGAAATAGCTCTTCTTACTTCTTCAATCATTTCCTTTGTTTCGATAATTTTTTCAACATCAAATTCCAGATCTTCTAAATTTTCTTCAAAATTACCATCACGATCATAGGAACAAAAAAAGAAACAGTTATTTAACCTGTCTCTTCTCGTTTGATATTTCTCTTTATTCAATTCACTATGATAAGCAAGATACACTTCCTTGCTAACAACCACTTTCTTTCCTTCTACAAATAAATAATATTCTTTGTCCATTGTATTCCTCCTTAAAATCAATATGTCTTTTTTCTTTGCAGATAAAAAAAACATAAAAGGAGGGCTTCTAATTCTATGCATATATTCTCCTGGGCATAAAAAAAGACCGAAAGAAAATAAATTCTTTCAGTCAATAAACGCCAATATTAAATTTAGGTGCAAATCACCCATCATGGATATTATATATGCACTTAAGTACACATAAAATTCGTATATGGTACTTTTTTCATTCGGAAATAGTACGCAATAAGTTCGTCATAAATTAAGTCCTTAGATGTTCATTATTTCTTCAATGCTACGACCATCTTCAAGTTGGCTAATAGCAGTTGGTAAAGTATAACCCCAAATTATTACACCAACCAATGCAATTGCTTCCTTCTTTCTTTGATAATAAACAGTTCTCTCTAAAGATACACTTCTCATACAAGCTTCATCAGTAATCTTTTTTTCAGCAATGTAGTAGTTATAAATAATCTTATGATAGATTTCTCCATATTCTGGATAAACTTTTAGCCTAACACAAGCATCATAAATTATTAAGAGCATCAGCTTACTATCCATTACATTGGAAACTCTATTATTAAACTTTTCTTCAACTCTTTCTGGAGTAAATGTAGAAAGATACAAGTAAGCAGATTCTGAAGTTGATCCATAGTTTTCTTTACTCTCAAACATCATAAAATTTGCCCTACTATCTACTGCCCAGGTAACTTGTCTATATAAACTTAAAATAAGTTTTGCAGCTGAACTAATTTCTTCAAATTTCAAGTTGCTATCTGCATACATGTTCATTATATTCTCTAAAGTTTTACTTATTCTCAATCTAATCACCCCAATACAACTTATTTACAAACTTGAATGTTTGTGCTATAATATGAATATAAGTTCAGTTTGTATTATATCTCAAATTGAAAAATAATTCAAGTACTATTGTTCGTATTAAAAGTTATAAGTGCACATTAGTACAGGAGGTTAAAGTTATGGCTTTTGCGGATAGATTAAAGGAATTTCGTGAAAAAGAAAAGTTAAGTCAAGCAGATTTTGCAAAAATGATAGGAATAAGTACAAGAACTCTTGTACATTATGAAGACGGAGAAAGATACCCAAGAGATGTCGAGGTTTACAAAAAAATAGCTGAAGTTATGGACTGTGATTACAATTATCTTCTAGAAGAAAGTGACGAATTTTTAAATCGAGTTTATAACATGGGTGGCAAAAGAGAATTAGAAAAAGCTAGAGCATTAACAGAAGGTCTAAGCTCTTTATTTGCTGGTGGAGAAATTTCTGACGAAGATAAAGATGCTGCTTTTGAAGCTATTACTCGTGCTTATTGGGAGGCTAAAAGAGAAAACAAGAAATACGGTCGTAAGAAAAAAGATTAGGTGATTTTATGAGCATGAATCGCTATATATATGATAAGGTTAATCGACTTATAAAAAAATATAAGACACGAGATCCTATCGAATTAATAGAAGCTTTGAATATTAACCTGGTATATCTACCTGAAACAAAAATACTTTTAGGAATGTACCATTATATTCAAAGGAACAGATTTATTTTTATCAGTAGTAACACAAATTTTAATAGAAAAACGATATTAGCACATGAATTAGGTCACGATCAACTACACAGAGATTATTGTGTGAGTGGCGGAGCTTTTCATGATCAAACAGTGCTAAACCCTACAAATAAATTTGAAACTGAAGCTAATATTTTTGCAGCTCATTTATTAATAAGTGATGAAGATGTCTTCGATAATATCAATGATCAAGTTTGTGATTATGAAATTGCTGGACAATTAGGTGTGGATATAAATTTACTAAATTTAAAAATTTCTGAGTTAGCAAAAATGGGCAAGTTTAATAAACCAATTAATGTTAATACACCTCAGGGAGATTTTCTTAAAAACTATCGACCTGAACATGATGATTATTATTAGGAGACTCTATGGGAATTTTTATTGCAGGATATTTTTTATTAATCCTTTCTGGAATAGTTTTCTACTATCTCATCACTACCTACTCTGTAAAAATCTCAGCATTTTTGATTGATTTTATAGTTGTAGGTTTAGGATTTTATATATCCATAAAAGATAAACTAGATAACAAATTAGCTATTCCCCTTTCAATTACAGTAGTAATAGTTTATGGAATATTGCTAGTTTTAATAAATCAAAAGCTACCAAAATTTAGTAAGTTTTTAAACTATATAATTGCTTTTATAGGATCATCAGTCGCCCTATGGTTGGCACTTGATTTTATAACAAACACTCTAGCTGCTTTTAAAATAATAGGTCAAACTTATCATCAATTACCAATAACAAAAAATATGATGATAAATTCCTTTATACATTATGTAATTGTATTCTTAATTAGTATTCCAGTGTTTAAAGGTAGAATGAAATTTATACTTGGAGGAAATTATGAGTAAAGAAATGGATAAAAATAAAGACGAAAATCAAGAAAAAAAAGAACTTCAAATCAGATCTTCCGCTGCTGAATACTTGACTTTTATTGCAGCAAATGGTGATGACCAGGAAGCTATTGAAATTAGATATGAAGATGAGAATATTTGGCTAACTCAAAAGATGATGGCAGTTCTTTATGATGTTAGTGTCGCCACAATAAATGAACATCTTAAAAAAATCTATGCCGATAGTGAATTACAAGAAGAAGCAACTATTAGGAATTTCCTAATAGTTCAAAAAGAAGGTTCTAGAAATGTTTCAAGGGAAACAAAACACTATAATCTACAAGCAATTATTGCAGTAGGCTTTAAAGTAAATAACGACCGTGCAGTCCAATTTAGAAAGTGGGCAAACCAAATTGTAAAAGATTTTACAATTAAAGGTTGGGCAATGGATGATGAAAGACTCAAAAATTCTGGCACAAAACTTACCAAAGATTATTTTGAAAAATTACTTGTAAAAATTCGTGAGATTAGATTATCTGAGAGAAGATTCTATCAAAAAATCACAGATATTTATGCCACATCTTTAGACTATGACCCATCTGCAAAAGCAACAAAAAGGTTTTTTGCAGCTATTCAAAACAAATTGCACTATGCCATTCATGGAAAAACTGCAGCCGAATTAATTGTAGATAGAGCCAATCATAAAACTAAAAATATGGGACTTACTACTTGGGAAGGATCTCCAGATTCAAAAATTCATAAATATGATGTAGTCGTAGCAAAAAATTATTTAAACGAAGAAGAATTAAATCAAATGCAAAGAATTGTTTCATCATATTTGGACATGGCAGAACTACAAGCAGAAAGACATATCCCGATGACAATGGAAGATTGGGAAAAAAGATTAAATGGATTTTTAGAGTTATGGGATAAAGAAATCTTAAATGATGCAGGAAAAGTCTCTGCAGCTCTTGCTAAAAAACACGCAGAGAGTGAGTTTGAAAAATATAGAATAATACAAGATAGACTCTACAAAAGTGATTTTGATAAGTTCTTAGAGCTTGAAGATAATTTAAAAAAATAACTTAATATACGATTAACGCTTATAAGGGAAGAAGTGTAAATAATTTTGTGTATCAACCTAAATCCTGATTAAAAGGTAAGGGTTGATACATTTTTTATTCTTAATCTTCATTTGTGTGGCTACAACTTTTTCTACATCAACATTTTTATCTTCTAAATTATCTTCAAAATTCCCGTCATGATCTAATGATGAAAAAAAAGAGCAAGTGGTTTTTCTTGTCCACCTGCTCTAAATACTTTTTGTGTTCTTTTTCTAATAGTAATTGTATTTAATTTTTTAACTAAGTTATCTAACTTGTAAACAGCGTAAACCAAAGAAAAAAGGTAAATGTACTTTAATTATATTTATTTGCATATTTCCCTCCATTCCTTTAAATAAACCCACTTATTATTCATTACTTGAATTTTTCAAACTAATTTTATCCATCCTATTTAATTCCCCAAACATCATTACTACACCAGCTATTATCATAATTAAATCTACAAGGGGTTCTGCAAACCATACTGCTTTTACTCCAAATATCATTGGCAAAATAATCATGGAAGGTACGAATAAAAATAACTGCCTTAGCATGACTATTATGCCGGCTTTTTTAGCGTTTCCTATTGATTGGAAGAATGTTATAGTCATTACCATTACTCCATATAGGATAAAGATAGAATAAAATAATCTAAAGTTCCCTATCCCTTGAGTTATAATACTTTCTTCTACTCCAAATAAGGAAAGTATATTCTTTGAAAATGCTAATGCTGGTATCCAAAATATTGATGCAAGAACTAATCCTCCGATAGAAAATACCTTCATTGCTTGCCTTACTCTGTCATATTGCTTTGCTCCGAAGTTTGTTCCGACAACAGGTTGTAAACCTTGACTCATACCCCAAAGTGGAATGAATGAAAAGGCATATATTCTAAGTGTTGCTGCCATCAAGATAGCATTTGTATCTCCGCCATATTTAAATGACATTTTATATAGCATTGTTTGTTGAATCATAAATAAAATTTGCATCATCATAGCAGATGACCCTACGCCAAACATTTCTTTTTTTATTTCTTGATCAGGTTTAATTTTATTTATTTTTACTGCTTTACTTTTATATTTGAAGTAATGGAGTGTTATTATTGCTTGAACAAATTGTGCTGTAATAGTTGCAAGTGCAGCCCCTTCAATTGCATATTTTCCCATTAATTTCATTAGAATGGGATCAAGAATTATGTTTAAAAAAGCCCCTAGCCCCATAATGAGCATTGCTTTTTTCATTAATCCTTCTCCGCGCATAACCATGTTTGCTGATTGAGTAAAGTTTACAAATAAAGAACCAATGAAAATTACTCGTAAATATCTGATACCATATTCTTTAATTTCTCCACTTGCTCCAACCATATCTAAAAAATGTGGTGCAAGTAAAATTCCGCCTATTGTAATAATTGATGAGAATAGAATAACCCAAAAGATTAAATTCCCCATAATTTTATCAACTGTTTTTTGGTCACCCTTTCCTATAGCTCTTGATAAAACTGATGCTGAACCTACACCTATGAGTGTAGATACTCCACTATTGAAAAAGGTAAGTGGCATAGCTACACCACAAGCTGTCATTGCCGTTTGTCCTATAATATTTCCTGCAAAAATTCCATCCATTAGTGGATAAAGACCTATTACTATCATTCCTATTACAGCAGGGATAGATAATTGAAAAAGTAAATCTATAGGTCTTTTTGTTAATAATTGTTCTTTCATATCTTGTTTCATAAAATCATCCTCTATTAAATTTTATTCAATTTTCCAACCAGTAGCTTTTTCTCTTTTCTCAATAAAGCTCTTGTATATGTGTGATTTTTCCATAAGCTCTTTATGTTTACCAATACTTTCAATATTTCCTTTATCCATAACAACAATTTGATCAGCATTTTTAATAGTTTCAAGTTTATGTGCAATCACAATTACAGTTTTATCTTTTAACAAATTGTTTAAAGCAGTTATAAGTTGTTGTTCATTTTCTGGATCTACACTTGAAGTAGCTTCGTCAAGAATAACAATTCTGCTTGGTTTTAGCATAGCTCTTGCTATAGATATTCTCTGACGCTCTCCTCCAGATAAATTTGAACCACCCTCTTGTAAAACTGTGTCATAACCATCTGACAACTTCATAATAAATTCATGACACTGTGCTTGCTTAGCAACATTAATAACTTCCTCATCACTAGCTTCTGGATTTCCGAACTTAATGTTATTTTTTATAGTGTCATCAAACAAATATACATCTTGAAAAACAAAAGTGAAATTAGATAACAGATTGTCATACCTAAAATCTTTTATGTTATTATCATCAATCAATATTTCTCCAGAATCTACATCCCAAAATCTAGCTATCAAATTACAAAGTGTTGTTTTTCCACTTCCAGAACCACCTACAATTGCTGTAGTCTTACCTTTTGGAATATCTAAATTTAAACGGTTAAATAAATTCTGTTCGTCATATGAGAAGTCAACGTCCTTTAGATTTATATCTCCTTTTTCAAAGCTTGTTCTTGTGCCTTCTGAAATTGTTGGTAAATTCCTAAGTTTAGCAATTGAATCCAAGTTTTGTATAGCTATTCCTCTAACGTTTTGCATACTTCCAGCCATTTCAAAACCAGAAAAAACAATAAAACTAGACACTACAAGCATTACAGATTTATAATGATCAATTTCTCCTATGCAAAACCTGTAAATAGCTGAAAATATAATAAGACAAATCCCCAATTTAAATATAATTAGAAATATCAAAGCAGCAGGTGCTACAGTTTTTTCAACATTTATAAAACCTCTTCTATTTTTATAAATCTCTCTGTCCAATTCTTTAGTCATTTCACCACTTTTTCCAAATGATTTAATAACACTAATACCTTTAACATACTCCAAAGTGGATGCATTTAGATTTATTTTTAAAGCTTGTAATTTTTTAGTCAACTCGTCTGATTTCTTTTGAAAGATAGCATTGCATAACATTCCTAAGAATAAAGTTCCTAAAATTATAGAACCTGTAACTATATCAAATGGAATCATGAATATCGCCATTATTATAGTTTGAATTACCCCTACAAATAAAGTTTCTATTATATTAACTCCTACGGTTTCAAGTTCACCTATAACTGTGGTTAATCCGCCTGAAATGTTTCCAAGGCGATTACTGCTAAAATATCCCATATTCACTTTTTTTAGCTGATCACCTATATATAGCCTATTTTCTGCTCCCATATTGTAAGTTGCGATGTATTTATTTCTATCAGCCATATAACTAGATAATATTTTCCCTACTACACTTAGTAGAGCTATTGCAAATACGACATAGATGTCTTCTTGTGTAATATTTCTTCCTTCAAATATATTTTGAAATATTTTAAGTAAAAGCAACATTGTAGCTCCAAGGGATATTCCTTCAAATATACTTTTTAATACTTCAAAGAAAAACATCTTGCTAATTTTGGAAGATTCTTTTCCAGCTACCCAATATAACTTGTGAATTAATTCTTTCATTTACTCACCCCTATCGTTTGATAAACTTATGTGTGATTTCCACATTTTTGCATATGTTTCACTTTTTCCAAGAAGTTCTTTATGAGTTCCTTCTGCTTCAATTTCCCCATTGTTTAATACTATGATCTTATCGGCTCCTATTATTGTAGAAAGCCTATGAGCAATCATAATAACCGTTTTATTTTCAACTAATGCATCTATAGATTTTTGAATTTCAGCTTCATTATCTGGATCAGAATATGCTGTAGCTTCGTCTAATAAAACGATTGGGCTATCTTTAAGCAAAGCTCTTGCTATTGTAAGTCTTTGTCTCTCTCCTCCAGACAAGTTGCTCCCAGATTCTCCAATTATGGTTTCATATCCATTAGGAAGACTCATAATAAAGTCATGACAAGAAGCTTTTTTACAAGCGTCTTTTATTTCTTCAATACTAGCATTTTGATTTGCCATTCTCATATTATCTATAATACTTTTTCTAAATAGATAATTTTCTTGTGATACATAGGTTACAAGTTCCATGTTCTTTTCAAGAGAAACATCTTTAAGATTTACATTTCCTACGGATATTTTCCCTTTATTAATGTTCCAATATCCCGCAATTAGCTTAGCAATAGTGGATTTTCCACCGCCAGAATAACCAACAATAGCTGTAAGTTTATTTTCTTTTGCACTAAAGGATAAGTTATCAAAAACTTTTTTCTTATCATTATAGGCAAAACATACATTTTCAAAATTAATATCGTATGATCTTATTTTTTCCTCTCCATTACCTCGTTCTAACTCTGGTAACTCCATAACATTTTTTATTTCATCTATTACAACTCTTACATTCGCCATAGTATCCATATGACTCATAGCTTTAATCAAAGGTTTGTAGCAGGCATAAGATAATAAAACACACATTATTAGATTGCCTACTTCAATACTTCCATTCATATACAAGTATAAAGAAGTTGGTAAAACAAATAATAAAGTTGATGGTAAAACTTCCATTGCTGCTGTCATATAGAAACAAACACTTAAATACCAATTTAGCATACTGTCTCTATTACTATTTACAGCATCTACAAATTTTCCATATGATGATGCAGATTTATTGAATGCCTTTATAACTTGAATACCTCTAATATATTCAACAGCTGTTGTATTCATGTTTTTTGCGGCTTCTTGATAATTTCGTGATTTTTCTTCATATCCACCCATCATTAGAATTGAAAATAACACCCCTAGTGGTAATGTAATAAGATTTGCAATTCCAATCCTCCAATCCATTATAAAAATAATAACTACTAAAGCGATTGGAATGATAAGATTAGCTATTACTTCAGGAATAACATGAGCTATCGGTTGCTCAATTTTATTCAAAGTTTCTACCATAAACTGAGTCCATTCTCCACTAGATCGTTTTTCAATCTCTCCCATTGATAATCTATTAATTTTTCTTACAAGTTTCTTCCTCTCATCCTCTATTATGCGAAATGCTAAATTGTGAGAAATTAAAGTTGAAATCTCATGAAAAATAACACTTCCTATTAACCCACCTAAAATAAGCAAAATTGGTCTTATATAGAATTCTAAATCTGTATTACTAATTGCTATATTTTGAGTAATCTTAGCTAAAGCAAAATATGGTACAACACTACAAAAAACACCAATTACAGCAATAATAACTGATGATAAAATTTGTCCTATATGCTTTTTTAAAACTTCCATTACGCACCTCCTAAATTATTTAGCCTCCATAGCTCTTAACAGCTGTCCTATATTATCAATATAAAAATCTTCTGTTATTATCCCATTCTCTAGTTTTACAAGTCTATCACACGTCTTTGCTATAAATTCAATATCATGAGAAATTATCAAAAATTTTGTTCCTTTTTTTTGTTCCTCTTTGATTAATCTCCCCACCTTATCCATACTCCTGAAATCAAGCCCTGATGTCGGCTCATCCAATATAATAAAAGGTGTTTCTCTCAACATAGCTACGCATAGAACCAATCTCTGTTTTTGACCACCTGATAAAGTCGCTGGATGCTTATCTCTTATATCAAATAATCCAACTTTTTTTAAAAGTTCCTCTGCTTTCGTGATATAATCTTCTCTATTTTTTAACCCAGTTAATAATTCATCCATCAAATCTTCCCCAAATAATTGAGAGTCTAAATCTTGAGGAATATACCACACTTTGCTTAACCTCATCTTTTTATTAGCTTTGAGTCCATTTATCTTTATTTCTCCATCAGTCTGATTTTGAATCCCAGAATAAATTTTACCGAGTGTACTTTTACCTGTTCCATTTATTCCTACTAAAGCAATAGTCTCATTGCTATCAAATTTAAGTGACACATCTTTTAGTACGAAATTATTTTTATATTTTTTACTAATATTTTTCACCTCAAAATCAAAAGAATTGTCACTACTAATTTCTTTTTCTTTAACTTTGTGGTCATCTACAACAATATCATTAAGATTTATTGAGCGTAAGCCCAATGCATTTAAGTCTTTTGAACTGATTTTTTCAAATTCTTCTGCTTTATAACTATTTATTAAAGATCCATTTTGTATCAATAAATACCTATCAGCTATTCCTTTTAAATAAAATAACCTATGCTCAACAATTACTATAGTTTTTCCTTCATTTTTTAAGTCCATTACAAGTTTTGAAAATTTATATATTGATTTCAAATCAAGATTTGCAGATGGTTCATCAAATACATAAATAGATGGTTCAATGGCTCTTGCTGAACAAATTGCTACTTTTTGCCTAATTCCATAGGATAAATTGTATATCCTATTATTTAGCAATTTATCAATATTCATTTTCTCACTTGATTCATTTACTCTTCTTATTATTTCATCACGCTTATATCCCAAATTTTCCGGTCCAAATGCAATTTCTCCATTAACTTCATTGGCAAAAAATTGGCTTCTAGGATCTTGAAATACATTACCGACTAACTTTGCTATTTCCCAGGATTTTAAATTTCTAATAGATTTGCCGTCAACAAATACTTCTCCATCTAAATTTCCTTCGTAAAAATTTGGAATTAATCCATTTATAGTTCTTGTTAAAGTAGACTTTCCACATCCAGACTCCCCTATAATTACACAACATTCACCATCTTTAATGTCTAAATTTATATCTTTCAACTGTTCATCTTTATTGCTATTATACGAAAAAGATAATTTTCTAATTTCCAGTTTATTATCCAATGGTGCACCTCTCATATAAGACATAATATAAATAAAACAAAGCTTGCAGTTATTATAATTATGTCTAATTTACACAACTTGTTACTATAATATGAATCCCTTTTTATTGGGTTTTCAATTCCTCTAACAATCGCTGCTGCTGATAATTCATCTCCTACTTTTATAGAACGAAAAATTAAAGGAACTATAGCATATTCAAGAGTCCTCAAAGGATTTGATAAAATATGAAAAAAGTTACCTGTAAATCCCCTTACTTTCATAGCTTCTTTTATTGTTCTAAATTCCCCAGCAATTGTTGGTACAAATCGAATAATTACCGTTAATATAAGTACAAAATTTCGTGGCAACATTAATTTGTGAAATATTGAAATTAATTTTCCTGATGGTATCTTAAAAGTTAAAAATCCTGCCATGATTGGAACTATGAATTTATACAACATTCCCAAAAGCATTGGTGAAATTATAACTACACCACTAGGTATCATTTTTAATAACCAAAATGTAGTAAAACTATATATCATAAAATAAATTATGCTCTGTTTGATAAAACCAAAATATGCTAAAAGCATACAAAGCCATCCTACAAACAGAGCATGCATATAGTAACTTTTTGTAAATATTGACACCATACAGGAAAT
>NZ_AEUY02000001.1 GCF_000188035.1 Streptococcus pseudoporcinus LQ 940-04
TTAAAAGCTTCGTCTTTTGTATCGGAACAATCCATAATGCTTTAAAAGTGTCATTTTCATACTCCATAGACACAATCATTGTGGAAAATATTCCTAATATAATTGGTAAAATCAGCCATAAATTATAACTAAAGATTGTCCATTTGAAATATTTCATTGCATTGTCTGAAAGGTCTATATTCCCAAAGTATATAGTGGCAAGCAATGGCATTAAGAGTGTTGCCAGAAACATCATCCAAACAATCTTTTTCCTTTTCAATTTAAGAAACTCTACTTTAACTAAATTAAGCAATTCCCTCTCCTCCGGTTATCTTCTTGAAGTAATCTTCCAAAGAATCATTACAGGTTTGTGATGAAGCCACCGATATTCCATTCATAACTAATGACTTATTAATTTTTGCCATATCTAATCCGTAACTATATATCTTTACATGATTATTATCTTCAACAGAATAGTTGGTTATTCCGAACTCTTTTTCCAACACAATAGTCGTCTTTGATACATCAGACACTTCCAACATAATATACTTTCTATTTTTTTTATTTAATTCTTCCATGCTGCTTTCTTCTAAAAGAACCCCTTTATCTATAATGCCAACTGTATCAGCGAGAAGTGTTATTTCAGATAAAATATGACTGGAGATTAAAATTGTCTTTCCTTTTTTTATACTTAAATCTTTTATAAAATTTCTAACTTCCGCTATTCCAATGGGATCTAAGCCATTTGTCGGTTCATCTAAAATTAAAACCTCTGGATCATGTAAAATTGCATTAGCAATCCCAAGTCTCTGCTTCATTCCTAAAGAGTAATTTCCGAATAGTTTCTTATCTTTATGTGGTAAGCCAACTACTTCTAAAGCATTTTTTACCGCATCAGGGAAAGCCGTTCCTCTAAGCAGTGCAAATATTTCCAAATTCTCCGTCCCTGTAAGATTAGGATAAAATCCAGGTGTTTCAATAATCGCACCAATTCTTGGATAAATCTTTTTCTCATTACCTTTTATATTTTGGTTAAAAACACTTACTTCACCATTCGTAATATCAGTAAGTCCCAGTATCATCTTCATAATAGTGGTCTTTCCTGCTCCATTTCGTCCTAATAGCCCGTATATAGAACCTTTTTCAATGTGTAAATTTACCGAATTTACAGCCTTTTGTTCTCCATACACTTTTGTTAAATTCTTTGTTTCAATAATATAGTTTTTCATTTTCTTTTTCCTCCTTAATAATTTTGTCTTTTCATAGATTTTATAGAGAACACAAAAAATAGTGTTCCAATTGTTAAAATATGTAACAAACAACTAAACTGCGATACATTTAACGAATATCCACCTATACTGTTTTCTACCATTTCTTTGGCAGCCGATGATACATTTTGATAAACCCCTAATAAACTTGCAAGCGGATGTATATGAACTAATATCGAAGCTCCAAATATCCCCATTCCTAAATAAAGCAAGCACATAGAAATAGGTAAAACATAACTCTTAGAAAAAGTAGCAATATAAATTACCGGAAGCATTGCAATCGGAATTAATAAAGCTGCAAGCATATATAATATTGCTGCCTCTTTTAATGTAATTAAATTAAAATCTACGAATCCGGCACTTAATACTGCACCCAAAACTGATGACATATATGTTAATACCATCAAAAATATAGTCAGTAATTCTATCAAAATAAATTTCGCAAAAAATACTTCAAATCTACTAACCGAAGTTATTAGTACATTCTTTAAAGTGTCATTCTTCCTTTCGTCAAAAAATAACATTGTAGAAATCATTCCAATTACGATTGGCAAGAACACAAAAGTTATATTCTTAAACGCTAAACAATATAAGTCTCCAAAACTATCCATGATAGGACTTTCTCTTGAAATTGAAAATGCTCTTTCAATTGCAAACAAATTCAAGATAACAGTTAGTATAATAATACCTATCAAAATTTTACTTCTCTTCCATTTTTTTATTTCAGCTTTTATCAAGAACATATCGCACCTCCTTACAATAAATATTATAAATGATTAACCTTGCCATAATCTTGCGACACCCTTGTTTTTATCTTGTTTCAATAAAAAAAGCCCCAAAAGGGGCTTTCTAAATCAGCTACTTACATTGCAAACTCCACAGTAAAGACAGTTTTTATGTTAGGTATACTACTTACCCTTATTTTGGCATTATTCACTCTTAACAATTCTTTAGCAATTGATAAGCCAAGTCCCGATCCTTTTGTTAATCTTGAACTATCTGCCTGATACATCCTATCAAATATATATGGTAAGTCCTTTTCACTTATACCATTTCCATTATCTAAAATCATCAAAGTAGCTTTTGTATCCGATTCTTCTAATTTCAAGTGTACTCTATCACAATTACTGTGAATAATAATATTGTTTATAATATTGTTTAAGCTCCTAAAATAGGCATTTTCATCTATCTTTATATAGAATTCCTGTTCCGGAATTTCAATTTCATAACTTATATGTTTTTCTTCAAAAATAGGAATCCAGTCGCTTATCACATTTCTTGTTAATTCATTCAGGTCTTTATCTACAAAAGAAAACTTCCATTCTCCTGAATCCAACTTTACCCAATCAAAGAGTTTTTCTACAAAATCCTTCAAGTAATGTGCCTTACTTAAAGAAATTTTTATATAATCTTCCTTCTCATCTCCCGTAACAATTCCATCTTGCACTGCTTCCAAATACCCGACCATAGATGCTAAAGGAGTTTTCACATCATGAGACAAACTTGTCATAAGCGATTTATACGCCTGTTCTGACTGCTTTTGTTCTATTAGCTTGTTCTGACTTTGTAGAGTTATCTCATTTATATCATGACAGATCTTTTCTGTAGTTTCATTTTTCTTAATTAAAATTCTGCGATTGTAATCACCATTTTTTATATCAACGAGTACTTCCTGAATACTGTTTATTTCTTTTTTTATGTTGGTAATTTTTTTTAACAAACAAAAAATTACAAATATCAATAATAAGATTATGATGATTTTTACATCCATATATCATACCCCCTTACTAAAACGATAACCCACGCCCCTAACTGTCAAAATATAAGTTGGTTCTTCAGGGTTAGGCTCTATTTTTTTTCGAAGCTTACTGATAAAAGACATGATATTACTATCATCAAAAAGATAATCTTCTTCCCAAACATTCGTATATATTTGTTTTTTTGTAAAAATCCTCCCTTTATTAGACGCAAGAAAATACAATAAATCAAATTCTTTATTTGTTAATTCTATGTTATTATCACTTATTTTTACAATTCTATTTTCCTTATCTATTTGCATACCATCTATTGTGAGTATATCAGACTGGTCTGTGCTTTTCTGATTGAAATCTATATATCTACGAACCATAGCTTCAACTCTTGCCTTAAGTTCATTTATATTAAATGGCTTTGTCAAATAGTCATCAGCACCTCGTTTAAGTCCATAAATTTTTGAATCATCATCAGACTTCGCAGTCAGCATTAAAACCGGAATAGTGCATTCTTCCCTTATCATCTCCAGAACTTGAAACCCATCAAAATCAGGAAGCATAATATCTAATAAAATCAGACACAAATTATTTGCATTTCGTATTTTCTTATATCCGTCTAATCCATTATTGGCAATATCAACAGAATATCCATCAGTACTTAAACACTTTTTAATTAAATTACATAATGTTATATCATCATCTATAATTATTATCTCTCTCATATCTCATAACTCCATACTTCTTATTCAATATAATTATCATCAAAGGAAAATACATCATTCGGTGTACAATCTAAAGACTTACATATTTTTTCTAAGTTTTTAAGTGTTATAGGCTTATTTTTTCCCATCTGTGCCATAACATTAGTGGTAATCCCTGCCATAACTATTACATCTGTTTTCTTCAAACTTTTCTTCGCCAATAGTATCCATAATGGTTTATAATTCAATGCCATACTAATCCTCTTTTCTTTGTAACGATTTTCGGAGTAATTATATCACTTTTATTGATTATATTCAATTTTTATTTGATTTTTAAAAGATTGTTTACAACCATTTTTTACATTTTGTCTTTATACAGACTTCATAAACTGAACAAAAAAAGAATACCCTTATGCGAGAGTATTCTTCCTCAAAAAAACAATGGACGATCTTTACAGGATACGAAAAAACTAGGAATTTATATGGGCAAGGATATGGAGAGATAGTGTTCTCTCCTCTTTTTTCCTCCAAACAAAAAAAGAGTCGGTGCAGTACTAAGACCACACCGACCATAAGTTTATCTTTCAGCTTCTTTTGATGTTTCTTTCTTTTCTTTAGGCTTTCCCTTATCTTCAGTCTGATATTTTTTGATTTCTCCAAGCACAGACTCTTTCTTTTTTTCTTGTCCTTTCATTTGTTCTTTTGCTTTTAAAAGCTTATAAGACAAAATACGGACATTCTTATGTTCCTTTCCGTTGTTGTCAATGCTTGTTTTTACTTGACCAAATATTTTAACAAAATCTCCTTGTTTTAAGTTCTCTAAATCTTTTGTCTTATCTCCATAGGCTGAACAATTAGTATAAACTTTATTTCCATCGTCATCTTTTGAAACAATTGAAAAATTACTTACTTTAAACTTTTCTCCATTTGCATTTTCTCTTTCAAGATTTTCTACTTTGCCTGCTATATTACCGACAAGATTTATAAGATCATCTTTTTCTTCAATATCACTGACATTTTCAACAATCTTACCTTGTTCTTTCATATCATCAATCATATAGTCAAAGTCATCATTTAATAGACCTGTTGTGTCTTTGATCATATATAAAACATAGACTTCTTCAAGTGCCTTTTCATCAGTAACGCCTTTTTCTATGCTCACAAGTGCTTTTATAAAATCCTTGTAGTTATCATTCATCATTTCTTCTAAGTTTTCTCTAATATCTTTGTATTCCATAGTTTCCTCCTTGTACTAAATAAGGAGAGCCTTTCGCCCTCCTCTATCTTTCTTGTCCTTTTTCATTTTTTTCTTGGTTTTTATCTTTTTCTTCTTCCGCTTTAAATTTGGATATTTGTCCCAATATTGATGGTTTCTCTTCCCTTGCGTGTAGATTATCCTCTACATCATAAGTTGATTCAAAGTAATCACTATCTTTAAAATCATTGTCATACCTATCTGGTATTCCATCATTGTCAAGATCTTTTGCTAGTGGATCATAGAAGTTTCCATCATCATCTATCTCTAGTCCTAGAGCTTGTTTTAAATCTTCTTCATCTACCGATACCAAATCATCAAAACTTGACATCTTTATGGCTTCAGTCATATCTTTAATAGCTTGTGAGTTAGATATATCTTCTTCTACAAAAGATTCTGTTCTAATAGCTACATTATCTACATATTGAGTCCATGTTTTTTCTTCCAAATTTACCTCATATTGAATCGTGTGCTTACCATCTGGCGTTTCTGTATAGGCAAGTCCTATATGGCTTAAATCAGGGTATAATTTGTCAAAGTCTTCATAGCTATTAGATTCTGAGAACTCGTAATTAGAATAATCAACTATCGCCCTCTTTAAATCTTCTAATAATGGTGATTGGTTTTCTAATTCTTCTACTTCTCCCATATCTAAAAGTTTATTAATCTCAGCTAGTCTTAGTGTCTTATCCCTTAACTCATCTGCTTTTTCAAATGGTTTAGTTAATTCTACTTTGGCATTTTCTAAAGATTCTTTATAGTTTTCAAGGTTTTGATTCAACCTTTCAAGTCTTGCAGGCATTTTTTCAATTGCATTATCAAGCCTTGTTATATTACCATCAGTAGAGTTTGAAAACTCTCCGAAGTATTCTGCTTTTCCTAGAAGTTTAAAGGTGTGAGTATTAGTCATAAAGTTATATGAAACTTGTAAGTCTAAATTCCTATATTTACCAATAACCTTGCTATCATTTATCTTTACCTTTTTTATTTCTTCTAATAGCTTATCTCCGGCTTCTTTCTTATCTAAAATTTTATTTGAGCCAAGACTGATTGAAGTGAATTTGTTATCTCCTTCTCCTAATTTCTCAATACTTGCAATATCTTCTTTAACTGCTTTTATTTCCATTTCAGTTTTTAAAATACTTTGAGGATAAATTTTATTTACCTTATCTTCAAGCTTGTATTTATTAGACTTGTAGTTTGCTTCCAGCATTTTTAGTTTTGTAACTTCGTTATCTAAATCCATCTTTTCTTTAATTAGAGGATTACCAGTAGCTAAAGCCTTAATTTCTGAATAAGATAGACTTGCTTCATCAACATCTTCTGCAACACGCACAGGCGTCTTGCTTGTCATAATTTGGGATATAAATTTCTGCTTATTTTCTATAGTCTGGTCGAGTAGGTCGGGGATATTACTATCCCTTTCCCCTCTAAGAACCGTGCATGAGAGTTTCCCCTCACACGGCTCAAGTTTTTATAAGCCCTAATTAAAGAGCCAGCGTGTTTTCTTCATCATTTATATGCAATTTTCTATGACACAAAGGGTGTACTATAGTTTTAAGGGTAATGTTATTTTGAATTGTTTGATGTACTCTAAAGTCTGTATCAATAGTTATTTTCTCTCCACAAACAGGGCATATTCCATTTTGCGTTTTATACAGTCTATTTATAACTGTACGTCCTTTAAGTTCGTTTCGTATTTTTAACTCTTCTCTTTCTTCAAAGTATATTTGCCAATTTTCATCAAATGGATTTGCTTCAGCTTGTATCTTGGTAAATCTTTTAATATCAGTGTCTGTAGCATATTTAAGACGAAGATAGTATTTCTCGCCATTTTCCATTCTGTCACCAGTTGCTACACTGAAAGTCCAAGTTCTATTCCCAATGGTATGGAAGTATTTCTTAGCTATCCATTTTCTACCTTTCTTTGGGTGTCGACGAACGCACCAGGTCCACAAACTTTTATATATTTCATAGTCAAGTTTTTCAAAGGCTTTCGATGAAACATTATACTTCTGATAGTTTACCCAACCTATAATGATTGGATTTAATTTTCTAATCAAAATTTCTTGTTTCATTGACGGATTATCTTTTATGATTCGTCTGATTTTATCGACAATAGCCTTGAAGTTCTTATCAGATGGTTTTGTCAGCAACTTATCTTTATACATCCTAATATTAACTCCAAGAAAATCAAAACCGTCATTTATGTGCGTTATGAGTGTCTTTTCCGCTGATAATTCTAAACCTCTTTCAGCCAAGAATTTTACAATGATTGGCTTTACACCATTTTCAAGCAATTCTGCACTTTCTCCTGTAACAATGAAATCATCTGCATATCTAACAAAATTAACCTTTGGGAAATATGTTTTCTTATTTACTGTTCTTCTATGGTATTTCTCTTTGATTGCTTTTTCTAGACCATCTAATACCATATTAGAAATAATAGGTGATATTGGCGAGCCTTGGAGACTTCCTGTTTCTGTTGGAAATAGTTTTTGTTTTTCTATATATCCACACTCAAGCCAAAGTTTTAATAGTTTCTTGTTCATTGGGATATTATTTAATATCCATTCATGACTTATATTATCAAAACAACCTTTTATATCTCCCTCCAGTACCCATTTTGCAGATTTCTTTTTATTAAGTGATGTAAAACACTGCTCGATAGCATCTTGTGTACATCTTTTTGCCCTAAATCCATAAGAATTAGGGTCAGCAGTAGTTTCTGCTATTGGCTCAAGTGCAAATTTATATAGGGTTTGCATTGCTCTATCTGTCATTGTAGGAATGCTGAGAGGTCTTTTCTTGCCATTTTTCTTTGGTATATACACTCTTTTAAGAGGCTTAGGTTTATATCCTCTTAAATTTAACTTTTCTATCGCCTTATACTTTGCCTGTGGTGTTAGCCATAATTCACCATCAACACCACTTGTTTTCTTGCCTTGATTTTCAGTTACCCTCTTAATAGTCAAGGCTTTTGCATAAAATGAAGTTGTGAGTAAATGTTGTAAAGATTTTACCTTTCCATATTTACTCATTTCCCACGCTTTCACAATACGTATTTGTAGTTTTTTAACATAGCTTTCTGCTAGAGAAAAGTCTATACTTTCCCAGTTTTTAGCTCTGTTAGTAGTAGCACACATTTTACTGTTCATTTGCTTTCTCCTTTCAAAAATTCTACAAGTTCTCTTGTGATTAAAAACCAAATGGAAGTCTGCACTCTTTCAAGTTAGGGCAAATTTTGAACCCCTATCCATCTAATTACAAGATGGCATTCGCTTTTTCCATTCTCCTTTACCTGCACCATTATCAGCATTTCTTACGATTTGCCTTGCCTTATGGCAATAGTACAGGCTTACCATGTTTCACTTAATTAACATTGATAACTTAGGCTCTACCTCTCTGCCGGTAGTCTTTTTGTCCGTGTAATCCCACTGTGGAAAGAATTATCCGACTACACACCATTTTGGTTCAGGCTTATCAGCAATTTTAGCCTGTTCACCTTAACGACATTTATCAGTAGTTCACATATGTTAGCCATATTATCAAGCCTCGCTCCCTAACCACCTTGTTGCTGGCAGTTTCGGTATTTCCTCACGGTTTTACCTCAAGTAGGGCTACTTTAATATCGGCTTACCACACCTAAGTGCAGTCGATACTCGGCTCAACTAACGGAATAGTTGGTTTGGTCATCATGCCAAACAGTTAAATTAAGCGACTTCATGTCGCACCCATAAATAGGCATCAAAGGTATTTTCTGTGACATATCTAAAGATATTTACCTTATCATTTTCATTACCTTGACGAACAATTCTACCACTTCTTTGCTCTAGGTCAGACGGTCTCCATGGGACGTCTAAATCGTGTAAGGCTATTAATTTGTTCTGTACATTTGTACCTGCTCCCATTTTTTGAGTAGAGCCTAATAATACTCTTACTTCTCCTCTTCTTACCTTAGAGAACAATTCATCTTTTTGTTTGTCTGTATCTGCTTCGTGGATAAAGGCTATTTCATCTTTTGGTATTCCCATATTCACTAGCTTGTTTCTAATATCATCATAGATATTAAATTCTCCATCTCCTTTTGGTGTAGACATATCTGAAAATACTAATTGTGTCGATGATTTTTCTTTTGTTTTATCCCAGATCGAAAAGATATTTTTTACACATACATTTACCTTTGAATTAGGATCATCTGGAAGTAGTGGATTTATTAATCTTTGATCTAGAGCAAGTTTCTTACCATCATTTGTAATCTTTAGCATATTATCTTCTGTTGGCTCGACTTGGTTATTTCTAACTGCGTCAGCTCTTTCTGAAATAGCTTTTAATATTTCTTTTTGTTCCTCAGTAGGTTTTGTTTTAATAACTTCAAAATTTGCTTCTGGTACAGGCAAATTTAACATATCTGAAGTCTTTATATCTGCTACTTCTTTAAACATAGACATCAACTCTGGCAAGTTATAAAACTTTGAAAATCTTGTCTTTTGTCTATATCCAGTGCCTTCTGGAGATAATTCAAAGGTGTTTTCTGTTTCTCCAAAAGTAGAAGCCCAAGCGTCAAAATGTTCTAATCCTCTTGCCTTTAAATCGTCATATTGAAGGTATCTTTGCATGGTATAAAGCTCTGTCATTGAATTTGATATTGGTGTACCAGTAGCAAATACAACTCCCTTTCCATCTGTCATTTCGTCCATATACCTACATTTCATATACATATCCGAAGACTTAAAGGCTTCACTCTGACCGATACCCGCAACATTTCTCATCTTTGTATGCAAGAATAAGTTTTTGTAATTATGAGCTTCGTCTATAAATAACTTATCTACTCCTAGTTCTTCAAAGGTTATTACATCATCTTTTTTAAAGTCATCATTTAGCTTTTCAAGTCTTACCAAAAGTTTCTTCTTTGTCTTTTCTAGTTGTTTTACTGTGAAATTTTCTCCTCTATTTCTTTTGTTCTCGTCAATAAAGGAAACTATATCATCTATTTGATCTTGTATATGCCTTACCTGGTATTCCCTAGACATCGGTATTTTTTCAAATTGAGAGTGTCCTATGATGACTGCGTCATATTCTCCCGTTGCAATCCTACCAATAAATCTTTTCCTATTTTTAGGTTGAAAGTCTTTTTTATCGGCCACCATAATGTTTGCTGACGGATATAACTGCATAAACTCTCTACCAATTTGAGTGGTTAGATGGTTAGGAACTACAAATAATGATTTACTTGAAAGTCCCAACTTTTTAGATTCCATAGCAGAAGCTACCATTTCAAAAGTTTTTCCTGCTCCTACTACATGGGCAAGTAGTGTGTTTCCACCATATAAAGTCCTTGCTATGGCATTTTTTTGATGTTCTCGAAGTCTTATTTCAGTATTCATTCCATCAAAAGTTAAGTTAGAACCATCAAATTCTCTATTTCTAATTGAGTTAAATTTTTCATTATAAATCTTTTCTAGCCTATATCTTCTATCAGGATCTTCAAATATCCAATTCTTAAATTCCTCTTTAATCAATTCCTGCTTTTGACTTGCAAGCATAGTTTCTTTTTTATTCAATACAGAAGTCTTAGACCCATCATCATTTATTACTTGATCAAATAC
This sequence comes from Streptococcus pseudoporcinus LQ 940-04, assembly GCF_000188035.1. Lineage (GTDB taxonomy): Bacteria > Bacillota > Bacilli > Lactobacillales > Streptococcaceae > Streptococcus > Streptococcus pseudoporcinus. The sequence goes on from NZ_AEUY02000001.1 coordinate 10,564, forward strand.
CTTTGTATCTTTTAGGTTAAGGGCATTTTCAATTAGCTTATAGGCATTTACCCTACTTGTACCATAAGTCATGTTAGCAAGGTCATTAGTTGAGTCAACACTTTTACCTTCAATGTTCCATTCACTTGTATGTGGTGAGAACCTAACATTTATATTCCACCTATCATAACCTGGCGTTTTTAAAAGATTAAAAGTAAAGTCTTCTATATCTTTTTGAGGTATCCAGGTTGCTCCTAACCTTACATTTATATCAGAAGCAGTTAGTTCTTCAGGCATAACTTCTTGTAATTTTTCTCTTTGATATTTGAGTTTGCCTAACTCGTTTAATAATGTGTCTTTCTTTTCAGAAGGTGCTAAATCTATTACATTTTCAATTTCTCCGATATATGAATTGAGATAACCAATCTTTTCTCTAATATTGCCACTTAAATACTCATCAGCCGATACATATGAAAAATGAAATGGATCGTCATTGTTAAAGTTTTCAAAGGGCATTCTGTTATTTATTAGGTCTGTATCCTTAATATCTAAAAATATCTCGCCCTCAAGCTCACCAATTAAGGTGTTCCTATCTTTACTTGTTATAGATTCCATATATTCAAAGTCTACATATCCTTTTTGTGAAACTGATAAGACTAAGGCTTCAAGGGAAGTATCTACATAGTCTACTACTTTTGCCTTTGTTATTGTTCTTTTTGAGAATATATCACTCTTAGCTTTGAAATTATCCTCATCATCAAGTATTTCTATTGATGAAACCAAAGGAAAGTTTGAGTCTTCCTTTAAAGCTCTAGTATTTGATAAGGAGTTAATAAAGCCATGTTTCTTTGAAAAGTTATCATAGACTTCATTTAACTTTGCTTGTGACTCTTTTATTTCATCGTCTGAAAAATCGTCCTTTTGTTTTTCTATTACATCTTTTAAAGCATTCATTACATCAAGATAATCTTTTATCTTTTCTTTATTTTTATCTGATATATTCTGCTTGATTAAGACTGAGTTTTCTCTTAGGTAGACCTCTTCATCAATAATAGTGTAAGAAAAATTCTTAACATCATCTGTTGCTGGAAGACTTAATTCTTCATCTTCCAATAGTTCGACCTCTTCATATTTTGAATTTGAAGATATTTCCTTACTTGCAATATCCATTAAGTCTTTTAACTTTTCATCTTCTTTTTCATCACAAGTAATAGTATTGCCAAATCTGCCAGATACTTCTTTCATATTCCCTAATACCATCTGAGGATTATCTACAAAGTATTTATTATAAGTCAAACCCTTTTTATCAGTTGATAGATGAATCCAACCGTCATCTCTTTCTATAACTGAATCTCTCTTTTTTAAGAAAATAATATCTGAAGTAACTTCTGTACCAGCAAGTCCTTTAAATGTTGTATTAGGTAGCCTCATAGCTCCTAAAAACTCACACCTAGCATTAATATATTTTCTAACAGATTCATCTTTTTTATCCATAGTTCCAGATGAAGTTATGAAGGCAATAATTCCTCCATTCCTAATCTTATCTATTGACTTTGCAAAAAAATAATCGTGAATCAGAAAGTTATTTCTGTTATATTCACGATCGTTAACTTTAAAATCTCCAAAGGGAACATTTCCTATAACTAAATCGAAAAAGTTATTTGAGAAGTTTGTTTCTTCAAAGCCTTTAATTTGAATGTTAGCTTCAGAATAAAGTTCTTTTGCTATTCTTCCGCTTAGACTATCTTTTTCTACTCCATAGACTTTAGAGCCTTGTATTTCACTTGGCATATTACCAATGAAATTACCAACTCCTGTAGATGGTTCAAGGATATTTCCAGTCTTAAATCCCATATCTGTTAGAGTCTTATATATTCCATCCATTACCTCTCTAGGTGTATAAAAGGATGTTAAAGTAGACTCTTTAGCATTCAAATACTCTTCATTTGTTAGATTTTCTTTTAAAATATTTCTTGCTTCGAGCCATTGCCCTCCCTTTTCTTCATCAAAGACATCGGCAAGACCACCCCAACCTAAATAATCAGCAAGATAGGCTTGTTCATATTCTCTTGGACTCCTATTTTCATTTTCAAGTCTTTTTAGCATTTTAATAGCTTTTATATTTTTATCTAGCTTTTCTGATGGTGTCAGGTATTCTGAGTAGATATGATTTTTTAAGTCATAATTTCTAGCAAAACTTAGTCTTTCCTTATTAGGTTCATAGCCTAGATTCTTTAAATCTTCTTTACCCCTCAATAAGTTTTCGGCTGCTTCTCTTGGGATATCATACCTATCCATCATTTGGTCAATTTCAGGATTGTAGTTATCAATAAAGCTTTCTTGTTCTACTTGTCTTTCAATTTGTTTTTCATGCTCAGATAATTTGTATATCTCATAATTTCCACTATCTAAAAGGTCATCAATCTTTCTACTTTCTTCAAATGTTTCACCCTTATATAAGGGAATTTCTTCTCCATTAACTTCTACTTTAGTTCCTGTTTCAATTAAGTTAATTCCATCAAAGATATTCTCATCTTCTAGAATAAATTCTTTTCCAACTTTTACTGCTAGTTTTTCTGGTGTTTGACTTAGATTTTCAAAGATTTCTTCAAGGTATGAATCATTTCTATATGGAATTACTTCCGAACCCCTAATCATACCTCCCATATATTCCATATTATCTCTAATGGTTACAGTTTTAAGTCCTCCACTTAGTTCATCAAAATCTGTAATGGTAAAGTCCTTATCCTTATATCTAACCTGATCGCCTATCTTAAATTTAGGCTCTATCTTTTCCTTAACTTCTTCTTGTGAAAATTTTTCCTCACTTAGTGCAACTTGCTCTTCTAAATATGAAAATTCACGCTCATTTACTTCTTCACCATCACCAAGGTCAATCCTATAATGCTCGACAACTTCGCCATCTACATAGTGGTCAAAATAGAATTTGAAATATCCGATATAATCATCAGTCATTTCTCCAAATTCATTTTCTCCAAGAGTTTGATTATGGTCTTTAACATCAATATCCTTTTGTCTTAGGACATTAATTAAATCTTTAGTTACTATCTGCCCACTATAATCGGGAACTAATTCGTGGTTTTCATTAAATTCTACAATCCAGTAATCTTTTCTATTTTCAGTGTTTTTGTCATCAAAAAAAGAAGCTTCATCAGCTTCCTTTTCTTGGCTTATTTCATTTTCTAGGCTTCCACGTATTCCTTGATTGCCATTCTCTTCACTGTTGCCATCAAGTTGTTCATCTGTCCTTGGTATTCCTCTGGATTCTCTCTCATCATCTTCTCTGTCAATCCTTGTGCTTTCATCATTTTGACTTTCTCTATCTTGATAAAGTCCACTGCCTGATTCTGGATTTCCTTCAGATGGTTCAAAAGTGTTTTCTCCTCGTACATTTCCTGAAGTTTCTTCCAGTTCTCCATGTCCTCGCTCCCTACCAGGTAAGACAGTCTTAGAACTGCGTATGTTGGATTCGGAAATCTCTCCATAAATTCCAGATCCTTCTCCATCATGTCCAAGGTTTTCTCTTCGATCTTCATCGCTATTTCCTCTGTCGCTTCCATCTGTGAAAACTCGTCCATCTCTACTTCTTGACCTATCATCTCGTCTATATAAATCATCTTGACCTCCTCTATCTTCATTTATATTTTCTATATCTCTATTATAGTCGGCAGCGACCCTTTCTGTCAGCAGCCTAGCACGATCCATTCCCTTAGATTTTTCTATTGTGCTATCTATAATATCTTCGCTAACCCTTGATATTACAAGACCTATCTGTTCTAAAGAAATAGTATTAATCCTAGAAAAATTATTTTTTAAATTTTCCATATCCATAGGATAGACTGTATTAAACCTATTAGCTACTGCATAGGATATTGAGTCTCTCATAAACTTTTCAAAACTAAGTCTATCCTCTATATCTATCCTTAAATCAGCAAGAGCCAAATTAATATATTCATCTCCATAAATTCGACTTAAAGAAAATATATTTTCATTAAGTGAATCACTAGCTTCAAATGAAGAATCTCTTATTATTTCTTTTAAAGCCTCCTTATGGTTTTCGTGGTCAAACTGCCATAAGCTAACCTCATTAATATTCCTATCCATTGATGTGGTTTGACTAATATCAAAAATGTATGAAATTCTTTGATTTACATCACTTCCAACTAAAATTGGAATACCCTTTTGACCTCTCATAACAACTCTTCCAAAATATTTTTTCCACATATCAAAAGTCGCACAAGCTCTAGCTTCAGGTTCTTTGTTATATATACTTAACTGGCTAGAAAAATCATATTTCTGATTATTGCCTATAACTTTTAAGAGTTTTAAATATTCTTTTTCATCTTGCAAAACTTCATACTTTATTGCTTCTTGTATATTCTTAAAATCATTTACTTGCATTTTATACCTCCATTCTATGAATTTCTTTTATAATAGCCATTAAAACATCAATCACAATAGAATTGCCGGCCTGCTTATAAAGTTTACTTGAAGTGCAATTTTTTCTTCTTGGATGTACTTTCTCTAATTTGTCTATATCACCGTCATCAAAACCCATGAGTCTTAAACATTCTCTTTCTGTTAAATACCTATACTGATTATTTCCAACCTCTATTATTCCAGAATTAGGTACTCTCATCTGTTTTGTAGAAATAGTATAAGTAAAATCTTTAATCACTTTGAGTCGCCCTCTAAAACTATTATCTATGCCTTTATTTAAAAATTTCAGCATATAAGGTTGGGTCATTGTATAAAGTTCACTTACATCCTTTTCTAAAAAATCACTTAGTGGTCTTGTTTCTTTCCTCTCCAATTTATTAAAAGAAAAGTTATTTGCTCCAAGACATGAAACAACAAATATCCTCTCTCTTTTTTGAGGTATCCCAAAATCCATTGCATTTAAGATTTCGTATTTGCTTTCATATCCAAGATTTTCTAGCTCCTTTAGATAAATAAAAAAGGAATCCCTCATATTTCTATCAAGGACTCCCTTTACATTTTCCCAAATTATCCATTTAGGTTTTTCTTTCATTTCTTTAATTATTCTAATTGTTTCAAATAGTAAGCTTGATCTAGTTCCTGAATTCTTTACTCCTCCTTGCTTTTTTCCTATTCTTGAAAAGTCTTGGCAAGGACTTCCATGCATAATTAAGTCTATCTTCTCATTAGGAGCTTTATATCCTACTACTGATTTTGGCTTATAACTTTCTCCATAAAGTGCGTTGTATGATTTAACACAAGCCTTATCTATTTCTACATAATCAACAACTTCATAAGGTATCTTTAAATTAATAAAAGCCTTTCTAATAGCACCTATACCTGTCTACAAGCTCCCTTATACTAACTTCGATCTCTCTTAAAAAGTCTTCTTTATCTACTTCGCCAGAGCTAATCTTTGCAAGTTTCATTTCCCATTCAGATGTTGTTTCTGCTGATTTAAACTTATCCTCTACAATCGATACAAGTCTATTGCCTTTTTCTGTTACAAGTAAATTTTTCTTATCTCTTCTTATGAGATCCTTATGGATAAGATTTTCAATAATTCCTGCTCTTGTAGCTGGTGTTCCTAAGCCTTTCCTTTCTACTTCTACATCTTTATCTAGTGATTCAATCCCTGCATTCTCCATAGCCTTTAAAAGTGTATCTTCATTATAATGACTTGGGGCTTTGGTAAATTTTTTCGATATATTTTTAGAAGTTAACTTAATTTTATCTCCAGTCTTTACATCTGGTAATTCATTTTCTTGTCTTTCCTTTCTATAAGTTTTTAGATACTTGTTATAACCTTCATCGATTACAGTCTTGCCACTTGCGTTGAAGTTAAATTTATCATATTCATATCTGATTTTTCTACTAGATTCCTTTAAGTTATCCGAACATGAAGCAAGTAATTTATCCTTAATTAAATTATAGATTTTACTTTCTTTATCAGATAAATCTTTGGCTTTTCCAATACCTGATATAGTAGGAATAATTGCATAGTGGTCTGTAACCTTAGATGAATTAAAAATAGACTTAAAGTTTGACTCATTAACCTTAAAATCATCTTCAAGTCCTTCTAATAATTCTTTCATAGTATTAACCATATCATCGGTTAAATACCTGCTATCTGTTCTTGGATATGTGATTAGCTTTTTTTCATACAGACCTTGTGCCAGATTTAAAGTATCATTTGCTGAATACCCAAAATATTTATTTGCTTCTCTTTGTAAGGTAGTGAGATCATAAGGCTTATCTGGTTTTGTGCTTATTTCTTTATATTCCACCTCTGTAATAACTATTTCATCTTCTAGTAGATTTAATAGTTGCTCTGCAACTTCAATTCCATCAATCCTATCTGACACAAGTTTCAATTCTCCATAAGATAGGTCAACTGTATAATATTTTTGCTTCTTAAATAGGTTTATTTCACTATCCCTTTTAGCTATTAAATATAGGGTTGGTGTTTGTACTCTACCAACTGAATATGTTTCCTTGTAAATGCAAGAATAAAGCCTACTTAAATTCATTCCAACTAGCCAATCGGAGGTGGCTCTTGCACTTGCTGATCTATATAAGTCTTCAAAGTTTTCCCCGTCTTTAAGATTTCTAAAGCCATCCTCAATAGCTTTGTTTTCCATTGAAGATATCCAAAGTCTTTGAATCTTCTTCTTACATTTAGCTTGATTATATACAAGCCTAAAGATAAGTTCTCCCTCTCTTCCAGCATCACAAGCATTTATAACTGTGTCGATGTTCTTATCGTTTAAAAGCTTCTTTAAAACTCCATACTGTTTTTTAGTACTTTTAGATACTTCATAAATATATTCTTCTGGAATTATAGGAAGATTTTCTATTGTCCATTTCTTCCAATTTTCATCAATCTTATCGGGACTTGCCATTTGAATTAAATGGCCAACACACCATGAAACAATGTATCCACCTCCCTCATAATATCCGTTTTTTCTTGTTCTTGCTCCAATTACATTTGCAATTGTAACTGCTACACTTGGCTTTTCTGCTATTACTAACTTCATTAATACCTCCATAAATAAAAAAAGAGCGAAAGATTTCTCTCTCGCTCAAAGTATTTCTCTCGAATATTATATTATTTTCGGGAGAATTCTACTTACTTATTAATTTCTTTTTCTAGTTCTTGAAGAACTTTTATAATCTCTTCAAAGTTTGGATAGTCTCCATAAATCATTTCTGACATAGCCTTATAATCTTTTTCTATTTCAGGGAGTCGGTACTCTCTTGGAACTAACTTCAATTTTCCAACTAATGCATCTTCATACCTTGCCCACTTCCTAGGATAAAACTTCATTTTGAATTCAGTTACTTTCTTTAATAACTCCTTATCCTCTAAGGCTCTGTCTTTGAAATCTGAATTTGCTATTTTATATAGGTCATAAAAGTGTCTTGCATATCTGTGTGGCATAGGAGAAGATTCTGGTCTATTTGCTTCATGATGAAGTATAGTTGCCTTTTCCCAAAATGTTCTCTCTGTTGATACTGTCCTTATATTAGTTTTTTCTTGGAATACATTTGAATATGCTTCACCAATTATCGGCAAAACTTCAACATCAATTGCAGGTGTCCATGCTGCAAGGCTTCCTATTTCAAGCCTTATATTTTGTGTCAAATAATTAGATTCAAAGATTTTAGGATATTTACATAGAATTGTTTGTGGATCAAGACTATCAACCCAAAATTCAAAGTCCATGTCATTTAAATCTTCTTCTAAAACTTTTAAAAATTCATCTTTTAAAAATTCTTCTGTCTTTTCATTAACTGCTTTGTTGAATTTATCCTGTTTAGTATTTGATCTTTCTATCCATGGTTCTTTTTCTTCATATCCTAATACTCGCCAATCTAAGATTAGATCTATATCTTCAGAAAATCTTTCAATGAGTCCAAAACATTTTGACAGTGATGTGCCACCCTTAAAGGTTAAATATTCTTTCCATTTATTTTCATTAAATAGATAGTCTAAGATAAAAGTAACCCAATAGTCTTTTTCAATGACTGCTTCAGATACATTTTTCTTTCTGGCTGTATTTACTATTAAAACTCTTAAATCATCTTTGTTTTCCACATAAAACTTATTCATTTTTGCCCTCACAAATTTCCCTTATTACTTCATATATCCATGCTGGCACTGATTTTGATTCGTTCATTAAGTCTGTTCTTTCTTTTTCACTTAAGTTTTCTCTTATCTTTTGTATGACTTCGTTACTTATATTTTCTTTGCCCAAAGATTTAATTGCTTGAATAACTGTTGCAGTCTTTAGGGACATATTGGCAATTTCTCCTAGATTTACTTTTTTAAATTCTAAAACCGTATCTCCAATTTTATATTCCTTATATCTTCCACTAGATATATATTTATAGTGAGTTGGAACTTGTGTTGAAAGTCCCAATAGGTTTAAGGCTGTGCTATTATATGGTGCAATATTCCAATTGTATTTTCTTGCTATAGCAAGTGCTAATTCATGAATTGATACTGCTTCATACTCTCCGATTAATTCACTGTATCTTGGATTGTAATAGAATCCATCAATAACACGCTTAATTTTATCTTCATCTGCTAATCTTTTTAATATTTGTCTAACCGTAGCATTAGATGCGATATCTAAAAAGTCATTTGCAAAAAATACTTTATGTGAGTCAAAACTATTTATTTTGTTTGATATTTTTTCTGTATATGAACTCATTACAATCCTCCTTTGTCACAGATATTGTATCATATCCGTGACAAAAGTTCAATTGTACTTAAATTTAATACCCTTATAATAGTTCGTCATCTTCATCTAAAGATTCTTCATGACTTTCTTCATTGTCAGATTCATCTTCTGACTCACTAATATAATCCTCATCATCTTCTTCAAAATCTTCCAACATTCTATCTTCTTTTGCTTTAACTACCTTAAAATAGTATCCTGTTCCTATTACTCCTCCAATTACAAGTGCAACAATTAGAAATGAACTTATTCCACTTTTCTTTTCTTCTTTTACTGGAACAGTCTTAGGTTCTTCTTTTTTTACTTCTTCTTTCTTAGGTTCTTCAACCTTTATAGTATTTTTATCTTCTGATTCAATCATATTAAGTAGGTCTTGCTCTCCTACTTCTGTTAATAATCTTACATTATCTTGATTTGATGAGTGATCCACTATTAGGTGCATAGTTTTTCCACTTTTAGTTTGAAATGTTAAAAATTGTCTTACATCTACTGGATTTTCTTTATCTTTTTCTGTATCTCCACTTGGTGTAATATCTTTTCCATTCCTATCTACATTTTCAATTACTGAACCTCTTGCCTTATTTTCTTGTGTCGCAAGATTATTTACTGCCTTAGTATTACCACCTTTTACAAGTGGTGTTTTCTTAGGAGGATTATTTAAAGGCTTGTTTGCTTCACTTGTATTTCCTGGTATTCTTGGAACATCTTGATAAGGAATTTCTTCTTTTGATGGTGTAAAAACATCATCTTTCAACATTTTTTCAAATTCTTCTTTTTGTGGTTCATAGATTGATTCGTTTTGACTTTCAATCTGTCCTTCATTTGTCATCGCAAATGTAGTTGCTGGTACTGTAAATGTAAAAAGGAGTAACGCTATGGCTACTCCTCGTTTAATGCTCTTATTCATTTTTTTATCCTTTCTTATTTTACATTTTTAAATACATAGACTGCTTTTCTAGCATTGTCCCATTCTATTGTTTGGTTTTTACCATCTTTAATATCTCCATGACTTGCTCCAAAAGCTTTAGCAATATTTGAAATTGAAGCATGAATTCTTCCATTTATAATCACTGGCTTAACATCTGAATTGTAGACCTTTCCATCTGAATCTTTCATAACACCAGTATCAATATTTAGTCTTAATGTCTTTTTAGCTAGGATATTATTCTCTTTATTTGAGAAAATAGCTTCACGAGTAGAGTTGTCATACTCAACATTAAAACCTAGAGTATAAGCAATATATCTTACTGGAATCATAGTTCTTCCTTGGTCTACATAAGTTTTTACATCCATGTATACTGTTGTCTTACCATCTTTGTTGATAATGTTATAGAAGTTTTTGTCTACTTGAAAAACTGCAAATTCTTTTTCATCTTTAACTTGTTTTTTGTCCAATTGTTTATCTTGCTCTTTCATCTTGTTAAGATCAAATTGATTTAGGATGTTCTTATCATCAGCTTTCAAAAGTTCATCCCACTTCTTATCTTGAGATTTCTTATCTTCTTTCTTTTCTTTGTTTTCTTTTTGGAGTTTTAGAAGTTCATCTAATTTTTTAGTTAAGTCTTGGTTTAGATTTTTATCTTTTTCATCTTTAGATCGTTTTTCGAGTTCTTCTTTTGCTTTTTTATTTGCTTCCTCGATTAACTTCTTTGCTTCTTCAATTTTCTTATCTAATTCTTCTTTTAGCTTTTTAATTTCTTCTTCAGAAGCTTTTTGTTTTTCTTCTAATCCTTTAATCTTCTCTTCTAATTCTTTTTTTGTATTTTCAGAAGATTCTTTTAAACTATCAATAGCCTTTTGAAGCTCTTCAATTTTCTTAAAACATTCTGACTTAGAATTTTCTGTTTCTTTCTTTTTAGACTCTAGGTCTTTTATCTTAGTATCTTTTTCATCAAGAGCTTTTTCTAAGTCCTTAATTCTATTGTCTTTATCCTCAATTTCTTTAGTCTTCTTTGCAAGTTCTTCTTCTAAAGACTCGAGCTTTTCTTGCATTTCTTTGATTTTATTTTCGTTTTTATCAGTCTTTTCTTTCTCAGCTTCTAACTCCCATTTTGTAGATACATAATCTTCTTTTAGTTTTGCATTTTCATCTTGCAATCTTTTTAATTTATCTTTAAGCTGAGTAATTTCTGCTATTAGTTCATCATTGTTAGAATTTGTAAGATATTCAATTTCTTTTTCCAATTGAGCAATCTTATTATCTTTATCTCTAACCTCTTCTTCTAGCTTAGCTTTTTCTTGTTTTAGTTTTTCTCCATTATCTTTGCAAGATTCTAGCTTTTCTTTTAATTCATCTATCTTTGATTGGTCTTCTTGTTTCTTATCATTTAAGTCTTTGATCTGATTTTCTAAATCATTAATATTACTTATAGAACTTTCTATCACTTTTTTACTACTATCTGTATCATCAGCTTTAGCTAGTACATTAGTAGTTGAAGTTGATGTTAAAACTAATAAAAGAGCCATAAAAAAGGCTCTTAGTCTGTTCGTGTTAAATTTCTTCATTATGAATGTTCTCCTTTTCTTTTAATTTTTCTTCTCTTTTTCTATCATTGATTTTCTCCATTAATTCTTCCAAGCTAATATTGTTCCTCCTAAGAGTTACAATTATTTCTTCATTTTCAACTTGTATTTCTTCATCGCAAATTTCCTTGTATTTTGCATTTAAATCTTTTAATTTCTCTTCTATTTTTTTCTTTTTGTTTCTAATACTAATAAGTTTTCTGTTCACATAATATCTCCCTTCTATCTTGGTCTTCCAAAACCATAAAAGTGTGATTTCCAATATTTTGAATTTATTGATGTGTATTGAATTGGATCTCCTGCGTGAATCATCATTCCGTTACCTGCGTATATTCCTACGTGAGATATTGGTGTTCCACTGTTATATGTTGAATGGAAAAATATAATATCTCCAGGTTGAGCTTCACTTGGACTTACTGGATTACAATAGTCTTTGTATATTCTCCATGCAGTTGTTCTTGGCATTCTCTTTACACCAGACTTAGTAAATGACCAACATACAAAACCTGAGCAGTCAAAGTTAGATGGTCCACTTGCTCCAAACACATATCTTTTGCCTATATGTTTTTCTGCTTCATTAAAAAGAGCCTTTGCAGTAGCTGAATCAAAAGCAAGACCAGGATTTCCAAAGTTTGGATTATCTACTATTTCTCCTAAGTCCCCATTACCTGATCCAAAAACATCTCCCATATTCCCCTTAGCTTCAAGAAGAGCTTCATAATGAACTACATTGTCTGGATAATCTTTAAATATTTCCCTAACAACTTCATCCATTTCTTTTTTCTTTAAAGTTACAATTAACTTTTTATATTCGTACTCTTCTTTTTCATAGCTAGTATAAGGATTTCCACGACTATCATATCTAGTTCTTGCTACTGTTCTTGTTCTAATTTCAATTTCTTCCTTAAAATCAAGCTTATACATCTTGTCGAAAAGTTCTTTTAAAATTCCTTTTACTTCAGTTGCTGATTTTACTTCCCCACATCTTGAAGTTATATAGGATAAAAGTTCATGGGTATTATGACCAATTTCTCCTTCTTTGTTTATGATGTATTCATCATATCCAGGATGACTTGTTTTTACACTTTCTATTTGTGATTGTAGGTCATATTCCATTGATGAAAATTCTTGATTAACTTCACTTAGAACTGTATCTTGTGATAGGTATGTTGTTGTCATTACTGAGTTAACAGAGTTACTTAATCCACTCATACCAACACTTCCACCACCAATCATGATTGATAGCATAAGACCTAGCCCTATTACTACAAATAGAATCATCTTACTTTTTCTTACGATTAGTTCTTTAGAAGCCTTACCTAAACTTAAAATAGCCTTTTTAACTCTATCTACCAGTCTTGTTTCGTGCTTTTTAGCTATCATGCTCTTCATTTGCTTTCTTTGGTAAAACTTCTTAAATCTATTTTTCTTGATATAGGCATCTGACTTTTTTAAATCTTCCAAGCCACTTTTAAACTCCAACTTGCTTTTTCTCTTTCTTATTTTTTTATCAAGTTTAGATAGCTTTTTTAAGGACTTTTTCTTTTTGTCTAACTTATACTTCCTTATTCCATGTTGGAGTTTAGAGCTTACATTAGCGACCTTTTCTCCAGATTCTACACCAGTATTGTCAGATCCTGAACTTAGATAATCTCTCACTAGCTCTGATGACTTAGCTCCAGATAATAAAACCCCAGAAGATAGGCTTCCTTTAGTTTTATTCTTTAAGATATTATCCTTTAGCTTACTTTTAGACTTTTCAAGCTCTCCAATCTTTTTATCTGAGATAAAATCTTTAACATCTTGAGATTTCTTAGAATCTTTTCTTGTAACTTTCTTAGATTCATTTTTTAAGTCATCAATTTTCTTTCGAGTGAATTTATCACTTTCATAATTTTTTCTCTTATAGTAAGTCTTCTTTTTATTAACTTTCTTTTGTTCTGAAGGTTTAAGGCTTGTTTCCTTTTCATCTTTTATAAATTCTTGATTATTGTCTTTAACCTTCGAATTATCAAAAGTCTTATCTGTATCAACTTCGCTTAGCTTATTTTCTTTATCTATTTTATTAGAAATTTTTTCCTTATCTCTAAACTTCTTTTCTTGATAAAGTTTCTGCTTTTGCTTTTTATTGATATTAGTATTACTTTCGTTCTTACTTACTTCATCTTTAACAAGCTTATCTTTTCTGTATATTCTCTTACTCTTCTTTGCTTCAATAGGTTTATCTTTACTTGTGTGGATTCGCTTAGACTCTTTCTCGTTGATTTTGTCTTGGAATTTATCCTTACTATGGATAAGTTTATCCTCATAATTTTTAAGAACTTGTCTTTTACTTGATGCCTTCTTATTACTTATTGGTTGAGACTTAGCTGAAATATCATCTGTTGTTAATTTATTAGAATTAATATTTCTACTGTTTTCACTATCAAAATTCACCTTTTTGAAGTCTACATCTAAGTCTTCATCAAGTTTAAAGCTTTCATCTTTCCTTATTTCAAGATTAGATTGTTTTGTTTCTCCAGCCTTATCCTTATTATCTAAAACTTCTTTTCTGATTCTTTCCTTGTTTTTAGACTTCTGAAAATCTTTTAGTTTATCTTGTTTTTGATCTTTAGATAATACATTCTCATGGATAAGTTTAGATTCTTTTTCTGAAATTTTATCTCCGAACCTATCCTTAGTCTTAATAATCTTATTGGTATAATCATCTGAATGAACAAGTTTACTATCAATATTCTTTTCAGGAGCGTCCCTATTTCGTATAATTTTCTTTTGAAAATCTTTTTTTAGTTTTTTATCCATGTTGCACCTACTTAGCTTCTTCTGGTTTTGTTGTCATCAGCTTATATAGCATGGTGTCCTTAGGGAACTTATCTATAAAGGGAACAATAGTATTTCCGAAGAATAATAGTCCCTCACCTGCATTTGAATTAGTAATATAGTTTAACTGATAAGGCGATATTTTTAATTTCTTAGCAAGAATATCTCTATCTCCAGATGCTTGATTTAACATTAGAACAAAGTCTGTATTATCAAAGATATTTTCAATTTCCTGACTTGTTAAAAGGTCTTTTACGTTTTGAGTTATACCTGTTGGAATACCGCCCCATTTTCTAAATCTTTTCCAGATTTCTACTGAATATGAAGCAGTTTGTGGATCTTTTAATAAAAGGTGGAACTCATCTATATAATATCTTGTAGACTTGCTTCCTCTATTTAGGGAAACCTTGTTCCAAACTTGGTCTTGAATTACAAGCATACCTATTTTTTTAAGTTGTGTTCCCAGCTCTTTTATATCAAAGCAGAGCAATTGCCTATTTAGGTCAACATTTGACCTATTATTAAATACATTAAGACTTCCCTTAACATAAATTTCCATTTCTGTTGCTAGTTTTCTACCAACTCCCTCTTCTTGGGATAGGAGCATATCGTATAAATCTCCTAATATAGGCATATTTTCTGGTTTGGGGTCTTCAAAATACTTTTGATATATCTTTGGTAAGCACCTATCTATAACAGATTTTTCTGCAGCAGTAAGACCAGATCCTCCTACTACAAGTTCAAGCATAGACATTATGAAGTTTGCCTTATCCTTTAAAGGTGCGTCCCCATCTCCATAGTTCATATTAATATCTAATGGATTTAGGTAGTCCTTTGATTTTGCCGAAACTTTAATAACTTCTCCATTAAATTGTTTTACAAGGTTTGAATACTCGCCCTCAGGATCACAAATAATTACATCATCATCTGTTACAAGAATTGCATTTGCCATCTCTCTCTTTGCTGAGAAAGATTTACCAGAACCTGGTGTACCTAATATTAATCCGTTAGGGTTCTTTAGTTTCTTCCTATCTGCCATTATCAAGTTTTGACTAAGGGCATTTAAGCCATAGTACAAAGAATTTGCCGAATCAATAAATAGCTCTTCTGTTGTAAAAGGCATAAATACTGCCGTTGATGATGAAGTTAAAAATCTTTTTATTTCGACTTGGTTAACTCCTAGAGGTAAGACAGAAACAAGTCCTTGTTCTTGTTGATGAGATAATCTTTTTACCTGACAATTATGTCTGTTTGCAATTGATGATATTTGAGCAATAGTGTTTTCTAATTTTTGATTAGTTCTTGCAAAATTCATCATTACTATGGTAACTACAAAGAGCCTTTCATCTCTATTTTGTAAGTCAGATAACATGGACTTAACATCAGCCCCAAAAGTATTTATATCTGAAGGAATAATATCCATATCATATCCAGCACGAACTGCTTTCTTTTGTTCTTCAATTTTCATTCTGTCCAAGTCTGTATTTTTTCTCTTAATGAGTTTAATGGCTTCTGCTTGTTCAACTACATCTATATGAAAAGCTACATAAATATTGTCATCAATATCTAAAAACTCAGATAACATTCTGTCTGATAGCTCACTTGCTAGTATTTGAAAATGACTTACTGCTCCAATGAATTTCCCAAATTTAAAATTATTTGCTGGTGCAAAATTAAAGATATTGGGAGTTATATGTGACTTTGTAGACTCTTTCTTCTTCAAATCTTTATATGAAAAATCAAAGTTTTTATCTGGATTTAACATATCGTGAACAAGTCTTAACCTTTCTTCGCCATCAAGACTCTCTGCTCTTACTCCCATAGATTTAAAGTTAGATAAAATATCTACTTCAAGTCTATTTAACTTTGCTCTTGCTTGCTCTAGGTTATCGGCTTCTGTTGTAAATGTTATATACTTCATCTTTTTAAGTCCGTTATTGCCCTTTGCAAGTTGAAGCTTTAACATCTCCCTAAACTCTTTTCTTACATCGTCATAGAAGTCTCCCTTATCAGCAATTTTAATTGCGTCTTGTAGGTCTATATTTCTTCCTAATTGATTTACATATGAAAGTTCAATGTGGACACTTGGATCAAAAGAATTTAAAAAGTTGGCAAATTGGTTAAAGATTAAATCTCTATCTTCTTCCAATGCCAACTGGTAATTTATATCTTGAAATGAAATTGTCTTTGAATAATTTTTTTCATCTAACTGGCAAATGCCCTCTGGTAACATTCTTATATATGGAATAGTATCCTCAACAGTAAATCTCTTTTTCTCTTTCTTTAAAAGAACACTTAGAAGACTATTTGTTGGATCTTTCTTTGTTTTTAGCCTTCTTACTTCCTTTCGGTCTTTTTTTAATTGTTTTTCCCTTAGATTTAAGTCGCTGATTTGCTTTTTTCTTTGCTTCAAGGTATTCCTCCTTTCTTATTCTCTTAGTTGGTTGATAAAACTTATGAAGATAGAAAAATTTAAAATATTTTTCAAAGGTTAAGGTGTCTTTTTCATATAAGGTTATAAAAAAGATTGGCAGGGTTACTATTAGCATTACAATGATAGAAACATCATTAGGTAGATATTTCTTCATAAATAGATAGGTTGGTATGCCAATTAATCCTGCCACAGAAAAACCTATAAGTTGTCTTTTAGTTAAGTTAAAGGCAACTTTTGTTTTAATCTTGTCCAAATCTTTTGGTATTGGTACATATGCCATTTTAATCTCCCTCTACTTCTTCTTTGGAAAGTTCAAGTATATGGTCATAATTAGATGTTGTTTCCTCTTCTAGGTAGCTAATTCTTTCTTCTAATTCTTCTTGTTTTTCTTCATTTCTGTCATTGTATTCTCCTTGATACATAACAAATTCATTATGACATCTTCCGAGTCTATTTATTCTTTTCTTTAAGTTTCTAATCTCTTCATTTCTTTTCTTCTCTTTTACGATTTCATAAGTTCCTCCCAATAAAATTCCAAGTCCCAATAAAGCACAATTTTTCTTTTTTATCATTTATTCCTCCTAGTGCGTATTCATAATACTTTTTGCAACTGTTCCACTCTTAAACATCATAAGTCCAAGTAGTAGAGCATATCCTAATATACTAAACAAGCTTGCGTGAATATCTGTAATCTGTACCGTCCTTATTAAAACAGTGTAGATACCTAAACATACCATCAAAAACAAACCTTGTAGTCCCAAGGCAAAAAGTCCCTTGATATAATTTGTTCCAATCTGACCCCATTCTTTATTTCCCATAGTCGCAAATGGTATGGATGATACTGATGAGTAGACATATATTTCAAACATACGCCCATATACTATTAAAGTAATAGTTAAAGATATACATTGAATTGCAATCCTTACAAGGCTTGTTTCAACTAATATCATTATTAATGCACCAACATCTTTTTCTTTTAATGTATCAACCATAGCAACTATCTGATCTCCTGAAACAGTGGCAGAAGTAGTGATTACCCCTGCCGCTTTGTTTACAAGATTTTGTGCCACATCAAAGACTGCCATTGAAAATTCAAAGGCATGGCTTGCAAGGTAGACTGCTATAAACATCTTTATAATGTATTTGAAAAACTCAAAAGTATCTGTATCGTGCATATTATTCTTTTGCATAACCATATTTATGAGTTCAATACATAAAACTGCTGTTATTATAAGACCAGCTATTGGAACAATAACATTATCATTAATGTTTTTTATGAAGTTATATACTTCTCCATTCCAACCCATTGGTGTTTTACCAACATCAGTTGCAATAACTCCTACCTTGTCATTTATATCTAAGAACATGGACTCAAGATTTGCTTTGATACCTCCGAGTAGCATATCCTTAAAAAATTCAGTTAGCTTGTCAAAGATACCAAACATAGACTTTCTCCTAATTTAAAGCATTTGCAAGTAGTGGAATTAATTTAATACCGATTAGTACAATTCCCCCACCAGCCATAAGCTGCTTAATACCTTGAGATTTAGCACCAGGGTTATCATTACCATAACCTTCCATTAAGTTAATAACTCCCCATGCTCCTAAACCTGCACCAATTGCAGTTACAAGTGTCTTTAAAACTCCAACTCCAGCTGTAAAAAATTCCATATTATTCCTCCTCGTTTTCTTTCTTATTTTCTATTTTGTTTAGTGATTTAACTATAAAATTTTTGTAGACCTTATCTCCTTTTTTATTTTCTTTGAAATATCCAAAGACATGGATTAGATCTCCTTTTTCAAATTCTTTTACAATTTCTACCTTTTGTCCATATACTGAGCAATTTGTATATTCTTTGCCCTTTCCATATTTTTTAACAAGAGCAAAATTTGCTACTTGAACACTTTCTCCATCTTTTTCAAATTCTGAAAATTCAGCTTCCTTAACCAAATTTGCATTAATATTTATCATTTCTCTATCCATTAATTTCTTCTCCTTAATCCATAAATTTCAATTAAAAAAGCGACTGAACTTATATTTCAATCGCTAAATGTCTTATATATTAAATTGTTTTAAGTGGGGCTTCTTATCCTTACCATTTTGACCTCCTAATTTTGAGCATAAAAAAAAGACGACAGAATTATTACTTTCTATCGCATAACATCTATCTGTATTAATTTTTTTCATTCAAAAAAATAGTTTCTGTTTACTTGTGATAGTCTTCTATTTTATCCTCATATTTTTTTATAAGTTCTCGTGAATAAACTTTTTTGTTTTTTGAATCTCTGACTTCTTTCCAAAGAATTGCAGCTACTTGTATTTTATTAGAGTAGTTACAACTAATTTCGTCTGCACAAAAATCCTTTAAAAATTGATTCCATTGACAAACCGAATTATCATACTTAGCATAATCTGATTTTCCATAATAAACTTTGAGCATATCTTGAATTGTAAAACTCAAATCATTTTGTCTTTTCACTTTTCTCCAAGCCGTTGCCATATCTGCAGTAAATTTGAAAGGCAAAACACCTGTTACAACAGAAAAATATTCTCTGAATTTTGAATTAAAGGAAAATCCACATTCAAGTAAAGGCATATCTAAAGTAATATAATCAACTTGTTTCTTTATGTTTTTTATTGATGACTTTTTAATCACATCACCCTTAAAGTACTGCTGAATAATATAAGTGAGTTCTTGTTTTGTACCTCTATATTCTAATCCTAATAACTTGCATATCTGTGAAAGTTCTTCACGATACCAATAGTATTTATTAAACTCATCAAACGATGTGATTTTATCAAATTTAGGTCTACCTTCTATCATTGTTTTATCCTTTCGAAAAGATCTAAATATATGAATAGGCTACTCCAATTTATCTATTTCATTATTTTCATAACACTTGAACATGACTTGCTTCTTCACAATTAAGTGATTCCTTCAAATCTTTAAAATACAGTTTTTGTTGGTTTCTTAAATATAGTCCTACAAAAGGTTTAAATGTAAATTTTTTAGAAATAATATTTTCTGTAAAATCTAATGTTGTTTTATCTCAATTCGAATAAAATTTTCCTATCCAAGTTCCTTTTATATTTGCGTTTTCAATTTCAAAAGACCAGCATTGATGTTTCATACATTCTATAACTTTAAAATTTGTTTCTATCCCATCTTTTGTAATCTCTACAAAATTCTTATCATCAATAATTTTGATATCTTTGATATCACTTCTCCAACCAAAATCACGAAGGTCAGTAACTTTATCCCATACTTTTTCTATTGGGCAATTTAATGTAACTTTGATATTTGCAACTGCCATAAAATCCTCCTAAGTAAACTTATTTATACTTTTCTATCTATAGAACTAATTTCTTCCATTTCCTAATCTTAGTCCTAAATGTTCCAAATGGCGCTACTGTATTTACATGAATAAATTTATATACTTCCCAAGTAGCAGTTTTGGTTGCTTCATCTGCCCATTTTCTCATATGTGGTTTAAATAATTCTTCATCTGTTAATTCATCTATCATAAGATAAATTTTTTTTACATTTTCTGTTAGTTGTTCTTTTAGTTCATATAGAGATTTATGGGCATAGTTCTCTGTAAACCATTGATATAATTCTCCAAGTTGATTCCACTTGAATTTATCTGATGGTGTTTTAACATCTATACCTTTTTTCTCATCTTCTTCCCATTTTAATACTAAAGTCGTCCAGCCTACTTGATAGGCAAGATTTTCTGCTGGTGTCCTATCAAATTCTTCTAGTCTTTTATCTTTTAGTTCTTCTGGTATATTGTCAAACTCTGAAATATATTTTTCAAAAGTTTTCTTTATCTCATTCTTTAATTCTTCCTTACTTTCATAAGACCTCATATGCCTACCTCCATGGTTTATATATAGATATTATACCAAAAATATTTTTATCATTACGTTAATTCATAATCTTGTAATCAAACTGTTCCTATTTATTTTTATTTTATCTCTGTTTTTCAAAAACTCTTCCACATCAAATAAATTCTTCTTATCATAATCTTCCAATAACTTATAATTCTTATGTTTTGTAATATCGAATTTATAAGACAAGAAAGGTCTTACTCCTCTTAGTTGGCATAGCATTTATCACCATCCATACAGTTATTTCATCTTGACACATAAGTTTATTACCTGTCTTTTAGGTAATTTAGTCCAAAAGATTTTTGATTTGATCTTGTTTCTGATTTGTTATTTAGGTCTATGATTTCTTTTCCTTCTAGAAATAGTGTGGAGTCACAGTTACAACTATTGTATCTCATAATCTTTATAGATTGCTTTTAATTGAGATTGTGCTTGCAGTATTATGCTTACTGATATTTATCTTGAGAGTTTTTAATGTCTATCGCCTATTAATACCTTATTTCTAGTCTTCTAAAATCGATACTTCAAGGTCTATCGCTTTAAATGTAACAGTTATTCCTACTTCGTCCTTTACCGTTTTTTCAAATAGCTCAGCTATATCATATGGGGACATATCATATATATCTTCATACCATTCATTACTTTCATCGTACATTGTCTCACATATTGCTTCAATATAATTTTTCTTATCCCTTGTGAGTTCTGTATCACTTTCCAGAATAAACTGCTCCCCATTTATATTTAATATAATTAAAGATGTTTTTCTATTTTTACACATTTTGCTTTCTCCATAAACTCAAATATTTAATCTATTTATTTTATAACTTGATTTTAACTTTACCTTATCTCTATTTGTTAAATACTCTTCTACATCAAACAAGTTTTTCTTATCATAATCTTCCAACAACTTGTAATTCTTATGCTTTGTAATATCGAATTTATCAGACAAGAAAGGTCTTACTCCCCTTAGCTGGTATATACACTTACCGCCATCCATTACAGTTATTTCATCTTGGCTCATAAGTTCCTTCCCAGTCTTTTGATAATTTAGACCAAAAGATTTTTGGTTGGATCTTGTTTCTGATGTGTTATATAGGTCTATGGTTTCTTTTCCTAAGGTTTCTGATAATTCTTTTACTGTTGTTTTTTCTTTTCCTCCTAAAAAGAGTGTAGAGTCGCAGTTACCAACTATTGTATCTGCATGGTCTTTATAAATTGCTTTTAATTGAGATTGTGCTTGCAGAATTATACTTGCTGATATTTCTCTTGAACGAATTGTCGCTATTAGTTTCTCAAATTTTGGAATTAAGCCGATGTTTGCAAACTCATCAAGTAGG